>DAOUCL010000149.1:0-14281 GCA_034432015.1 Dehalococcoidia bacterium
AGCTTGATGACTTAGAAGAGGCTGGCATCGAGGTCGTCGACCGGGTACCCTTGGTCATCGGGCCTAACCCTTACAACGCCCGCTATCTTAAAACCAAAAAAGAAAGGCTCGGCCACCTGCTATGACCAGCGAGTACCGGGGAAAGCTTTCGGGGGAAGGCCGCCGATTCGGCATCGTGGTGGCCCGCTTTAACGACCTTATCACCCGCCGCCTCCTAGAAGGGGCCCTCGATGCCCTCACCCGCCACGGCGTCCGGCCGGAAGATATCGAAATAGCCTGGGTGCCGGGGTCCTTTGAACTGCCCGTGGCCGCCCAGGCCCTGGCCGAAACCGGCCGCTTCTCGGCCGTCATTTGCCTTGGGGCCGTCATCCGGGGGGCCACCCCCCACTTTGAATACGTTGCGTCCCAGGCCGCCAGCGGCATCGGCCGGGTGGCCCTGGACTGCCGGCTGCCGGTGGTCTTCGGGGTGCTAACGGCCGAGACCCAGGAGCAGGCCCTGGAGCGGGCCGGGGGTAAGGTGGGAAACCGGGGGGCGGAGGCCGCCCTGGCGGCCCTGGAGATGGCCGACCTGCTCAGCCGGATCCGGAGCCTAGCCCCGGCCGGCGGGGACGCCGTCGGTTGACTGTCGCCGGGCCCGTCGGCCGCTGGGGGCCGCGGCCCTTCCGCCTCGGCCGTGACCTGGGGGGCGTCCTGGACCTGCTGGAGCTGGCCTTCGGGGAGGAGGCGGCCAGGTTCCGGGACCTGCGCTTCCTGGCCGGCCTCGGGCCCCTTTTAGTTCCCTTCGAGCCCCTCCTCCAGGGGGTCTGGCCCGGGATCGTCTGGGAGGAGGATGGGCGGGTGGTGGGCAACGTCAACTTTGCCCGCCTCCCTTACCTGCCCCGGGCGTGGCTCATCTTTAACGTGGCCGTCCACCCCGATTACCGGCGGCGGGGCATCGGCCGCCAACTAATGACCCTGGCCCTGCAACACATCCGGTCGGCCGGCGGGCAGGTGGCCGTCCTAGATGTCGAAACCGACAACCTGCCCGCCCGCAATCTTTACCTGGGCCTTGGGTTTGACTTTTTAGAGCGGCTGACCGAGTACCGGGGCCGGATCCCGGAACTTTTACCCGTGCGCAGCCCCAACATCCGCCCCTGGGCCTTCCGGGACTGGGTGACCCGGCGGGGTCTGGCCGGCCTTGACCCCATAAATTTGAGGCGCCTGCGGCTGATGGAGTGGCAGGTGGGGGCCCTCCTCGGGCGGCTCAGGCCGGCCGATTTGCTCCTTTCCGGCCGGCGAATCCGGAGCTGGGTTTGTGAGGCCGACGGCCGCCTCTTCGGCTTCGGCCGGCTGGACCGGCCGCTCTTCGGCCGCCCCCGGCTGGTTATCTGGCTCGGGCCGGAGATGCCCGAAATCCTCGGGTTGGATTTCCTTTCGGCGGTTGCCGGGCAGGTCAAGGCCGGTCAGGCCGTAACCTTGCAGGTTGCGGCCGACCCCGACCGGTTCGGCCTGCCACCGGGCTGGGGGCTTGAGGTGAGACGGCGGCTCGACCGGATGTTTAAGTGGATATAATGGGGCGTGATTAGGGCGTTTTTGGTCCGGCTGGTGCTCAACGCCGTCGGCCTGGTGGTTGCTGCCCGGGTCGTGCCCGGGGTCGAGCTCGACGTCGGCCGGCCCGAGACGGTGGCGCTGGTGGCCCTCATCTTTGGGCTGGTGAATGCCTTCATCCGGCCCCTGGCCCTGCTGGTGACCTGCCTGATAAACTGGCTGACCCTGGGGCTTTTTACGCTGGTCATTAACGCCTTAATGTTCTGGCTTACGGCCGAAGTCTCCCGGGCGCTAGGCCTCGGGTTTGGGGTTCGGGACTTCTGGGCGGCCTTTCTGGGGGCCCTGGTCGTAAGCATCGTGAGCCTGGTGCTCTCCTGGGCGTTGCGGGGGCTTGAAAGCAGCTAGCAGATCGGTTAAACTTGCGCGGCGACAGGAGGTAACGTGGCCGAGCCGGCTCACCTGCCCGACGCGCCATCCCCGGCCGCCCGCCGGCGGTGCGGGACGTGCTATTTTTACGAGCCGTCGCCCCTGCGGGGTAAGGGCTGGTGCCGGCATCCGTTGCTCCGGGGTGAGCGGGAGCTGGCGCTGGTCGACCAGTACGACCACCGGTGCGTCCAGATGCTTCAAACTGACTACTGGCAACCCGCCACCGTTCGGACCACCGGGGTCCCGCCGGAAGTTCAGCGGGTTCGGAGGCGACACTCGATGCGGGTCTACGGCCTGATCGGCCTGGTGGTGCTCAGCTTTGCGCTGATAATCGCCGGTTTTCTGGCCATCTCCAGCATTGCGGGCCCCCGGGGCGGCCAGCCGGCCGGACCGCCCTACCCGGCCACGGCCAAGATCGACTTCTGGCTCCGGGCCGACGCCGCCACCGGGTCGGAGCGGCTGGCCTTTGTGCCCATGGGGGCCCGGCTTGAGCTTCACGACAGCAAGGCCGGTGAGGTCCTCGACCCGAAGCTGGAATCGCCGGCCAAGTGGTACAAAGTCAAAGTCGTTGCCACCGGGCAGATGGGCTGGGCCTACGCCGGCTGGGTCGAACGCCAACCCTGAAGGCGTAGGCCCGGGACTTCCACTCAGCGACCCCTCGACAAGCAGGCCGTAGCGGCTGCCTGACCCAGACTATGCATTACCCGATCGGGTAAACCACGTCGACCTAAACGGGCCACAAAATTTACCCGTTAGAATGTGATATTTATCACAATCTCCGGGTAAGGTTAGGGTTAAAAGTTACGGTGAGTGTCGGCTTGTGGGGGTAGGGTATGGCTGTGCCGAACTTATTAAAGCTTTACAGAACAATGTATCTTATCAGGCGGGCGGAAGAGCGCCTCGAGCAGCTTTTCGCCCAGGGTGAGGCCTACGGTTCCCTGCACCTGTGCATCGGGCAGGAGGCCACCGTTACCGGGGCCTGTGCCGCCCTGAGGCCGGATGATTACATTACGTGCACCTACCGGGGCCACGGCGCCGCCCTGGCTAAAGGCTCGCCGGTCCGGGGCTTAATGGCGGAGCTTCTGGGTCGGGAGGCGGGGCTCTGCCGAGGCCGGGGCGGGTCGATGCTCCTTACCGACCTTTCGGTAGGCAACTTAGGCGCAAGCGGCATTGTCGGCGGGGCCATCCCCATCGCGGTGGGCGCGGCCTTGGGGGCCAAGATTTCGGGCTCGGACCAGGTGGCCTTAACATTCTTCGGCGACGGGGCTACCAACCAGGGAACCTTCCACGAATCCCTTAACCTGGCTGCCCTCTGGAAGCTGCCCGTCATATTTTTCTGCGAAAACAACCAGTATGCGGAGATGACCCCCGTCTGGAAGGGCACAAGCATAGCGAGGCTGGCGGACCGGGGTTGCGCCTACGGGATTCCGGGGGTGGTCGTCGACGGCAACGACGTGGAGGCCGTCTACCGGGTTACGGCCGAGGCGGCGGCCCGGGCCCGGGCCGGGCAGGGACCCACCCTTATCGAGGCGGTGACTTACCGGCTGTGCGGCCACATGTTCGGCGACCCCGAGACGTATCGGCCCAAAGCGGAGGTCGAAAGGTGGCGTGCCCGCGACCCGCTGTTGATTGGCCGGCAGCGGTTGCAAGAAAGGGGAGTTGCCGAGGCGGAAATCAGGCGACTTGAAGCCGAGGTTGAGGCTGAGGTCGAAGAAGCTGTGGAGTTTGCCCGAAAGAGCCCCGAACCGGACCCTGCGGAGGCTACCCGCTATGTCTACGTTGAATAAGGCTACAACTCGGGTTTTAACTTACGCCCAGGCCCTTAACGAGGCCCTGCTGGAGGAGATGGAGCGGGACCCCAAGGTTGTCCTTTTGGGCGAAGATATCGGGGAATTCGGCGGCCTTTATTCCGTCACCCGGGGCTTACTGGAACGTTTCGGGCCGGCCCGGGTTATGGACACCCCCATCTCGGAGGCGGGATTTGTTGGGGCGGCCCTGGGGCTGGCCCTAACGGGCTACCGGCCGGTGGTGGAGATAATGTTCGTCGACTTTATCTTCGTCTGTGCCGACCAGCTTTTCAACCACATCGCTAAGGCGAGGTACACTTCCGGCGGTCAGCGCAAAGCGCCCCTGGTGGTCCGGACCCAGCAAGGCTCGGCCGCAACTGGGGGCAAAGCCGCCCACCACTCCCAGTCTCTGGAGGCCATCTTCTGCCACATCCCGGGTTGGTATGTGGTTGCCCCGTACACCCCGGCCGACGCCAAAGGGCTTTTAAAGGCGGCCATTCGGGACGATAACCCGGTGGCCCTTTTAGAGCACAAGGCCCTTTACTTTACCCGGGGACCGGTGCCTTCGGGAGATTACACGGTCCCCATCGGCCGGGCGGCGGTGGTCCGGGAAGGGCGCGACCTTACGCTGGTCGCCTACTCTCGGGCGGTTGGGCTCGCCCTTACGGCGGCGGATGCTTTGAGCCGGGAAGGGGTCAGTACGGAGGTGGTCGACCTTAGAACCCTCAAACCGCTGGATATTGAGACGGTCATAAACTCCGTTAGAAAAACCCACCGGGCGGTGGTGGCCCACGAAGCTGCCCGGTTCTGCGGGTTTGGGGCGGAGCTGACGGCCACGATTCAGCAGCTGGCCTTCGACGACCTGGACGGGCCGGTGCTGCGGGTCGGCGGCCTCGATGCCCCCGTCCCGTATAACCGGCGGCTGGAACGGGCAGTTTTACCGCAGGTCGGAGATGTCTTAGCGGCCGCCTCCCGGTTGCTTAAAATACGGCTCGCCGGTTCGGGAGCCTGATAAATAGTCGGGACGTTATTCAGAGTTTTCAATCCGGTAGCCAAGTCGGTAAAGACCCATCTGGAGCCTGCGCCAAGGCCTCCTGACCTTAACGGCAAGCGCATCGGCCTTTACTAGAACTTTAAGGCCGGCGGAACGTCGCCTTAAAGCGGACGATGGAGTTGCTTTCGGAGCGCTTTCCGGGGCCCGCTTTGGCTTCTACCAGGGGAAATCGGGTTCATGATGCGCCACCTTACCCCCCAAGGGGGTCGAACGCATCGCCCGGGAAACGAAGAGTGCCCCCGAATGCGTCAGGTCGGCCGAAGACCTTAACAAGATCCTGCGGGAGGCCTTTGCCCAGAAGGCACCCCAAAATCCGGGACGTGCTACTAGAAGATTACCCCGGTTCCAAGCTCGCGGCCGTCACGGTGCCCAGCACCACCGGCCGGGCGGGCGGCCGCCGGTCGCCGAGGCCGATGGCTTCCAGGACGGCCTTAGCGGCCAGGTCGGCCTCGGCTTCGGTCCGGGCGTGGACCTCGAAGAGGGGCTCCCCCGGCGAAACCCAGTCGCCCCGCTTTCGGTAGAACACAAACCCCACCCGGTGGTCGATGGGGTCGCCCTTTTTCGCCCGGCCGGCCCCAAGCCTCACCGCCGCCTCCCCCACCGCCCGGGCATCCAGCCGGGTAACGTAGCCGGGCTGACGGGCGACCACCGTCCGGCGCACCGGGGCAGTCGGCAACCGTTCGGGCTCCCAGACCAGGGCCGGGTCCCCGCCCTGGGCGGCCACGATTTCGGCAAGCTTGCCCAGAGCCGACCCCTCGGCCAGCACCGACCGGGCGGCCCGGCGGGCCGCCTCCAGGTCCGGATAGCGGCCGGCCAGCCAGAGCATCCGGCCGGCCAGCTCGGTACAGACGGCCACCAGGTCTTCGGGCCCCTCGCCCCGTAGGGTCGAGACCGCCTCTTTCACCTCGAGGGCGTTGCCCACCGTCCGGCCCAGGGGCTGGTTCATGTCCGTAAGCACCGCCTCCACCCGGCGGCCGGCCGCCCGGCCGACCTCCACCAAGAGCCGGGCCAGCCGCTCGGCCTGGGCCCGCCGCCGCATGAAGGCCCCGCGGCCCACCTTAACGTCGAGGACGATAACCTGGGCGCCGGCAGCCAGCTTTTTGCTCATGATGCTGGCGGCGATCAGGGGGATAGAGTCGACGGTGGCGGTGGCGTCCCGCAGGGCATAGATCTTGGCGTCGGCCGGGGCCAGCTCGGGGCTCTGGCCGGCGATGACCGCCCCGACCCGGCCGAGCTGGGCCAGGAACTCCCCCTCAGAAAGCTCCACCCGCAAACCGGGGAAAGACTCAAGCTTATCCAGGGTGCCGCCGGTGTGGCCCAGGCCCCGGCCGGACATCTTGGCCACCGGAACCCCCAGGGCGGCCACCAGGGGGACCACCACCAGGCTCACCTTATCCCCAACCCCGCCGGTGCTGTGCTTGTCGGCAACAACCCCAAAGGCCGAAAGGTCCAGCCGGCGGCCGCTGCGCAGCATTGCGTCCGTCAGGGCGAAGGTTTCGGCCCGGGTCATGCCCCGCCAGCAGACGGCCATCAAGAAGGCCGCCAACTGGTAGTCGGGGACTTCGTCCCGAAGGTGGCCGAAGACCAGGTATTCCAGCTCGGCCGGGGTAAGCTCAAGGCCGGTGCGCTTTTTGTAAATGAGGTCGACGGCCCGCATAGCCTGGGATCGCCCGCAAAAGTCTAAGGCCCGCCCGAATCCGGGTTCAAGGGCTGGCGGCAGGTCCCGGCCCTTTACGATTTTGTGGTATAAAACCCTTTGGAATTATGGTAAAGCGAAGGCGTCCGAAGCAGGGTGCCGACAAGCGACTTCTGGCCTTAATCGCCGTAATCGGCATCGTCGCCATCGCCGTACCCGTTCTACCTTACACCGGCGTCCTCCCGGCGGGGGGCGGGGCCGGACCGGCCCCGGCCACCAGCACCCTGCCCGGTCGGTTCGTGCCCGACCAGGGCCGGGACCACATCCTGCCTGGTCAGCCCCACCCGCTGTATAACACGACGCCCCCAACCTCCGGCTGGCACTGGCCTTCCACCGCCCCCTGGGGCATCCACACCGAGCCGATCCCCGACGAGCTTCAGGTCCACAACCTCGAGCACGGGGGAATTCTTATCCAATACAACTGCGACTGCCCGGACCTGGTCGAGAAGCTGGCCGCCATCGTCAAGCGCTACCCGTCCCACGTGATCCTGGCCCCGTACCCCAACATGCCTTACCGGATCGCCCTGACGGCCTGGACCCGGATCGATACCCTCGAAGACTTTGACGAGGCCCGAATCGTCCGATTTATCGAGGCCTACCGGATGCGGGGGCCTGAAAACGCCCCGTAAGGCCCTATCGGTCCGCCCGGGGCCACAAGACCACGCCCCCGTCGGCCATCCGGTCGATAACCCGGGCGAGTTGCCTCGCCTCCACCTGGGAATAGACGTGGGGCTCAAGCCGGGGCAGGTCCAGGGTTCTCTTGACGGTGGCGAAGGCGTCGGCCCGCCTTCGGCCCCGGTAGACAACAAGCAGGTCAATGTCGCTGCTGGCTGTGTAATTTCCCCGGGCATACGAGCCGAAAAGGACAACCCGCTCCAGCGGTAGCTTCTTGTTGAGGCCCGGCAGCCGCTCAGCGAGCCGGCGGATAATATCAGCCGGGCTCAGCTCCGGATAAAAGACCCTGACAGAACTTGACAATACTTTCGGCATAGGAAATCAGTCGTTGGGCCTCCCGCCGGGTGTACCTGTCCCGGGGCGCTCCCGAGGGGTGCGCATCGGGTAGCGGGCCAGTATGTAAACTTTGTCCAGCTCCAGCGCCCCTTCCATGAGTTCCTCCGGCACGGGAATCCGCTTTCCGAGTTCGGCCAGGAGGTCAGCTACCGAGTGGCCCCAGACGTCGGCCCCAAGCTTCTGGAAGACAGCCTTAGCGGCTTCCTCGGCCGCCTGCTGAGCCGAAAAAGAGGCCCAGTCATAATAGCCTAGCTCCAGGTCGCTCCGGGCGTGTTCCAGGTCCCACTCTGCTGGGGGACCCAGTCGTGGCTTCTTTCCACGGCCGGTTAACTCAGTCCGCCAGGGCGGGCCGGATCTCCCGGGCGAACCGTTCGATGGTCCGGAAAGCATCCGCCAGGGTTTCCCGGTCGAGCTCGGGCACGCTGTAGAACGTATCCAGCACGAAGTGCTGGACGCCCAGCTCCTTAAGCTGGCGCAGGTCGCCGACGATGTCGTCGGGGGTGCCGATAAGGGGGATCCGGCGGTAGCCCTCTTCCCGGCGGTCGAGGATTTTTAACGGCTCCCGGGCTGATATCACCAGGGACTTCGGGTCCCGGCCGTAACGCTGGCAGTACTGGGTCAGAACGGCCAGGGCCTGCTTGAGGTCCGGGATCTGGGGCCGGGTCGGGTGCCAGCCGTCCCCGAATCGGACCGCCCGGCGGATACCCTTCTCCGAGTTGCCCCCGACCCAGAGGGGCGGGTGGGGCTTCTGGACGGGCTTGGGCGCAAACCGCACGTTGCGAATCTTAAAATAGCGGCCCTCAAATTCCGGCACATCCTGGGTCCAGAGGGCCTTAAAAATCCGGATATATTCGTCGGTCAACCGGCCCCGCTCGTGGAAGGGCACCCCCAGGGCATTAAACTCGTCCTCGGCCCAGCCGGCGGCCACCCCAAAGATGGTCCGGCCCCCCGAAAGCACGTCGATAGTAGCCAGCATCTTGGCGGTCACCACCGGGTTGCGATAGGGCAAAATGAGGGCCGAGGTTCCCAGGGTTATCCGGCGGGTGACAGGAATGACGTAAGCCAGGACGATTAAAGGCTCGTAAAAGATGTCCCCGAAGCGGCTTACGGCCGTCTCGGGGACAACCACGTGGTCCGTTGCCCAGAGGGAATCGTAGCCGAGCTCCTCGGCCCGCCGGGCGAACTCGACGATGGCCTCGGGCGAGGCCACCTGCCGGAAGTGGGGCAGGGTCAGGCCGAACTTCACGGGGAAACCCTCCTTTCTTCGGCCTCGGGAATGACAAAGACAAACCGGGCCACATCCCGGCCGAAGGAGACGGGCCGGTCGCCCACCAGCACCACCAGGCTATCGCCCCGGGGGCCGTAGTCTAAAACCTTTACGGCCACCCCGGGCTTGAGCCCCCGCTCCTGAACGTACTGGAGGACGGCCAGGGCATTTTCCACCGGCTCGGCAACCCGGGCGACCCGGCCGCAGGCGCCCACGGGCAAGGTGTCAAGGGGCTGCTCCAGGTGGAGGTCGGCCGGGGGCGGGTTGCCTGGAATCGGGTTGCCGTGGGGGCAACGGGAAGGGTAGCCGAGAAAACGGTTGAGGGCGGCCTCCACCTCGGCCGAGATGCAGTGCTCCAGGTTGTGGGCTTCGGCATCGGACCTGGCCCAGTCGAACCCGAGCACGTCGGTGAGAAACCGCTCGATGAGCCGGTGGCGCCGCATCGAGGCCTCGGCCAGGGCCTGACCCTTCGGGGTAAGGGCGACCTGCTTACGGCTGTCCAGGGTTATCAGGCCGTCCCGGGCCATTCGCTGAAGCATCATCGTGACGGTGGCCCGGGAAACCCCCAGAAGCTCGGCCAGCCTGGCTCCGATGACCGGCTGGCGCTCCTCGGCCAGCATGTAGATGGTTTCTAAATACTCCTCGACACGCGGGCTGGTATCGGCCGAACGCCCACCCGCCGTTGCCCGAACCAACGGACCACCCCCTTGACAAAAATAAACTATTTGGTTATAAAAATGCAGGCTGTTAGATTAATCTAACAGGGTCCTCAGGTCCCGTAGATTATAGCAGGGCCGGGGCCCCAGTGGGGTGTTTTTGTCCAAACAAGCTGTCGGGGGGTCAAAGTATGTTCAAAAAGGTCGCGCTCGGGATCGGTGTGGTGCTCGGCCTGGCGGTTCTGGCCGGGGTGTTCTGGGTTTTAACCCACCCGCCGGCTTCGCCGTCGGAGCAGGCTCTGAAGCTTCTGGGCGGGTCGACGGCCGGGCTTCGCCAGGCCATGGCTACCGCCCAGGTCGGGGGTATCCAAACGGCCAGGGCCCGGTTCGGCGAGTTCGAGGAAATCTGGGAGCAGGTCGAGTCAGCGGTTGCCGGGACCTCGCCCGAAAGTTACCGGACCTCGGTTCTTGATTACCTGCCGGCCATCGACTGGCTGGGGATTTTCCCGACCTGGGAAACGGCCATTGCCCAGCTGGCCCTGCTCCTCGGGGGGGTGGCCGTTCTGGTTCTGGAGCGGCGGCCCCGACCCGGCCTTGCGTAAAAAACTTTTGGGGGAAAGTCATGGCAGTCAGGTCTTTAATCGGGGTTTTCGGGCTGTTGTTTGCCCTCGCCCTGGTGGGGTGTTCGCCCCAGGCGTCGGGCAAGACCCGGCTGGTGGTGGCCATTCAGCCCACCCTTTCGGCCGCCGAGATGCTGGAGAAGGCCAGACCCCTGGAGCAGTACCTGGAGCAGCGGCTGGGGGATGTGGACGTCGAAATCTACGTGCCCCTGACCCAGGCCGGGGTTATCGAAGCCCTCAGGTTCGGCCAGGCCCACGTGGCCTTTATGGGGCCGTTCCCCGCCCAGCTGGCCGTGGAGCGGGCCAATGCCGAGCTGGTCCTGGCCGAGGTGCGGGAGGTGGTCCACGGCCAGCAGAAGGTGGAGGCCTCCTATTATTTCTCCTACTGGGTGGTGCGGGCCGACAGCCCCTACCAGAAGCTGGAGGAGCTGCGGGGCCGTCGGGCCTGCTTCCCGAGCCCGGTATCCAGCTCCGGCTACATCGCCCCGATGGCTAGGCTTATCGAGCTGGGCCTTCTGCCCCGGCCGACCCAGGGCGAGGTCGACCCCAAGGCCTTCTTCGGGGAGGTACTCTTCGCCGGGGGCTACGGTCAGTGCTGGGAAGCCCTTAAGGCCGGGCAGGTGGACGTGACTATCATCGCCGGGGACGTGCCCGAAAGCCTTTACCGGGAGGTCCTGGCTAACACCCGGGTCCTGGAACAGCAGGGCCCGTTGCCCTCCCACGCCGTGGTCGTGAGCAAGGACCTTAAAGAACCCCTGCGTTCCCGGGTTATCGAGGCCCTGCTGGGGCTTAACGCCCCCGAATACCGCCCCTTGATGCGGCAGTTCGTTTCGGGCCTCTTTGTGGGCTTCCAGCGGTCCGACGCCGCCACCCACCTGGGGTCCTTCCAGCAGTTCGTCAAAACAACCCGAATCGCCTTTACGGAGCGGATAAACCCATGATGGCCGCCGATTTTGCCGTCCACAGCGAAGGATCCCCGGCCGTGGAAGTCCGGGACCTGTGGCTCGCCTACCGGCCGGGCCGGTGGGTGCTTAGGGGGGTAGACCTGAGGGTCCCGAAAGGGGAGCTCTGGGTGGTCATGGGGCCGTCGGGGGCGGGTAAAACCACCCTGATGAAGGTGCTGGCCGGTCTGCTGCCTTTCCAGCGGGGCACGGTCGAAGTTATGGGCTTTCGGCTCGGGGGGGAGCCGCCCCGGACCTTCCGGCAGGCGGTGGGCTACATTCCCCAGCAGCTCGGGCTGGTTCGGGGCCTTACCGCCTTAGAAAATGTACTCCTGGGAACCCTGGCCCGGCACGGCGGGTGGGGCCCTGCCCTCGGCCTCTTTCCCCGGGAAGAGATAGCCCGGGCCCGGGATTACCTGGGGATGCTGGGTTTGGGGGACAAGGCCCGGGTGAGGGTATTCAACCTCAGCGGGGGCGAACGGCAGCGGGTGGCCATCGCCCGAACCCTAATGCAGGACCCCCGGCTGATTCTGGCCGACGAGTTCGTGTCGGACTTAGACCTGCCCCGGGCCGCCCGAATCCTTGAGACCATCCGGGGCCTCGTTCGGGAACGGGACCTTACCCTCCTGATGAACCTGCATGAGATCCAGCTCGTTCAGGACCTGGCCGACCGGGTCGTGGTCTTAAAAAATGGCCAGGTGGTCTACCAGGGCCCGGCCCGGTCGCTGGAGTGGGCCGATTTCCGGGCCCTGGTGGAGGCGGAGGATGACGGGGCCAGGGTCGCTGGCGGATAAGGTTCGGGGCCGGGACGCCGACCTCCGCCGCTGGCGGGACCTGGGCAGCGCCTTAGCCCTCCTGCTGGTAATGGGCTGGATTTTGGGCCGGATGGGCTTTTTCGACCCGGGCCGGCTCGCCGGGGGACTGGCCAATTTCGGCCGGTTTGCGGCCGAGCTTTTCCCGCCCGACCTTTCCGTTCTGCCGGTGGTTTTAACCTCCCTGGCCGAAACCGTCGAGATGGCCTTTGCGGGCACCTTCCTTGGGTTTATCCTTTCCTTCCCGCTGGGCGTCCTGGGAACCCGGACCCTCTTCCCCAGGCCGGTGGTGCTGGCCGTGCGGCTGCTGGTGGCGATAATCCGCACGGTGCCGAGCTTGCTCTGGGCGGTGGTCATGGTCATCGTCGTCGGCCTGGGGCCCCTGGCCGGAACCCTCGCCCTGGCCATTTATACCGTAGGCTACCTGGCCAAGCTTTACGCCGAGATTCTGGAAGGGGTGGACCCGGAGGTGCTGGAGGCCGTGCGGGGGTTGGGGGCCCGGCGCCACCACATCGTCCGGTTCGTCCTCTGGCCCGAGACGGCCAACGCTATCTTAAGCCAGCTCCTCTTTATGCTGGAGTACAACATCCGGTCGTCGACGGTGCTGGGGCTGGTCGGGGCCGGGGGCATCGGTTTTTACATGCAGGTTTACATCAGCACCCTGGCCTACGGCCGGCTGGCCACCGTCCTGCTGGCCGTACTTGCGGTGGTTCTGATTATGGACGGCCTGAGCGCCTGGGTAAGACGCCGTTACCTCCTTGAGGGTTGAGTTGCCCCTGGCGGCAGGCCTTACCTTTGGCCGTCGGCCTGGGCTTGTAGTGCCGGCCGGGCTGAGTTAATATCTAATCGGAGTCAGATATAAAGGGGTAAAATCGCGACCAAAGCCGTAATGATTCGTCCGGTCCGACCGACGGACCTGGTTGGGCTTGCTCTCCTGCAGAGGCGGGGCTACCCGAATGAAGCCCACGGCTGGCGTGCCCTGGGGCGGGAACGGGATGACTGGGCGGACCTCTTTAAGGTTTTAAATCCGCTGGTTTCCCTGGAAATCCGCTGGCATACCCTCCTCTTCGACGACGGCGACCGCCTGGCGGGCCTGGTTTCCACCCTCCCTTTCGGCCGCTACTGGGAGGTGGACCGCCTAATTTGGGCCCCAGACGGCCGGCCCCAGGACTGCGCCGAGCTGTTGCGCCGCCTGGGCCTCGACGCCGCCCAGCACGGGGTCGAGCGCATTTATTTACGCTTAAACAGCGAAAGCCCCCTGCTCGGGGCGGCCCGGGCCGCCGGGTTCGTTCCGTACAAGGCGGAAACCCTCTTCCGGGGCGGTCCCATCAGGCTTCCGACCGGCAGCCCCCCATCCGGCCGACCCCGCCGGCGGGGGGATGACCTGGCCCTTTTCCGCCTCTACTGCCGGGTTGTGCCCGTCAGCGTCCGGCAGGCCGAGGCCATGACCCTGACGGAGTGGCGGCAGTGGTTTCGGGGCGGCCGGCAGCTTATCGTTGAGGAGGTGGGCGAGCCGGTCCTCTGGGCCCGGCTTACGGCCGCCGACGACCAGCTTCAGCTCACCGTCGAGGCCCGGGACCTGTCGGGCCCGGCGGTGGCCCAGCATCTGGGGCCGTTCCTTGCCCGCCACGGCGGCAAGAAGGCCGTCCTTGGTCTGGTAGCCGACTATCAGCCCCACGTGGCGGCCGGCCTTGCGGAGCTGGGTTTTGAGCCGGTGGGCCAGTTTACGTGCCTGGTTCGTCACCAGGCGGTGCGGGTTAAAACACAAAAGCTTGTTCCAGTAAGGGCTTGAAGGAGGGTTGAGGTTGCAGCAGGTAATTACCGACGACCTTGAGGCGTTGCTGGCGGTCGTTCCCCCCGACATCGCCGCGCCCCTGTACACCCATCCCCGAAAGTCCGACCTGCTCGAGGTCGTGATGGACCTCGGCCGGCGGCCGGAGGCACGGTTTCCCGGCGACGACATCTTTCTAAATGAGCGGGACGTTACCGAGGAAGATATTGAATATGTGGTTTCCCGGATCGGGCAGTTCGGGGACGACAACCGGGCCGGCATTCCGAGGACGCTCCACCGAATTTCGGCCATCCGCAACCGCCAGGGCAAGATCGTCGGCCTGACCTTGCGGGTCGGCCGGGCCGTTTACGGCACCGTCCGGATAATTCAGGACCTTATTGAGTCGGGCAAGAGCATCCTTCTGCTCGGGCGGCCCGGGGTGGGCAAAACCACCATGCTCCGGGAGGCCGCCAGGGTCCTGGCCGACGACCTGCGCAAGCGGGTAATCATTGTGGATACGTCGAACGAGATCGGCGGCGACGGCGACATTCCCCACCCCGCCATCGGCCGGGCCCGGCGGATGCAGGTTAAGACCCCAACCCTCCAGCACGCCGTCATGATCGAGGCGGTAGAGAACCACATGCCCGAGGTAATCGTCATCGACGAGATCGGCACCGAGCTGGAGGCCGAGGCCGCCCGGACCATCGCCGAGC
>DAOUCL010000150.1:0-16066 GCA_034432015.1 Dehalococcoidia bacterium
CGGCCAGCCGGGCCGCCACCAGGTTTGCCAGGTCATCGGTCCGGGCGGCGGCCTTCCCGAAGAACTCAAAGGGCCCCCGGTAGCCCCAGCGGGCGTCGGCGGTGTTCACCGCCCGGTAAGCGTAGGCCCCAGGCAGGCCCCCCACCAGGTAGGCCAGCAGGGGCGCGGCGATGCTGTCGGTGAGGTTTTCGGCCACCGATTCAACGGCCGCCGACGCCACCAGGGCCGGGGTTAAGCCGGCCGTGGGGCGGCTTACCAAGGACCGTGCCCGGTTCCGGGCCCCGGCCAGGTCGCCCCGTGCCAGCAGGCCGGCCACTTCCAGGGCCTCGGCCCAGAGCATCCGCCCGGCAAAGGCAGGCTTTAAGGCCAGGGCCTCGGCGATAACGCCGGCCAAGCCCGGCATCCGGCCGGCCAGCCGGGATAGCCAATATCCGGCGGCCCAGCTGACGCTAACGGCCACCCCCAGGCTCAGGGCGCCCCGGTAAAGGTCAGACGGGCGACCCCGGGGCGGCCAGAGCCCCTCCAAAAGGTCAAGGCACCGGCCCAGCCAGACCACCGGATGAACCGGGGGCGGGGGCTCACCGGCCGCCGAGTCGACCAAATAGGCCAGCAAGAGGCAAACCGACCGACGTAAGAACACGGGTCAGCTTCCCGGAGGCGGCATCGAGGATGTAAAACTCTCGCCGAAGCTCCCCCAGAACGAGGAGGCGGGTGCTCGTCTTGAGGTCCGTCAGGTAGGCAAACCGGTGGGCGTGGCCGCAGACGAAAAACCGGGGCCGAACGGCTTCAAGGACGTCCCGGAGGATCGGCACAGCATGGTCGGGCTCCCGGCCCAGGCCGAAACCGGCCGGTACCCCGTGGGCCAGAAAGATGTCCACCTCCCGGAGGCGGGCGCAGGCGGCGACGGCGTCGGGCGTAAAATAGAGGCTCCGCTCGGCCGGCGAAATAAGCTCCGGCCGCCGGTAATAGAGGGGGTCATAGACCCCGTTCAGGCCGGCCACCCGGAGCTGCTCGGACCCCACGGTAAGAACCACCGCCTCCCCGGGTCGTAAGTTGACATAATTGTCGGCCGGAACGGCCGGGGGCCAGTCGTTGTTGCCGAAGATGAAGTAGAGGGGCCTCTTGAGGGGCGGGTAGCGGCCGATATCCCCTGCCTGCAGGCACGGCCAGGGGCTCGAGTTTACCAGGTCGGCCAGAAACTCCCAGGTCGGGCGGTCCGACCCGGGCAGGTGGCCGTGGACGTCACCGGCTAAAAGAATCCTCACCGGCGCAACACCCCACGAAGGCGGCCGCCACCTCGGGACAGCCGATAAAGTGCAGGTGAAGGTAGGAGGCCGCCACGTTGTTTAAAACCCAGCCCTCCAGCCGCCCCGGCTGATTTAACACCCGGTAGAGGGCCCGCTCGGGGGGTGGTGGGGGGAAATCCGATGCGTGGAACTCGTGCCCCCGCAGTCGCCGGCCGGCCGGGCCCACCGCGGACGGACGCAGGGTTTCCACCTCCAGGTAGCCAAGGCGTACCCGGCCCCGGCCCATCGCCGCCACCCCGGGGATTACCCCAACCATCGGGTAGGTCCGACCCTGGGCGTCCCGGATTCCCTCGGCCAGGTACATCAGGCCCCCGCACTCGGCGTAGACGGGCATCCAGGCCCCGACCGCCCGCCGGACGGCCACCCTCAAAGGTTCATTAGCCGCCAGTTCGGCGGCGTAAACCTCGGGGAACCCACCCCCAAGGTAGAGGCCGTTTACCTCGGGCAATTCGGGGTCGCTCATCGGGCTGAAGTCCACCAGCTCCGCCCCCAGCTCCTGGAGGAGGTCCAGGTTGTCCTGGTAATAAAAGCTAAAGGCCCGGTCCCGGGCGACCCCGACCTTCACCGGCCGTCCGGGGCGGGAGAGGACGACAGGCTCCGGGGGAGGCAGCGGGCCGGCCTGCCGGGCGATGGCCAGGATTCGTTCCAGGTCCAGCGCGGCCGAGACCCTTTCGGCCAGCCGTTCGATGAGGCTCTCCACCGCCTCCTGTTCGGCTGCGGTCATCAGCCCCAGGTGCCGTTCAGGCACGGCCAGCCCGGGCTCTTCGGGCAGGCCGCCCAGGACCGGCAGGCCGGTGGCCGCCTCAACCGCTTGCCGGGTCCACTCCAGGTGTCGGGGACTCCCCACCCGGTTCAGTATAAAGCCGGCGACGTTGACTTCGGGGTCCAGCCGGGCAAAGCCCAGGGCTACGGCCGCGGCGCTCCGGGCCATCGCCCGGACGTCGATGACGATGACGGCCGGGGCCCGAAAAAGCTTGGCGACCTGGGCGGTGCTTCCGGCCTCGTCCAGGCCGGACTTGCCGTCAAAAAAGCCCATCACCCCCTCAACTACGGCCACGTCCGCCCCCCGGCAGGCCCGGTCAAAGACCCAACCAAGCCGCCCGGGGGGAATGAGCCAGCCGTCCAGGTTGCGGGCGGGCCGGCCGGCCGCGGCCGTAAGGTAGCCGGGGTCGATGTAGTCGGGTCCCACCTTAAAGGGCTGAACCTTTAGGCCCCGCCGACGCAGGGCGGCGATAATGCCCGCCGTAATGGTGGTCTTGCCGACGCCGCTGCTCATGCCCCCGATAACAACCCTGGGCACCGTCACCGAAAGACCTCCCAGGCGACGAATCCGGCTAGGGCGAACACCTCCCCAAGTTCAATAATCGCGCCGTAAACGTCGCCGGTGAGGCCGCCGAGCCGTCGGCGGGCGAAAAGGCCCAGACCCAGCCCGCCCCCGACGGCAAGCCCCGTGGCCGCTAAGGCCGCGGGGCCGGCCAGCAGGTAGCCGGCGGCCAGAACCGGCAGGGCGGTCCCGGCGAAGGCCCGGGCGGCGGGCTTTCTCAGGCCGTAGCCGAGCCCTTCTGACCGGGCATAGGGGAAAAGGCCCATCGGCCCCAGCACTCCGTAGCGGGCGGCCATGGGGGTTACGACCAGGGCCGGGCGGTGGGCCTGGCCAGCCAGGTCGGCCAGGAGGCCGAATTTTAGCAGGAGCACCAGGCCCACGGCCGCGGCCCCGAAGGCGCCGACGGCGGGGTCCCGCATGATTTCGAGGCGTTCCCGGGCCGGGCGGCTCCCCAGTAACCCGTCGGCGGCATCGGCCAGCCCCTCCAGGTGAAGGCCGCCGGTCAGGGCCGCCCAGAGGGCCACAAGGAAGGCTGCCCGGCCATAGGTTCCCAGCAGTCTGGCGAGGATTAGGTCGGCCACGAGCAGAAGCAGCCCGATGGCGAGGCCCACCAGGGGAAAATAACGGAGGGTGGGCCCGAGGCCCGGCCACGGCCCTCTCGGGCCGACGGGCAGGACCGTCAGAAAGCTCAGGGCGGTGAGCAGGCCCTTCAAGGCCGGTCGGAAACCCCTGCCTCGGCGAAAGTCCGCATTTCCCGGTGGGTCCGGAGGGCGGCGTCGATGAGCAGAAAAGCCAGGGCCGCCCCGGTGCCTTCCCCAAGGCGCATTCCCAGGTCCAGGAGGGGCCGGAGTTTCAGGGCCCGCAGGACCAGCCGGTGGCCGGGCTCGGCCGAGCGGTGGGAGGCAATGAGATAGGGCCTGACGGCCGGGCAGAGGCGGACGGCCAGGAGGGCGGCCGCCCCGGTAATGTAGCCGTCGAGGACCACCGGCTTGCGCCGGGCGGCCGCCCCGAGGATTAGCCCGACGAGGCCCCCGATTTCGAAGCCCCCGACCTTGGCAAGGACGTCGAGGGGGTCGGCCGGGTCCGGGCGGTTGCGCCGCAGGCCCGCCTCCACCACCCGGGCCTTGTGCCGGACCCCGGCCGGGTCCAGGCCGGTACCCCGGCCGACGGTGCGCCCGGGGGGAACCCCCAGAAGGGCCGAGACCACCGCCGCCGCGGCGGTGGTGTTGCCGATGCCCATCTCCCCGGTCCCCACCAGGTCAAGGCCGGCCCCAAGCTCGGACTCAAGCAGGGCGATGCCTCTTTCGACGGCGGCCGCGGCCTGCTTCCGGGTCATCGCCGGGCCCGCCGTAAAGTCGGCCGTTCCCGGCCCCAGGGAGTATGCCCGCAACTCTAGGTGGGCCGGCGGGTTTACCACCCCGAAGTCGGCCACAACCACCCGGGCCCCCGCCGCCCGGGCCAGGGCGTTGATGGCCGCGCCCCCGGCCAGAAAATTGGCCACCATCTGGGCGGTCACCGCCTGGGGGTAGGGGCTCACCCCCTGCCGGACCACCCCGTGGTCGGCGGCCAGCACGAAGACGACCTTTTTGTCCAGAAAGGGTACCGGGTTGGCCGTCAGGCCGGCAATGCGGACGGCCAGCTCCTCCAGCCGGCCCAGGCTTCCAGGGGGCTTGGTAAGCTGACGCTGACGTTGGCGGGCAAGCCGAATGGCGGCCCGGTCAGGGGGTGGAATGGGCAGGTGGGGTAACCGGGTCATTTTAAAACTCAATGCCCGGTTGGGCCGGGATCCCCTGGTCCCGGTAGGGGTGTTTGACCAGCCGCATCTCGGTGACCAAGTCGGCAAAGTCGATTAGCTTTTGGGGCGCATTCCGGCCGGTGAGGACCACGTGCAGGCGGGGCGGCCGCTGCCGCAGGACTTCGAGTACTTCTTCCAGGTCAAGCCAGCCGTAGTTAAAAGCATAAGTTATCTCGTCGAGAATAACGATGTCGTACTGGTCGGAGAGGATCTTCTCCCGGGCCAGGGCCCAGGCCGCCCGGGCGAGGCGGGCATCGGTGTCGGGGTCCTTTTTAGGAATCCAGGTGAACCCCGCGCCCATGGGAACCACCTCGACCCCCATCTTTTTGGCCGCCCGAATCTCCCCCCAGTTGGCCGTCTGGTGCTTGATCCACTGGACCATCACCACCCGCATGCCCCGGCCCCAGGCCCGCATCAAGATGCCCAGGGCGGCGGTGGTCTTGCCCTTCCCGTCGCCGGTGTTCACGATCACCAGCCCCCGGCGTTTAGCCTCCGTCCCCATCGGGTTCCTCCTCACAAGGGCTCACCCGGACCAGGGCCACCGGCCGGCCGGTGACCGGGTCCGGCCAAACGGCCACATCGGTGCCGTAAACCTGCCGGAGGAGGTCCCGGCGGACCACTTGGGCCGGGGTACCCTCGGCTGCAATGCGGCCCCGGCTGAGCAGGACGACCCAATCAGCGGCCTGGGCCACGAGGCTGAGGTCGTGGGCGGTGAGGACGACCGCCAGGCCCTGTTTTCGGGCCAGCCTCCGCACCAGCCGGATTATTTTTACCTGGTGGGCGATATCTAAATTACTTAAAGGTTCATCCAGGAGCAGGATGCGGGGCTCCTGGGCCAGGGCCCGGGCGATGACTACCCGCTGGCGCTCACCCCCCGAAAGCTGGCCCACCGGACGGTCCGCCAGGTCGGTAAGGCCCGTAAGCCGCAGGGCCCGGTCGACGGCGGTCCAGTCTTCGGGCCGCTCCCAGCCCAGCCAATTTAGATAAGGAGTTCGGCCCAGCATCACTACCTCCGCCACCGTAAAAAGGGGCGGGAGGGTTGGGGTCTGGGGTACGACGGCCACCAGCCGGGCCAGCTCCCGCCGGGAGAGCCGGCG
Organism: Dehalococcoidia bacterium; assembly: GCA_034432015.1. GTDB lineage: Bacteria > Chloroflexota > Dehalococcoidia > JAUQQI01 > JAUQQI01 > JAUQQI01. The sequence continues at coordinate 5,524 of DAOUCL010000150.1, forward strand.
CTGGTCCTGCCCGCAGACCAGAACCTGCCCCGAATAGGGGACGGTTCCGGCCACGGCCCGGAGCAGGGTGGATTTACCGGCCGCATTCGGCCCGATGAGGCCCACCAGCTCCCCCGGCCGGACGGTCAGGTCAACCCCGTCCAGGACGACCCGGTCCCCGTAGGCCACCCGAAGCCCCCGAACCTCCAGCATTAAAAGACCTCCCGCTTGCGCCGCTGTAGCAAAAAGAGGAAAAAGGGTCCGCCGACAAAGGCCGTGACCACCCCCACCGGCACCTCCACTGGGCTCAGGAGGGTGCGGGCGGCCAGGTCGGCCAGAACCATAAAGCCGGCCCCGGCCAGGGCCGTAAGGGGAAGAAGGGTCCGGTAATTCGGCCCGAAAACCAGGCGGACCAGGTGGGGGACCACCAGGCCAACAAATCCGATGATGCCGCTTACGGCCACCGCCGCGGCCGTTATCAGAGCGCCGCTTACGGCCAGCAAAAGCCTGAGCCGGTCCACGTCCACCCCCAGTTGGCGGGCCTCCTCGTCCTCCAGCTGCAAAACGTTGAGCCGGTAGCCAAAGGCGATAAGCACCAGCAGCCCGGCCAGCAGGTAAGGTAGCATTAGGGTGACCTGGAACCAGTTGGCCCCGGTAAACCCGCCGAGAAGCCAGGCGATAATCTGGACGATGCGATTGCCCCCCAATATCATGACATAAGTATTAAGGGCCGAGAGAAAACTGCCGACGGCGACCCCGGCCAGGATGAGGGTGGTGGTGGGCAGCCGGTGGTCCACCCGGCCCAGGAGGTAAACGGCGGCCACGGCTAGGACGGCCCCGGTGAAGGCCAGGGCCGGGACCGGGCTTACAGGCAGGAGGGCCGTCGACGGCAGGGCGACGATGGCGACGCTTGCCCCCAGGGCCGCCCCCGACGCCACCCCGAGGATGTAGGGGTCGGCCAGGGGGTTGCGAAAGAGGCCCTGGTAGGTGGCCCCGGCGGCGGCCAGGGCCGAGCCCACCAGCCCGGCCAAGATCACCCGGGGAAGTCGGACGTCCAGGACGATGGTGGCGAGGGTCGGGGGCCAGTCGGCCTCGATAAGCCCCGGGACGAACCGGTTAAGGATAATCGCCCAGACGGTGGGCACCGGGATCCGCACCGGCCCAAAGCTTACGGCTAGCAGCCCGACGGTCAGCACCAAGCCGGCCAGAATCAAGGTGCCCGGGATAACCCGCCGGCGGCGGGCGGTGAGAGGCTGCCGGCCGTGGACGCCCGCCGTCAATTGAAGACCTCGCTTAGTTGTTGGGTTAGGCGGGCGTACGTGCCTGCGGGACGGTCGATGGGGGTTGGAAGCCGAAAACTGAAAAGTTCCGGGTGGAGGGCCCGGGCGATGGCCTCAAATCCGTCGACGATGCGTGGTCCCGGACGGTTAACCAGGTCCGGGTTGATGGGCACGATGCGGTTGTTTTTGACGGCCGAGATGGTCTGCCAGCCGGGCCGGGCCCGGACCGATTCGGGGGTTTCGCCCCCGTAGGGGCCGATATCGGTGATGATGATCACCTCGGGGTCCCGCTGAAGGAGCACTTCCAGGCTGAGCTGGGGGTACGGTCTGTCGGCGTCCCCGGCGATGTTCTCACCCCCGGCCCGGACGATCATGTCGTGAATAAAGCTTCCCGGGCCAACGGTAAAGAGACTCTTATCCAGCTCAAAAAAGACCCGGGGGCGGGTTTTAGCCTGCCGAACTTTTGTCTCGATTTGCCGGACCCTGGCCTTTAGGTCGGCCACTAATTTCTCGGCCGTGGCCGTCTGGCCGGTGGCCCGACCCACCAACAGGATGTTGTCGAAGACGTGGTCGATGTTTTTGGGGTCGAGGGTAATCACCTTCAGGCCCCGCTGCCGAAGCTGGGGGGTTACTTGCTGGCGGTGGGCGCCGGTGGCCAGGATGAGGTCAGGGTTATAGGCGATGACCCGCTCGATGTCCACCCGGATGTAGCCGACCTTGGGCTTGGCGGCGGCTTCAGGGGGGTAGTCTGAATAGTCGCTTACGGCCACCAGCCGGTCGCCGATGCCCAGGGCGTAGACGATTTCGGTATTGCTGGGGGCCAGGGTGATGAGCCGCTGGGGCTCCCGCTCGATGGTAACCGTCTGGCCGTCATCGTCGGTGACGGTGACCGGAAAGGCTGGGGCCGGCGGCGACGGGGGCTGGGGGGCCGGGGCGCCCTGGGGCGGGGCGCAGGCGGCCGGGAGCAGAACCAATAAAAGCCAAAGCCCCCGCACCCGCCGGCCGAAGGCCCGAAGGGGCAAACCGCGGTAAACCATAATTACACCTCCTGTTGACTTAGGAGGCAACAAAAAAGCCCTTCTCCGACGGAAGCAAGGGCTCTTGGTTGCCTCACCCTCAATCCGCGAAGGAGTTCGGCTGCCCGGGACGGGAGGTCTGGCTTCCGGACCGCCGGGTGGGCGACCGGTCACAGTTGCGCGTCAGCGTGGGATTCTCACCCACTTCCCCTTTGCACCCCGGAAAGGGCCCGGTCTTTCCGGGATTGTCCCGGGCCGGTATTCGGTTGTCTAGGCTGTTTCCGCCCAAGTTTAACAGAACCTACTACCCTCGTCAAATTTGGCCGATGCCCGGCTTGATATAGAATCCATCGGCGGAAGAAAAGCTCTTAAACGTCTTGATAACCATCGAGAACCGGACGGGTGGCGATGGGGCAAGGGCAATCAAACAAGCCTCCTGTTTGCCATCCAGGACGCTGTAAGCCGCAGCCGGCTATCGAAGCCTACCCGAACGCTAATAGCCGAAATCCCCGGCTCCTTGAGCGGACACCCTTTGAGGCCAAAGCTATTCAGGTAGACGGCGGCAGGCTCTTAACATGAATCAAAAAAGATTTACGCTAAAAGCGGGGATAAGGCGGTCAGGCTTTGCCCGACGCCGCCCCGGTCCCCCGCCGCCAAAGGCGGCAGGTTGAGCCGGCCCACCGCCGCCACGCCCAGGAGGGGTCGCCGGCGGCGACCACACGGGCGGGCAGCGGCCGAAGGCCGCGCGCCTTCGGCGCTGAGGCCGTAAACCGGGCCTTGCGGGCCTGGGAAGGCGGCCGAAGGCGACTGCCCGCTCGGCAGCCCCCTTTGGGGGCGCCGGCGAAGCCGGCCGAGCACCCGGGCAGGATGCCCCCTGTCTCAAACGTCTTGAACCCATAAAAAATTTGACTAAAAGAGTTAGGCCGTTCTAGAATAACGTCGGCTCCGCCCGGGTTCTTGGCTATCCAATCGAAAAGGCGGTAGATGACAACGAACCCGCTATACTTCGCCTATTACCCGGGGTGTGTCTCACGGGGGGCCTGCCCGGAGCTTTCGGTGGCCATGGAAAAGGTCGCCGGCCGGCTAGGGTTCGAGTTCGTCGAGCTTCGGGAGGCTTCCTGCACCGGCGCCGGCGTTCTCCAGGAGCGCAACCTGGAGCTGGCCGATACCCTCAACGCCCGCACCTTCGCCATGGCCGAAGGGCTCGGCCTGCCCATCCTCACCATCTGCAGCACCTGCCAGGGGGTCTTCAGCGCCACCCGCCACCGCCTTAACCGGGACGAGGCCTGGCGGGCGAAAATCAACGAGAACCTGGCTGACCAGGGCTATAACTACCGGGGCACCGCCCAGGCCGTCCACCTTCTCTGGGTCCTGGTCGAGAATATCGGCCTCGACCGGCTCCGGCAGCTGGTGGTCCGTCCCCTCCGGGGGCTAAAAGTCGCCTCCTTCTACGGCTGCTATATCTTGCGACCGAGCTGGGTGGTGGGCACCGACGAAAAGCCGGAGCGGCTGAAATATTTAGAGTGGGTTGTTGAGGCCCTGGGGGCCAAGCCGGTGGAATTTCCTGGAAAGTATAAGTGCTGCGGCTTCCCCATCCTCACCCTGAACCGGCGCAACTCCCTAATGATGGCCGGGACCCACCTTGCCGACGCCCGGCATCGGGGTGCCGACCTGCTGGTCACCCCGTGCCCCCTCTGCCACCTCAACCTGGACGCCTACCAGCCGGAAGCCGTCAAATACCGGGACCCCGACGTCAGGCTGCCGGTGCTGCACCTGCCTCAGCTCCTCGGCCTAGCCCTGGGCTTTGACCCGAAGGAGCTGCGGCTACACCGGCACGTGGTGTCGGCCCTGCCGACCGTGGAGCGGCTTTCGGTAAAAGTCTAATGGGGACGGCAAATGCTCAGGCACGATGTGCTGGTGGTCGGGGCCGGCGGGGCGGGGATGCGGGCCGCCCTGGCCGCCGCCCAGGCCGGCGTGGATGTGGCCGTCTTAAGCAAGGTTCACCCGTTCCGGAGCCACACCGGGGCGGCCGCGGGCGGAATCAACGCCGCCTTCTCCGAGGAGGACTCCTGGGAGAACCACGCCTACGACACCATCAAGGGCTCGGACTGGCTGGCCGACCAGGACGCCGTTGAAATCTTGGCCCGGGAAGGTCCCGATGCCGTCTACGAGCTGGACCACATGGGCGCCGTCTTCAGCCGGGGGGCCGACGGCCGATTTCTCCTGCGCCCCCTCGGGGCGATGCCTATCCCCCGGACGGCCTTCGCGGGGGATACCACCGGCCACACCCTCCTTCACACCCTCTACCAGCAGCTCCTCAAATACCGGGTGAAAGTCTACGAGGAGTGGCTCGCCCTGGACCTTATCGTCGAAGATAGGGTCTGCGGCGTTATCGCCTACGAGATTCCAACGGGCGCCGTCCACGTTATCGGGACAAAGGCCGTAATCTTCGCCACCGGCGGGGCCGGCCGGATGTACGCCAACACCACCAACGCCTATATCTGTACCGGGGACGGCATGGCCATCGCCCTGCGCAACGGGGCCCTCCTTAAGGACATGGAGATGGTCCAGTTCCACCCTACCACCCTGCCCGGCAGTGGCATCCTGATAACCGAGGGCGTCCGGGGCGAGGGCGGCTATCTCATAAACGCCCTGGGGGAGCGGTTTATGGCCCGGTACGCCCCCAAGATGATGGAGCTGGCCAGCCGGGATGTCGTCTCCCGGGCCGAACAGACCGAAATCGATGAGGGCCGGGGGGTTAACGGGTGCGTCCTGCTGGACCTGCGCCACCTGGGCGAAGAAAAGATAATGGCCCGCCTCCCCCAGACCCGGGAGCTGGGCATCACCTTTGCCGGGGTGGACCCGGTCTACGACCCTATCCCGGTCCGGCCGGGGGTCCACTATTTCATGGGGGGCATCCACACCGACCTGGTCGGCCGGACGACCATCCCCGGCCTCTACGCCGTGGGGGAATGCGCCTGCGTCTCCGTCCACGGGGCCAACCGCCTCGGGGGCAACGCCCTCCTGGAACTGCTGGTTTTCGGCCGCCGGGCCGGGGAGGATGCGGCCGAATTTGCCAAGAACCAGAATAGTCCCGTCGGGCTTTCGGAGGCCCGGGTGCGGGACGCCGAATGGGCCCTCGCCCGGCTGGCCTCCCGCACCGAGGGCGAACGGTGGGCGACCCTGCGGGATACCCTGGCCGAGACGATGAACCGGGAGATGGGCATCTTCCGGACGGAGGAGCAGATGCGCCACTGCCTGGCGGTGGTCAAGGAGCTCCAGAGGCGTTATAACAACATCCGGCTGGACGACAAGGGCCGGGTCTATAATTACGACCTGGTAAGCGCCGTCGAACTGGGATTTCTGCTGGATGTCGCCGAGGCGGTAGTGGTGTCGGGCCTGGCCCGGCGGGAGAGTCGGGGGGCCCACTACCGGCGGGATTACCCGGCCCGAGACGACGAAAACTGGCTCAAACACACCGTCGTCCGCCGGGACCCGGAAGGGGAGCTGCATCTGGATTACCAGCCGGTGAAAATTACCCGCTGGCCCCCGGCGGCTCGGGTATACTAAGGAGCAGGAGGCCTTTTAGATGCAGGTCACCCTGCGGGTGTGTAGGTTCAACCCGGAGACGGACCTGGAGCCCCGCTTCCAGGATTACACCCTGGACGTCCCCGACCGTTTCACCGTCCTGGACGCCCTGATCACCGTCCGGGAGCGCATCGACGGCACCCTGGCCTTCCGCTACTCCTGCCGGATGGCCATCTGCGGCTCCTGCGGCATGCGGATAAACGGCCTGGCCGGCCTCGCCTGTAAGACCGTCCTCCGCAAGGCCGTCAAGGGCGGTCTGGTTACCGTCGAACCCCTGGGGAACATGCCCGTCGTTAAGGACCTGGTGGTCAATATGGAGCCCTTCTGGCATCACCTGCGGGCAGTAACCCCCTACATCGAGCCCGACCCGGCCCGGGTCGGGCCCCGCCAGGAGTACCGCATCCCCCCCGAGCGGGTAGAGGAACTCTGGGAGGCGGTCCGGTGCATCATGTGCGGGGCCTGCTTTTCGGACTGCACCGTGGACGAAATTGACATAAACTTCTTAGGTCCGGCGGCCCTGGCCCGGGCCAGCTGGATGGTTCGGGACCCCCGGGACGGCCGCACCATCGAGCGGCTCCGGGAGCTCAGCAAGCCCCACGGCGTCTGGGACTGCGCCCACTGCTTTTACTGCGTCCAGGTCTGCCCCAAAGACGTCAAGCCGATGGAGCAGATCTTGCGGCTCCGTCGGCTGGCAATGGAGGCCGGAATTACCGACAACAACGGCTCCCGCCACCGCCGGGCCTTTGCCGAGTCGGTGAAAGAGAGCGGCTGGCTCGACGAGTTCACCCTGGTGCCCAAATCGTACGGCTGGAATCCGATTGCCCTCCTGCCGGAGCTGCCCACCGCCGTCCGGATGATGGCCCGAAAGGGCGCACCTGCCCCGATTCACCCCCGGCGGCCCAAGACCGATGAGGTCCGCCGCATTTTCGAAAAGATTGAACGAAAAGGAGCGGCCCGCCGGGATGCGTGACCCCCTCGAAGCCGCCAAGCGGCACGCCGGCTACGAGGCGGCCGAATACGTTGAAGACGGGATGGTTATCGGCCTGGGCAGTGGCTCTACCGTTTACCACGCCCTGGCGGCCATCTCGGCCAGGGTAAAGCAGGGGCTCAACGTAAAAGGGGTGCCGTCGTCGAGGCAGACGGAACGGTGGGCCCGCCGGCTGGGAATCCCCCTCGTCACCCTTGAGGAGTATCCTGAGCTGGACCTGACCATTGACGGGGCCGACGAGGTGGACCCCAACCTGAACCTGATCAAAGGGCGGGGCGGGGCGCTGGTGCGGGAGAAGATCCTGGCCTACGCCTCTCGGCGCCTGATCATCGTCGTCGACTCGACAAAGCTGGTGCCCACCCTGGGCTCCCGGGCCGACCTGCCCGTGGAGGTGATACCCTTCGGCTGGAAGCGGGTGGAGCTGGCCCTGGCCCAGTTCGGCTGTCAGCCCCGTCTCCGGATGCGAGGCGACCGGCCTTACCGGTCCGACAACGGCAACTATATCATTGATTGCCGGTTCACCGAGATCCGGGAGCCCTACGCCCTCGAAAGCGAGGTTAAACGGCTCCCCGGCGTGGTGGACTGCGGCCTCTTCCTCGGCCTGACGAGCTTGGTTATTGTCGGGGAACCCGGGGGCTTCCGGGTTATTACCCCCTAGGGACCAAACCGGAGGCTATCCTGTCTCCCGGGGCGGCCGCTGACCGGGCCGGCCTTCCGGTCGGGAGCCGGCGGGCCGTCGGTTCTGGGGCCGCTGGCCGGACCTCTCGCCGGCCGGGGCCGGGCTGCGCCGTTCGCCCCCGGGCCGGCGGGGCGCTGACCGCTCCCGGCCGCCCGCCCCGGGCCTCGGGGCTGGGCTGGCGGGGCGGGGGCGGGGGGGCTCCCCGGTCAGAACCGCCCGGCGGGAGAGGTTGATCCGCCCCAGCCGGTCGATCTCGGTGACCATCACCGTTACTTCGTCCCCGACCTTTACCACATCCTCAACCCGATTTACCCGCTCGGGGGCCAGCTCGCTGATGTGGATAAGCCCCTCTTTGCCGGGCAAGATCTCCACAAAGGCCCCAAAGGGCAGGATTCTGGTGACCCGGCCGGTGTAGATGGCCCCCACTTCCACATCCCGGGTCAGGGCCTCAATCATCTGGATGGCCTTCTGGGCGTTCTCGGCGTTGGTGGCCCCGATGATCACGGTGCCGTCGTCGTGGATGTCAATGGTAGTCTTGGTTTTCTCGATGATGCTCCGAATGGTCTTCCCGCCCGGGCCGATGACGTTGCGGATCTTATCGGGATTAATCTGAATCTTATACATCCGGGGGGCGTACTTGCTCAGCTCCGGCCGGACCTCGGAGATGGTCTCGTGCATGCGGGAGAGGATGTAAAGGCGGGCCTCCCGGGCCTGGTCGAGGGCCTCTTTAAGGATTTCGTAGGTCAGTCCGGCCACCTTGATGTCCATCTGCAGGGCCGTGACCCCCTGGGCGGTGCCGGCAACTTTAAAGTCCATATCCCCCAAGGCATCCTCGATCCCCTGGATGTCGGTGAGGATGGAGTAGCGGCCGTCTTCGCCCATTACCAGGCCCATTGCGATGCCGGCCACCGGGGCCTTAATGGGCACCCCGGCGTCCATCAGGGCCAGGGTCGACCCGCAGACGCTGGCCATCGAGGTGCTGCCGTTGGAGCTGAGCACCTCGGAAACCACCCGGATGGTGTAGGGGAACTCCTCCTCGCCGGGAATTACCGACTGAAGGGCCCGCTCCACCAGGGCCCCGTGGCCGATCTCCCGCCGGCTGGGGGGCCCGATCCGCCGAACCTCGCCGGTGCTGTAGGGCGGGAAGTTGTAGTGGTGCATGAACCGCTTAAACTCCTCCGGCCCGATCCAGTCCAGCTCCCGCATCTCGCTCAGCGACCCAAGGGTCACCGTGCTGAGCACCTGGGTCTGGCCCCGGGTAAAGAGGCCGGAGCCGTGGGTTCGGGGCAGGACGCTTACCTCGGCCGAGATGGGCCGGATATCCTTCGGACCCCGGCCGTCGGGCCGAAGATTCTCCTCCAGAATTCGCCGCCGCACCAGCTCCTTGAGGCGGGCATCGAAGGCCAGCCGGAGGTGGGCCGGGTCGTAGATGCCGGTGAAGTGCTCTTCGAGCTGGCGCTTAAGCTCGTCCAGGGCCTTTTCCCGGGCCGTCTTGTCCGGGACGTAGGCGGCTTCAAGGAGCCGGTCCCCAAGGAACTCGGCCACGGCAGTCAGCACCCCCTCGGGTACCAGCAGGAGCTCGGGGGTGAGCTTCGGCTTGCCCACGGCCCGAACCATCTCTTCTTGGAGGTCGATGAGGGGCTGGAGGGCCTGGTGGCCGAACCTTATCCCCTCGATAATCACCTCTTCGGGGACCTCCCGGGCCCCGGCCTCGACCATCACCACCGCATCCCGGGTCCCGGCCACCACCAGGTCCAGGGAGCTGTAGGCCTGCTCCGAGGTGGTCGGGTTGACCACGAACTGGCCGTTGATATACCCGACCCGGACCGCCCCAATGGGCTTATCGAAGGGGATATCCGAGATACAGAGGGCCGCCGACGCCCCGATGATCGAGAGGATGTCGGGGGGGTTTTCCATGTCGACCGACAGGGTGGTGGTCACCACCTGGACGTCGTTTCGCAGGCCCTTGGGGAAGAGGGGACGGATAGGCCGGTCGGTGAGGCGGGCCCAGAGGATGGCCTCGGGGGTCGGTCGGCCTTCCCGGCGCCAGTAACTGCCCGGGATCTTGCCGGCGGCGTAAAGCCGCTCTTCAAAGTCAACGGTGAGCGGGAAAAAATCAACCCCCTCTCGGGGGGTCGGGCTCATACAGGCCGTTACCAGAACCACGGTTTCGCCGTACTGGACCAGGACCGCACCGTTTGCCTGGTAAGCCAGCTTGCCGGTTTCAATCCGCAGGGGGCGGTCTGCGACCAGGACTTCGAACTGTTTGGGTGTAACCATTACCATCTCGCTACGTACCTCCCAGCCGGTGACCGTGAGAGGGGCCTGTGGGTAGTTTGCCGGACGTCCGTTAAAGTCGGTAAGGGACCGTCGCCCATCACTGCCGCAGACCGAGGCGCGCTACCAGGGCCTGGTAGCGGGCGGGGTCCTCCTGACGCAGGTAACGCAGGAGCCTGCGCCGCTGACCCACCATCATCATCAGGCCCCGTCGGGAGTGGAAGTCCTTGCGGTGGGTCCTAAGGTGCTCGGCAACCTGCTTTATCCGCTCGGTCAGGAGGGCAATCTGCACCTCCGGCGACCCGGTGTCGCCCGGGTGAAGCTTGAACTGTTCAATGATCTCCTGCTTGCGCTCTTTAGTCAGCATTGGCTCCTTGGCTCCTTGCCGGAGGTTTCTTGCGTTTACCCCTCTCGTGTCACCTTTTTCTCAACGAGCATTATACCACATCGGCCCCGGCGGCGGTTGTCCCCAAACCGGGTCGGCGTCGGGGCTTTTTAACTACCCATTCCCGAGAAGCTCCCGGGCTTCGGGACCTCCCAATAATGAGCAGGGGGACGGTCAGTAACCATCCCCCTGCCGAATGATAGCTTCGGGCGGGCTCAGGCTGCCGGCCGGCGCCGGAGGCTGAAGAACTTGCCGGGCTGCCAGGGGGTGCCCAGGGCCGGCAGGAGCCACCGGTCAAGCCCAATCCAGCCGGCGTTCTTCCAGGCCAGCATGAGCAGGACGGCCAGGGTG
>DAOUCL010000151.1:0-11719 GCA_034432015.1 Dehalococcoidia bacterium
GGTCCGAAATCCCGCCGGCCCACCAGCCGTCCCGCCCCCCAGCCCATCCGCCCCAGGTCGAGGGGCCCCGGCTCGTGGTGGGCGAACCGCCGCCAGAGGGGCGAGCGGTGCGGCCGGTTAAGCACCAGGTAACGATAGTGCCTGGCAAGGGCTGCCTTCCGGGCGTTAAAACCCTCGGGCACCCGCCGGGCCTTAAGGACGGCGATATCAGGCGGCAGGTAGTAGTTAAGGGCCGCCACCAGCCGCTCGGCCGGAAGCTCCCGGTCGGCCCGGAAGCTTACGGCCTGGCCCCGGGCATGAACCCCGGTATCCGTCCGGCCGGCCCCGACCGTCTTTACGGGGGCCCCGAAGAGGCGGGCCAGGGCGGCCTCCAGCTCGGCCTGGACGGTGCGGCCCCGAGCCTGCCGCTGGAAACCTGAAAAGTCGGTGCCGTCGTATTCGATTGTTAAAAGCCAGGCCGGCACCCTTAAACCAGCTCGAGGCGGGCGATTTTGGCCCCGTCGCCCTTGCGAAAACCGAGCTTGATAAGCCGGGTGTAACCGCCGTTGCGTTCGGCGTAGCGCTTGGCCAGGACGTCGAACACCTTCTGGGCCACCCGCTCGTCGGTCAAAAAGCCGATGGCCCGACGGCGGGCGGCCAGGGTGCCCTCCTTGCCGAGGGTGATGATTTTCTCGGCCAGCCGACGCACCGCCCGGGCCTTGGCCTCGGTCGTCTCAATCTTCTCGTACCGGAGCAGGTCGGTCACCAGGTTCCGGAGCATCAGCATCCGGTGCTCCGTCGGCCGGCTGAATTTTTTGCTCTCAACCCGGTGCCTCATTCTTCTTCCTCCTTCTTCCTCCTCCGGCTCCTCGTCCGGATAGGCCGCATAAGTCAGGGGCGTCTGGCCGGCCTCACCCTCATCGGGCAGGTAGCCCCGCTCCCGGAGGCGCTGACGAAGTTCTTCTAAGGACTTGCGCCCAAAGTTGCGGATAGCCAGGAGCTCGTCGTCGCTACGCTCCACCGCCTCCCCAACCTTGGTGATATTGGCCCGCTTAAGGGCGTTGTAAGTCCGAAGGGAAAGGTTAAGCTCCTCGATGGGCAGGTCGTAGATATGGGGCGGCAACACCCGGGCCGTCGGCTTCGCCTCGGCGGTCCGGACCACCGCCCGGCCCACCCCCTTAAACCGGGCAAACTGCCGCTCGAGGATCTCGGCCGCGTAGGCGACAGCATCTTGGGGGGTGATGGTCCCATCGGTCCAGACCTCGAGGACCAGCCGCTCATAGTTGGTAACCTGCCCCACCCGCACGTTCTCCACCGTGTAATTCACCTTACGGATGGGGGAGAAGATGGCGTCGACGGGGATGACTCCGATTACCCCCTGCCCGTCCGACTGGGCCGGCCGGTAGCCCCGGCCCACCTCCACGGTGAACTCCGCCGTAAGCCGGGCGTCGGGCGAATCCAGGGTTGCCAGGTGCAGTTCGGGGTTGACGACCTCGAAGTCGCCGAAGACCTTAAGGTCGGCGGCGGTCACCCGGCCCTCCCCCTGGGCCTCGAGGAGCAGTCGGCCGGGCCGGTCGGAGAGGGCCCGAAGCCGAATCTGCTTTACGTTAAGGATAAACTCCATTACGTCCTCTTTGACGTGGGGGATGGCCGCAAACTCGTGCTGCACCTGGTCGATGCGCACCGAGGTTACGGCCGCCCCGGGCAGGGAGCTGAGGAGCACCCGGCGCAGGGCGTTGCCGAGGGTCACCCCGTAGCCGCGCTCCAGCGGCTCGGCCGCAAACTTCCCGTAATTGCCTTCAATTTCGACCACCCGAATTTGGGGTTCGGTAATTTCGACCTGCAAGTCCATCCCCTCCCATTGCCGGGCCTGCAAGGGCCCGGTAAGGCTATCTCGAATAATACTCAACGATGAGGGCCTCATTAACCTTTGTGTCGATCTCCGCCCGGCTGGGCAGGTAGAGGACCCGGCCCGTCAGGTTCTCCGGGTCCAGGCTGAGCCAGTTGGGCGGGGTGTAAGTCTTAAGAAATTCCCGCCGCTGCTTGAAGTACTCCAGGTCCCGGCTCGACTCCACCACGCTTATCACGTCGCCGGGCTCCACCAGGGTGGACGGAATGTTGTTGCGCCGGCCGTTAAGGCCAAAGTGGCCGTGGGTCACTAGCTGGCGGGCCTGCCGGCGGGAATCGGCAAAGCCCAGCCGGTAGACCACATTATCCAGCCGCCGCTCCAGAAGCTGCAGGAGGTTCTCCCCGGTGACCCCGGGCATCCGCTCCGCCTCCTCGAAGAAGCGGCGGAACTGCTCCTCCATCAGGCCGTAGGTGAACCTGGCCTTCTGCTTTTCCCGCAGCCGAACGCCGTATTCCGAAAGCTTGCGCCGCCGCATCCCGTGCTGGCCCGGGGCGTAGCGGCGCCGCTCCAGGGGGCATTTGGGCGTAAGGCACTTTTCGCCCTTAAGGTAAAGCTTTTCGCCCGCCCGGCGGCAGATCCGGCAGACCGGTCCGGTGTATCGTCCCATCGTTTAAAAACCTCCCCAGTTCAGACCCGGCGGCGCTTGGGCGGCCGGCAGCCGTTGTGGGGTATCGGGGTCACGTCCACGATGCTGGTTATCTGCAGGCCGCTGGCCTGGAGGGCCCGGATGGCCGCCTCCCGGCCGCTGCCGGGCCCCTTGACGAAGACGTCCACCTGCCGGACGCCGTACTCCTGAGCCTTGCGGGCGGCGTATTCGGCCGCCAGCTGGGCGGCGTAGGGCGTGCCCTTGCGGGCGCCCTTAAAGCCGGCCGTGCCCGCGCTGCCCCAGCAGAGGACGTTGCCATTCGGGTCCGTAATTGTAACAATCGTGTTGTTAAAAGTCGACTGGATATAGGCCCGGCCGTGGGGCACAATCCGCCGCTCCCGCCGAGCCCTACCCCGCTGACGCTTTCTTTCAGCCATCGCTTTAACCACCTCTCAAGATTACTTCCTGGGTCCGCGCCGCCGGCCGCGACCGGCCACCGTCTTGCGGGGCCCCTTCCGGGTCCGGGCATTGGTCCGGGTCCGCTGACCCCGAACCGGCAGGTTCCGCCGGTGGCGGAGGCCCCGGTAGCAGCCGATCTCGATGAGCCGGCGAATATTCATATTGACTTCCCGGCGCAGGTCGCCCTCAACCTTGTAGTTGCGCTCGACGACCTCCCGCAGCCGGGCAATTTCGTCCTCGGTAAGGTCCTTGACCCGGGTATCGGGGTTTACACCGGTTTCAGCGAGAATTTTTTTACTTAAAGACGGGCCAATGCCGTAAATATACGTTAAAGCCACTTCAATCCGCTTATTTCGGGGCAGGTCTACGCCGGCAATACGCGCCATCTAAGTCTCCTTAGCCCTGTCGCTGCTTGTGCTTTGGGTTCTTGCAGATCACCCGAACAACCCCGTGACGTCGGATGATCTTGCAGTTTTCGCACCGTCGCTTTACGGAAGCCTGAACTTTCATCGGGAATCACCCCTGTTTTGGCCTCAGGCGCGGCTTACTTTAGCCGGTAGGTTATCCGGCCCCGGGTCAGGTCGTAGGGCGACAGCTCCACCAGAACCCGGTCGCCCGGGGCGATGCGGATAAAGTGCATCCGCATCTTCCCGGAGGCGTGGGCCAGCACCTGGTGGCCGTTGGCCAGCTCGACCCGGAACATCGCGTTGGGAAGGGCCTCAACCACCACGCCTTCGACCTCGATTTTCTCCTTCTTGGCCATAACCTTAGGGTTTACCGCCGTCCAAAGCGGTCAGAATCTCAGCCTCACCATTGGTTATGGCGATGGTGTGCTCGGCGTGGGCCGCCAGCGTCCCGTCGGCGGTGACCACCGTCCAGCCGTCGTCCAGGACCCGGGTCCGCCAGTCGCCCACTACCAGCATCGGCTCGATGGCCAGCACCATCCCCTTGCGCAAGACGATGCCGGTCCCGGGCCGGCCGTAATTGGGCACCGGCGGCTCCTCGTGCATCTCCCGGCCGATGCCGTGGCCGACGTACTCCCGCACGACCGAGTAGCCGCGGCTTTCGGCGTAGGACTGGATCGCCCACGAAATATCCCCAAGCCGCGCCCCGGCCTTCGCCGCCCGGATGCCGGCCAGGAGGGCCTCTTCGGTGGTGCGGATGAGCCGCTCGGCCTCGGGGCTGATCTTCCCCACGCCCACCGTTATGGCCGCGTCGGCCTGATAGCCCTTATAGATTACCCCGAGGTCGATGCTGACGATATCGCCCTCCTCCAGGACCCGGCGGCCCGGGATCCCGTGCACAATCTCTTCGTTTACCGACACGCAGACGGCCGCAGGGAAGCCTCGGTAGCCCAGAAACGACGGGTAAACGCCCCGGCGGTCAAACTCCTCGCGGACGAACCGGTCGATCTCGGCCGTATTAAGACCCGGCCGGACCCGTTCCACCAGCTTCTGGAGAACCTCGGCTAGGATGCGGCCGCCCTGCCGGATCAGTCCGATCTCCCGATCCGATTTCAGGACAACGGCCATGCCAACTACTATTATACCCCGCCCGAGCCCGGCCCCGCTATCCGGCCAAACACCCGGTCCGCCGCGGCCACGAGCTCCCGAAAGACCGTGTCGATGGGTTGCTCGCCGTTTACCTCCACCAGCAGGCCCCGGGCCCGGTAGTACTCTAAGACGGGGACCGTCTGCTCGTGGAAGACCTCAAAGCGGCGCCGGAGGGTCTCGGGGGTTTCGTCGGTGCGCTGATAAAGCTCCCCCCCGCACACGTCACACCGGCCGGGCACCTGGGGCGGGTTGGTTTCCAGGTTATAGGCCGCCTGGCAGTTGCGGCAGACCCAGCGCCCCCGAATCCGCCGCTGGGCTTCGGCCTCGGAGATTTTGATATAAAACACCAGGTCGACCCCCGCCCCCCATTCGGCCAGGGCCTTTTCCAAGGCTTCGGCCTGGGGGAGGGTGCGGGGAAACCCATCAAGAACCGCCCCCCGTTCGGCGTCCGGCCAGCCCAGCCGCTCAAGGACCATCTTCACCACGACCTCATCCGGAACGTAGAGGCCCCGGTCCATGTAATCCTTGGCGATGCGCCCCAACTCGGTGCCGGCCGCTACGTGCTGGCGGAAGAGGTCCCCCGAGGCGATGTAGGCCAGCCCCAGTTTCGCCGCCAGCCGCCGCCCCTGGGTACCCTTCCCGGCCCCGGGCGGCCCAAAAATCAGGATATATTTAGGCCTCATTTAAGAAAGCCCTCGTAGCGGCGCATGAGCAGCTGGGCCTCAAACTGCCGCATCGTCTCCAGCACCACGCTTACGACGATAATAAGGCCGCTGCTACTGATCTGGAGGGCCTGGACATTGGTCACCAGCTGGGCCGGGTATGGGATCACCGCCACAACCCCGAGAAAGAGGGCCCCGGCCCAGGTGATCCGGATGAGCACCCGCGTCAGGTACTCCTGGGTCGGCCGGCCCGGCCGGATGCCCGGAATAAACCCGCCCTGCCGCTGGAGGTGCTCGGCCAGGTTCTGCTGTTGCCAGATCACCAGCGTATAAAAGAAAGTAAAAGCTACGACCAAAATAAAATACATAATCCAGTAAAAGACGTTGGCCGGGTCGAAGAACCACTGAACCGTCCGGGCCACGTTCCGGAGCCACTCGGGCTCGGCGAACACAAAGTAGCTGGCGATGGTTCCCGGCAAAAGCATAATTGAAACCGCAAAAATGAGGGGGATCATCCCGGCCATGTTCACCCGGAGGGGGATGTGGGTGGAGGCCCCCCCGTAGAGGCGCCCGCCCCGAACCCGGCGGGCGTACTGGACGGGGATCCGCCGCTGGGCCTCCTGGAAAAAGACGATGGTGGCCACCGTAAGCACCCCGATGACGGCGAAGGCCAAAAGGCCCAGAATCTGGTCGGTGGCCAGCAGCGACCGGCCTACCAGCTGGGGGAGGGAGGCCACAATTCCGCCGAAGATGATTATGGATACCCCGTTCCCGATCCCGTGCTGGGTGATAAGCTGGCCCAGCCAGACTAAAAGCATCGTCCCGGCCGTGAGGGTTATCACCGCCGCGAGGGTGGGCAACAGGGCCTCGCCCGTAAGGCCCACCTGCCGGACCAAGGGCGTCGACTGGTTGTGCAGGACCACCAGCTGACCGTAGCCCTGGAGGGCGGCCAGGGGAATCGTAAGCAAATAGGTGTACTGGTTTATCCGGCTCCGGCCGTACTCCCCCTCCTTAGAGAGGGCCTCCAGCTGGGGGATGAGGGGAATGAGCAGCTGCATGACGATGGAGGCCGTAATGTAGGGGTAAACCCCCATCGCGGCGATGCTGAAGTTGCGCATGGCCCCCCCGCTGAAGAGGTCGAGCATGCCCAGGAGGGGGCTGGTCTGAAAGAGCTGCTGCATCGCCCGGACGTCCACCCCGGGCAAGGGGATGTGGGCGATGAACCGAAAGATTATCAGAATAATAAAGGTAAAAATCAGCCGCTGCCGGAGGTCCGGCAGGCGCAAGGCCGCCAGTACCGCCTCAAGGAGCCCCATTCTTTAGCCCCCGGCCACCTCTTCGGCCCGGCCGCCGGCGGCCTCGATCTTGGCCCGGGCCGCGGCCGAGAACTTGTGGGCCTGAACGACCAGGGGCCGGTCAAGGTCGCCGTCCCCCAGCACCTTCACCGGCAGGTCGGCCTTCACCAGGCCCGCCGCCCGCAGAAGCTCCGGGGTGACCACCGTGTTCGGCTCGAACCGGCGCAGGTCCCGAACGTTCACCTCGGCGTACTCCACCGGGTAAACGGGCCCCCGGAAGTCCCAGCCCCGGTACTTGGGGGCCCGGTTGGCCCGGAAGCTCATCCCCCGGAAGTGGGGCGGGATGTTGTCCCCGGCCCGAACCTTTTGGCCCTTAATGCCCTTTCCGACGTAGGAGCCCTGCCCCGCCGCATCCCCCCGGCCCACCCGTTTGCGGGGCCGACGGGAGCCGGGAGCCGGCTTAAGGTCGTGAATCCTCACCGATCTCCTCCACCTTGAGCAGGTATTTGACCTGTTGGACCATTCCCCGGATTTCCGGCCGGTCCTCGTGGACCACCGTCTGGTGGAGCCGCCGCAGGCCCAGGGCCCGGACCGTCCGCCGGTGACGGTCGGGGTGGCCGATGCCGCTGCGGACCAGGGTAATCTTAAGCTTGCCCATCCTAGGCCTGCCCTCCCGGCACATAGACCTTCAGGGCCTTGCCCCGCTTTTCGGACTCCCGCTCGGGGTCCTTGAGCATCCGGAGGCCCTCCAGGGTGGCCTGGGCCACGTTGATGGGATTTCGGCTCCCCAGCGACTTGCTCAGGATATCCTTGATGCCGGCCAGCTCGACGACGGCCCGAACCGGCCCGCCGGCGATGACGCCGGTGCCGGGTGCCGCGGGCTTAAGCAAGACCTTCGACGCCTTGAACTTAGCGGTAATAGAGTGGGGAATGGTCGTCCCGACCAGGGGGACCCGAATCAAATTCTTTTTGGCCTTCTCGATCCCCTTGCGGATGGCCTCGGGCACCTCCCGGGCCTTGCCCAGGCCGACCCCGACGTGCCCCTGCCCGTCGCCGACAACGACGAGGGCGCTGAAGCTGAAGTGGCGGCCGCCTTTAACGACCTTGGCTACCCGCCGAATATGGACAACCCGCTCCTGAAGCTGAAGCCCTTCTGGGCTTATCCGCTCTTCGGCCGTGATCTCCGTCATCTGCTTTCACCACCTAGAATTGTAACCCGGCCGCCCGGGCCCCATCGGCCAGGGCCTTTACCCGGCCGTGGTATTTAAAGCCGCCCCGGTCGAAGACGACCCGGGTTATGCCGGCCGCCAGGGCCCGCCGGCCCAGCACCTCCCCGACCACCCGGGCCGCCTCCGTCTTGCGCAGGCCCTTCACCTTATCCCGAATCTCCGGGTCCAGGGTCGAAGCCGAGACCAGGGTATGGCCCCGGAGGTCGTCAATTATCTGGGCGTAGATGTGGTTTAAACTCCGGAAAACGGCCAGCCGGGGCCGGTCGGGGGTCCCGAAGACCTTCTTGCGGACCCGCAGGTGCCGGCGCAGCCGCCGCTCCCGGGGAGTAAGCCTGGCCATTTTAGCGCTTCTTACCTCCCCCCTTGCCGGCCTTGCCCGCCTTACCGGCCTTCAACCGGACCTCCTCGCCGGTATATCGGATCCCCTTGCCCTTATACGGGTCCGGCGGCCGGATGGCCCGGAGCTCGGCGGCAAATTGGCCGACAAGCTGCTTGTCGATTCCGGAGACGATGATCCGGTTGGTCCCCTCCACCGTAACGTCAATCCCCGGCGGCGGGGTTACCTCCACCGGGTGGGAGAAGCCCACCTGCAACACCAACTTATTGCCCACCTTCTGGGCCCGGTAGCCGACCCCGACCAGGTCGAGACTCTTCGAGAACCCCTTGGTAACCCCCTCCACCATGTTGGCGATGAGGGTTCGGCTCAGGCCGTGCAGGGCCCGGTGCTGGCGGAGGTCGGACTGGCGCTCCACCAGAATCCTGCCGTCCTCAACCCGGACGTTGATGGCCGGGTGAATCTGCTGGCTTATGGTGCCCTTCGGCCCCGACACCGTCACGGTGTGGTCGCTTACGGCCACATTTACCCCCGCCGGGATAATTATGGGCTGTCGGCCGATCCGGGACATATCAAACCACCCCTTTTACCAGACGTAGGCGATAACCTCGCCCCCGAGCCGGCGCCGCCAGGCCTCCTGCCCGGTCATCACCCCCTGCGGGGTGGAGATGATGGCGATCCCCAGTCCGCCGTAGACCCGCGGGATCTCCGACCGTTGGACGTACACCCGCAGACCGGGCTTACTAACCCGCTTAAGGCCGGTGATGACGGGCTCCTTCTTGCCCGTGTACTTGAGGTGGAGGCGCAGCATCCGGCGCGGCCCTTCCTGGTAAACCTCGTAGTCTTTAATAAAGCCCTCTTCTTTAAGGATTCGGGCAATGGCGACCTTCATCTTGGAAGCCGGCACCGTCACCGTCTCGTGCCGGACGGCTATGGCGTTACGGATTCGGGTAAGCATGTCGGCAATGGGGTCGGTCATCATCGCAACCACCCGCCTTCTCCTTTACCACGAAGCCTTGCGAACTCCCGGCAGCTCCCCGGCCAGGGCCTTCTGCCGGAAGCAGATCCGGCAAAGGCCGAACTTCCGGATGTAAGCCCGGGGCCGGCCGCAGTTGGCGCACCGGTTCCGGTGCTGAACCGGGTATTTGGGCGGCTTCTGCGACTTTACGATTTGGGATGTTCGGGCCAAAGTTTTCCCCTCCTTTACTGCCGGGCAAAGGGCATTCCGAGGAGCTCAAGAAGCCGCTTGGCCTCCAGGTCGCTTTTAGCCGTGGTGACGATGGTCACCTCCAGCCCCCGGATCCGGTCGATTTTATCGTAGTCGATTTCGGGGAACACCAGTTGTTCCCGCAGGCCGATGGAATAATTACCCCGGCCGTCGAAGGACCGGGGCGAAACCCCCCGGAAGTCCCGTTGCCTGGGCAGGACGATATTCATCAGTTTATCCAGAAAATGCCACATCCGCTCGCCCCGGAGGGTGACCATGACCCCGATGGGCATGCCGGCCCGAAGCCGGAACTGCGCAATGGACTTCCGGGCCCGGGTGACCACCGGGTGCTGGCCGGCGATAAGACTCAGGTCCCGCACCGCCGAATCCACCGCCCGGGGGTTCTGAACCGCCTCCCCCAGGCCAATGTTCAGCACCACCTTTTCCAGTCGGGGCACCTCCATCGGGTTTTTATACCCGAACTCCCGCATCATCGTCGGGACCACGACCTCTTCGTAAAGTTGCCGCAGACGCGGCTTCGGCCGGGCCCCGTCGGTGGGCGCCGGGGTCCGGGTCGTCTCTTCGGCGGTGCGCTCCTTATCGGCCATCAGTCGACCACCTCGCCGCACTTTTTGCAGTAGCGGACCTTCCGGGGCTTGCCGGCCACCTCCTGAAGGAAACGAAACCCCACCCGCGTCGGCCGGTTGCACTTGGGGCAGACCAGCATCACCTTCGTGACGGGTATGGGCGCCTCCAGCTCGATGATGCCGGCCTGCCGCAGGCCCGGCCGGGCCCGAACGTGCTTTTTAACGATGTTTATACCCTCGACGACAATCCGGCCGGCATCGGGGATCACCCGCAGGACCCGGCCCCGCCGGTTCCGGTCCTTGCCCCGCAACACCTGAACCAGGTCGTTGCGCTTGATCTTAAAGGCCATGGCCTAGACCACCTCCGGTGCCAGGGAGACGATCTTGGTGAAGTTCTTGTCCCTGAGCTCCCGGGCCACCGGCCCGAAGATCCGGGTTCCCCGCGGGTTGTTCCGGTCGGTGAGGATCACCGCAGCGTTGTCGTCGAACCGGACGTAAGTGCCGTCCGGCCGCCGGACGGGGAAAGCCGTCCGCACCACCACCGCCCGGACCACATCCCCCTCCTTGACGGCTGCCGTCGGGGTGGCCTCCTTGACGGAGGCCACCACCACGTCCCCCACCGACGCGTACTTGCGGTTCGAGCCCCCGAGGACCCGAATGACCATGATCTCTTTGGCGCCGGTATTGTCGGCGACTTTAAGCCTAGAATATATCTGCAACATCCTTGTTTAACCCCCTTCGGGGGCCGCCTCCTCCGCCGGGGCGGCCGCCGTCTCGGCCGGTCCGGCCAGCTCCTCGTGGCCCAGGATCTCCACGACCCGCCAGCGCTTCGTCCGGGAGAGGGGCCTGGTCTCGACGATCTTGACCACATCCCCAACCCGGCAGCGGTTCTCCTCGTCGTGGGCGGCGTATTTTTTGGTTTTGCGGACCAGCTTTTTGTAAAGCGGGTGCCGCCGGTAGGTTTCCACCGCCACGATGACGGTCTTCTGCATCTTGTCGCTTACCACCCGTCCCACCAGGACCTTCCGGTTCTGCCTCATTAGGTCCCCTCCTTCTCCCGAAGGACCGTCAGGATCCGGGCGATCCGCCGCCGAACCTTTTGCAGCTCGGCGGTGTTTTCCAGCTGGCGGGTGGCGTGCCGGAAGCGCAGGTTAAAAAGCTCCTGGCGGGCCTCCTCCAGCCGCTGCCGGAGCTCAGCCGGCCCCAACTGCCGCAGTTGCTTAAGCTCTTCCCGGACCTTCACGGCTCAGGCCTCGGCCAGCTCAATTTTGGTCACGACCTGGGTTTGCACCGGCAGCTTGTGGCTGGCCAGCCGCAGGGCCTCCCGGGCCACCTCCTCCCGAACCCCGGCCAGCTCGAAGAGGATTCGGCCGGGCTTGACCACGGCTACCCACTCCTCAACGCTACCCTTGCCGCTCCCCATCCGGGTTTCGGCCGGCTTCTTGGTCACCGGCTTGTCCGGGAAGATGCGAATCCAGACCTTGCCGCCCCGCTTGATGTGGTGGGTAATGGCCCGGCGGGCGGCCTCGATCTGCCGGGCCGTCACCCAGCCGGGGGTAACGGCCTGGAGGCCGAACTCCCCAAAGGCCACCGTGTTGCCCCGGGTGGCAACCCCGGTGAGCCGGCCCCGCTGCTGCTTGCGGTACTTAACGCGCCTAGGCTGGAGCATCTTTACTCCTCCGTTACGGCCACGGCTTCGGGCTCGGCCTGGCCCACCCCTTCGGCCACCGGCAACTGGGCCCGGGCAAAGCGCTCCTCCTCCGGCCGCTCGGGCCAGATGTCGCCCTTATAGATCCAGACCTTAACCCCGATCCGACCGTAGGTGGTGAGGGCCTCGGCCGTCCCGTAATCGATGTCGGCCCGAATCGTCTGCAACGGTACCCGACCGGCCCGCTCGGTATCCTTGCGCTTCATCTCGG
>DAOUCL010000152.1:0-2579 GCA_034432015.1 Dehalococcoidia bacterium
GAGCCCCTCGTCCCCCGCCGGTGGAGGTTTGAGCTTCCGGAGCGGCTCAACCACGGGGGCGAGGTGCTCCGACCCCTGGACCTGAAAGTGGTCGATGAAGTTGCCCGCAGGCTGGCGGCCGAAGGTGTCGAAGCGGTGGCCGTCTGTTTCCTCCACTCTTACCGGAACCCCGCCCATGAGCTTGCGGTGGCCGACCGCCTGCGGGCCATGCTGCCCGGGGTCCACATCTCGGTCTCTTCGGAGGTTCTGCCCAGGATCCAGGAATACGAGCGGATGAGTACGACGGTAGTGAATGCCTATATTGCCCCCATTTTTGAAAGGTACCTGGGTGGGCTCACCCGGCGGCTCCGTTTCCTTGGCACCCGGGCACCGCTACAGATCATGCAGTCGGGCGGTGGGCTGATGACGGCCGAGGCCGCGGTGCGGCTGTCGGTTTACGCCGTGGAATCGGGCCCGGCGGCCGGGGTGATCGGGGCGCTGCAGCTGGCTCGCCGGCTGGGGCTGGGAGACCTTATCACCCTGGACATGGGCGGCACGACGGCCAAGGCCTCCCTCATCGAGGGCGGACGGGTGGGTCGGGCGGCCGAGTACGAGGTGGGCGGAGACGTCGCCCGGGGCCACCGCCTGCTCCGGGGCGGCGGCTACGTTATCGGCGTGCCGGCCATCGACGTCGCCGAGGTAGGGGCCGGCGGCGGAAGCATCGCCTGGGTCGATTCCGGCGGCGGCCTGCGGGTTGGTCCCCGGAGCGCCGGGGCGGACCCCGGCCCGGCCTGCTACGGTCTGGGCGGGACCGACCCGACGGTGACCGATGCCAACCTCGTGCTCGGTTACCTCAACCCCGATGGGCTGCTGGGCGGGCGATTTAAGGTCGATTTCGGCCGGGCTGAGGCGGCCGTAAGCCGGCTGGCCGGAAGCCTCGGCTGTGGGCCGGCGGAGGCTGCCTTTGGCATTCACGCCATCGCCAATGCCAGCATGGTTCGGGCGCTCAAGGCGGCTTCCACCGAGCGGGGACGGGATCCCCGCCGGTTCTCGCTGTTTGCCTTCGGGGGGAGCGGGCCCATCCACGCCGTCGGCCTGGCCCGGGCGCTGGGGATCCGGCGGGTCATCGTGCCGCCGGGTCCGGGAATTTTCAGCGCCCTGGGCCTCCTCCTGGCCGAGGTAGAATACGAGCTTGCCCGGACGTTTTACGAGCCGGTGGCCGGGGTGGACCTTACGGCCCTCAATGCCGCCTTTGAAGCGCTGCTTGCCCAGGCCCGGGAGCGGCTGGCCGCGGCGGGTTTCGGTCCGGCCGACCGGGTGCTGGAACTTTACATCGACCTGCACTACGCCGGTCAGAACGGCTACCTTACGGTCCAGGTTCCCGGCTGGCCCGTCAGCCCCCAGGCCTTGCGGGCGGCGGGCGAAGCCTTTGCCGTCGAGCACGAACGGACCTACGGCTACCGCTCCGATGAGGAGCCGCTGCAGCTTGTGGCCCTCCGGGTCGTCGGCCGGGGGGTCTCGGCCGAACCCAGGATGCCGGACCGGCTCCGGATCCCGGTGTCGGCGGGGTCGGGGGGTGTCCGGCTGGTCTACTTCGGCCCCGGGTTCGGCTGGGTGGAGACGCCGGTGGTGGGGCGGGCCGAACTGGCCGGGGGCGCCGAAGGCCCCGTCATTGTTGAAGAGTACGACTCGACCACGGTCGTACCCCCGGGTTGTCGGGCGAGGCTGGATGACGGGCAGAACATTGTGGTCGAGATTGACCCCGCGACGTGAGCGGAGGCGCAAAGGGATGGTTGTCGACCCCATCACCCGGGAGCTGATAAACAAGGCGCTCACCACGATTGCCGATAACATGGTGGTCACGGTGATGCGTACGGCCCGGTCCCACGTGGTCAAGCAGTCGCTGGACTTTTCCACCGCGGTCTGCGACGCCGACGGGCAGCTGGTCGCCCAGGGGCTTTCGCTGCCAGTCCACCTGGGGGCGATCATGCCGGCGCTGGAGGGGGTGCTCCGGTACTACCGGGGCGATGTCCAGCCCGGGGATGTGTTCATCAACAACGACCCCTACGAGGGGGGCAGCCACCTGCCGGACATATTTCTTTTCAAGCCGGTGTTTTACGGCGGCGTTCTGCTGGGCTACCTGGCCGTCATCGCCCATCAGACGGACATCGGGGGGCGGGTTGCCGGGGGCAATGCCTGCGACAGCACCGAGGTCTTCCAGGAGGGGCTGCGGATTCCGCCGCTGAAGCTCTTCGACCGGGGCCGGCCGGACCCGAGCCTCTTCCGGCTGATCCGCCAGAACGTCCGGGTGCCCGATAAGGTTCTGGGAGACCTGCGGGCTCAGCTGGCCGCCCTGCAGGTGGGCGAAAGGGAGCTCCTCGAGCTGGCCCGGCAGTACGGGGTGGAGGAGCTTAAAGGGTATATGGCCGACCTTCTGGCCTACACCGAAAGCCTGACCCGGGCCGAACTCGGAGCCTTGCCGGCGGGGGAAGCCGAGTTTATTGATCACATCGACGATGACGGGATCTCCCCCGAGCCCATTGAGATTCGGGTTCGGGTCAGGCTGGACGGGGGCGAGGTCGCGGTGGATTTCAGCGGGA
>DAOUCL010000153.1:0-11563 GCA_034432015.1 Dehalococcoidia bacterium
TATCGGCCTCCTCGATGGCCGCAACCTTGGCCTCAAAGTTTCCGTCCTCCCCGGCCGTATCCGTCCGCTTGAAGTGAACGAAGAAAAAGTCGAATTCCCCGAAGCGGTCGGCCACGGTCTGAAAGTTCTCGGCCAGGGTCTGACCGGTGGGCAGGACCGTCATTCCCACCAGGCGGGCAAGGCCCCGGTACATGGGGTAGGTGGCCACGGCCGCGGCCTTTAGCTTATAAACCTCCCCGAAGGTGGGGGGGTGGGGGTGTTTGGCAAAGCCCCTGAGCAGCACCATATTGGCCGGATGCTCCCCGGCCAGGATTTTGCGGGCCTCCTCTATCCAGCGGTTCACCAGGGCGGCGGTGGCCTCGGCCTCGGGCCGGGTCGGCCGAACCGGCAGGGGCGGAACCCCTTCCCGGGTCGGGTCGGTTTCGGTGAGGTCGGCGCTTAGGCCCGGGCCCCGGAGCACCAGGACGAACCGGTGCTCCCGGACCGGCTCGACGAAGACCTCGACCCCCGGCAGCCGGATCTGGCGCAGCTTTTCGCAGAGGCGGGCGTTTACTTCGGTGGGGATCCGGCCGGCCCGCCGGTCGACGATGCGGCCCTCGGCGTCCACCGTGCAGAAGTTCCCCCGGGCCGCCACGTCGTCGGGGGTAAGGGGGAAGTCGATGCCCAGGGCCTCCAGGACGCCCCGGCCGATCTCCCAGCGCAGGGGGTCGTAACCGAAGAGGGCCAGATGGCCCGGACCCGACCCCGGGCTGATTCCGGGGCCCACGGGCTGGGAAAGGCCGCAGTTGCCCTCATAGGCCAGCCGGTCAAGGTTCGGGGTTCGGGCCGTCTCCAGCTCGGTCCGGCCCGTATTGGGGTGGGGAAGGCCCCCAAGGCCGTCCATGACGAAGAGGATAAGCTTTGAGCCGTTGGTAATCACCAGCTCGCGGATAAGTTCCTGCACGGCGGAACCTCCGGTCAGGCGGACTCGTAGAGCACGGCGATGCCGGGCAGGGTCCGGCCCTCCAGAAACTCCAGGGTTGCGCCCCCGCCGGTGGAGACGTGGTCGAACCGGTCGGCAAGGCCGAATTTTTCAACCGCCGCCACCGTCTCCCCGCCCCCGATAACCCTTACGGCCCCGGCGAGGCCGGCCAGAAACTCGCCGATGGCCCGGGTGCCGGCCGCAAAAGGCGCCAGCTCAAACACCCCCAGGGGCCCGTTCCAGAGGACCGTTCGGGCCGGCCGCAGGGCCTCCTGAAACCGGCGGACGGTTTCCGGGCCGATATCGAGGATGCGCCAGCCTTCGGGCACGTCCCCAAAGACAATAATCTGGGTCTGGGCGTCGGCGGCAACCCGCTCGGCAATGACCCCGTCCACGGGAATTAAAACCTTGCCCGTGGCCAGAAGCTCCCGGGCCGCCCCAACCTGCTCCTCTTCGTAAAGGGAGGACCCGACCTGATGGCCCTCGGCCTTAAGAAAAGTATTGGCCATCCCGCCCCCCACCAGGAGCCGGTCCACCCGGGGAAGCAGGTTGCGCAGGACCGGCAGTTTGTCGCTCACCTTGGCCCCGCCGATGACGGCCACGTAGGGTCGCTCCGGGGCCTCCAGCACCTTGGTAAGATAATAAATCTCCTTTTCCATCAGAAAGCCGGCGTAGGCCGGGAGAAACCGGGCCACCCCGACGGTGGAGGCGTGGGCCCGGTGGGCGGCGGCGAAGGCGTCACTAACAAAGATATCCCCGAGGCGGGCCAGGGCCTCGGCGAAGGCCGGGTCGTTGGCCTCCTCCCCGGGGTGGAACCGGACGTTTTCCAGAAGCAGGACCTCCCCCGGCTGAAGCTCCGCCACGATCCGCTCCACCTCCGGCCCGATGCAGTCGGGGGCTTTCTTAACGGGCCGACCCAGCAGGGCCGAAAGGCGGCGGGCGACGGGGTCGAGCCGGAGCTTTTCGACCACCTTGCCTTCGGGCCGGCCCAGGTGGGACATTAAAATCACCCGGGCGCCCTGCTGGGTCAGATACTCGATGGTGGGCAGGACGGCCCGAATACGGGTATCGTCGGCCACCTCCCCGGTGTTGGGGTCGAGGGGAACGTTAAAATCCACCCGAACGAGGACCCGTTTGCCTGAAACCTGGGCTTGGCGGAGGGTTCTAAGTTTCACCGGCGGCTCCCCCAAAAGTAGTTACCGACCGAATTATAACCGGTTTTTAAATTGACCGGATGTCTGGGAGTCGGTTATCCTTTTAACCGGAACCGCCCATGGCCGACCTTAAATACAGGTCCCCCCGGGGAACCGCCGACATCCTCCCCGAAGAGCAACCTTACTGGCGCTTCGTGCTGGAGACGGCCGGGGCCTTGGCCGAGCTTTACGGCTACCGGCGCATCGACGTCCCCATGTTCGAGTACGCCGACCTCTACATCCGGGGGGTTGGGGAGGCGACGGATATCGTCCAGAAGGAGATGTATCTTTTCTCCGACCGGGGGGGCGACCGGATGGCCCTGCGGCCGGAGTTTACGGCCGGGATCTGCCGGGCCTACCTTCAGCACGGCATGGCCAACCGGCCCCAGCCGGTGAAACTCTGGACGGCCGGGCCCGTCTTCCGCTACGACCGGCCCCAGCGGGGCCGCTACCGCCAGTTCCACCAGTTTAACTACGAGGCCATCGGGGAGCTCGACCCCTGGCTGGACGCCGAGGTAATCGACCTGGCCTGGCGCTTTTACGGCCGGCTGGGCCTTAAAGACCTTACCCTGGAGCTTAACAGCATCGGCGACGGCAAATGCCGGCCGGCTTACCGGGAAGCCCTCCGGGCCTACTATCAGCCCCTGGTGGGCCGTCTCTGCGCCGACTGTAAGGAGCGGCTGGAGCGGAACCCCCTGCGGCTCCTCGACTGCAAACAGCCCACCTGCTGGGCCCTGGCCGAAGCCGCCCCCCGGTCGGTGGATTACCTTTGCGACGAGTGCCGGGAGCACTTTGCCGGGGTTCAGGACTGGCTCGGCCGGTACGGGGTGCCTTATCGGCTCAACCACCGGCTGGTTCGGGGCTTAGATTATTACACCAAGACAGTCTTCGAGGTTCAGCCGCCCCGGCAGGGGGCCCAGACAGCCCTGGGGGGTGGGGGCCGCTACGACGGCCTCATTGAGGAGCTGGGGGGAAAGCCCACGCCCGGGATCGGCTTTGCCACCGGCATTGAGCGGGTAATCCTAGAACTTAAAGAGCAGGGGATAGCCCCCCCGGACCGGAAGGTTCCCCTGGTCTTCGTCGCCTACACCGGGGAGGCTACCCGGCTGGCCACCGTGGAGGTGGTGGGCCGGGTCCGGGCCGCCGGCTTTACCGGGGTGCACGCCTTCGGAAACCGGAGCCTTAAGGCCCAGCTTCGGCTGGCCGACGGCCTAGGGGCCGACTACGCCGTTATCTTAGGGGAAGAAGAATACCGGCAGGGCCTGGTGGTCTTTCGGGACCTGGCCACCGGCCGGCAGGAGACCCTTGCCCTCGAGGCAGCCCTAAACCGGATAAAGTCTTAGCCGAGGCAAAGCCGTGGAACCCGTTGGTTACAATTACAACCCGGATTCGCATTTAGACCTCGACTGGGTTGACGACCGGCTGGCCGTTGGGGCGGCCTTCAGCCCGAATCAGCTGGACCTCCTTAAAGCCCAGGGCATCGGGGCCGTCGTGGACCTGCGGGCGGAGGCGGCCGACGACCCGGACCTCTTAAGCAAACACGGCATCGCGTTTTTGCACCTGGGCGTCCCCGACGGGGAAGCGCCCTCGCCGGCCCAACTGGAACGGGGTATCGCCTGGGTCCGGGAGCAGTGGGCCCGGGGCCGGAAGGTGCTGGTCCACTGCCAGGGGGGCCTCGGCCGGAGCCCCTGCTTCGCCGCGGCCCTGCTGGTGGCCGAAGGCTTCAGCCTGGCTGAGGCCTTCGGGAAGGTGAAAGCCGCCCGGAAGGCGGCCGCCCTCACCGCCGGGCAGTGGGAGGCCCTGCGCCGGTTTGCCCTAAAGGTGGGCGTCAAGGGAGCCGCGCCCGACAGGCCGACCTGAGGGCGGCTGGGGGGCGGCGCGGTAGGGAACCGGGATGTAGGTGACCGAGGGGCGGGCCTGCTGGGCCTGGGGGAAGAGGCGCATCAGCTGGTATATCTCTGGGGGCATATCGGTGGAGATGGGCAGGCCCAGCTCCCGGGCCTGCTCCACCGTTATCGGGTAGTCGTGGGTCCAGGTCCCGCTGGTAAGGAGGGCCGCCACCCGCTCGGCCCGGGTCGGCTCCAGCCGCTCCGACAACAGCTCCCGAACCACCGCCGAGACCTGATTGATGGCCTTGCGGCCGACGTCGGCCAGGATCAGGGTCTGGTCGTCGATATCCTTGGGCTGTTTAAGCTCCAAGACCTTTAAGACGGAGGCCGCCGGAAACTGCCCCAGCTGGGGGTCCAGGGGACCCAGGACGGCATTGGGGTCCATCACGATCTCGTCGGCGGCCAGGGCGATCAGGGTGCCGCCGGACATCGCGTAGTGGGGCACAAAAACCGTAACCTTTCCGGGCCGCTTTTTCAGGGCGAAGGCGATCTGCTCGGCGGCCAGGACCAGGCCGCCCGGCGTATGCAGGATGAGGTCGATGGGGAGCTCGGGGTCGGTAAGCTTGATGGCCCTCAGGATGTTTTCGGAGTCGTCGATGTCAATGTAACGAAAGATCGGGAAGCCCAGGATGCTCATCGTCTCCTGCCGGTGGATCAGGGCGATGACCCGGCTCTTGCGCTTGCGCTCGATTTCGTGGATGAGCCGGACCCGGGCCGCCTCCAGCATCCGCTGGCGAATGACGGGCTGAAGGGTCACCAGGACGAAAAAGAGCCAGAAAAGGTCAAAGACGGTCATTGGCTATCAACCTCGCCTACCAGGGCCAGTATTCATCTAATAAATAATAATAACTTCGACGCCTGGCAAAGAGTTTTACCAGGGCCAGGCCGCCCACGAACCCGCCCACGTGGGCCCACCAGGCCACCCCGCCCAGGGTTCCCAGTTCGTCGGGGGCAAGCAGGCTGAAAAGCCCGTTAAAAAGCTGAGAGATAAACCAGAAGCCAATGTAAAAGACGGCCGGAATCTCCGTAAGAAACCCGAAAAAGAAAACCGGGACGATGCCGATAACGGTGGCCGTTGGGAAGAGGACCAGGTAAGCGCCGAGCACCCCTGAGATCGCCCCGCTGGCCCCGACGGTGGGAATGGGGGAGTCCGGGTTAAAAAAGACGTGGGTGAGGCCGGCCGCAACCCCGCACAGCAGGTAGAAGACCAGGTATCTTAAGTGGCCCATCCGGTCCTCGACGTTGTCGCCGAAGATGTAAAGGGCCAACATGTTGCTTATCAGGTGGAACCAGCCGCCGTGCAAAAACATCGACGTAAAGAGGGTCAGCCACTGGAAAGGGTCGTCTGGGGACCTTAAAAACCGGTCCGGCACCAGCCCCCAGGTGCTGACAAATTCCAGCAGGCGGCGGCCCAAGGAAGCCTCATAAAGAAAGACGGCCGAGTTAACGACGATCAGGCCCGTGTTGACCAGGGGGAACTGGGTCGCCCGGACCGTGTCCTTAATGGGTATCATTCAGTAAAGACACCGCTATGCCTTAAGGCCGTAAAAAACCACTCGGTTGTTTTTTAACTTTTTAGGCTGTTTGAATCTTAATTGTGCGCCGAGCCGAAGGCTGGGCTTTCGGCAGCCTGATGGTTAGGATGCCGTGCTCCAATTTAGCCTCCGCCCGGCCCGCGTCCACCGGGGCCGGCAGGCGAACGGACCTCTCAAACCGCCCCCACCGGAGCTCCCGGTAGTAATAACGGGCGCCCTCCTCTTTCTTCTCTTCTCGGGTCTCGCCCCGGATGGTAAGGAGGCCGTCGTCAACGGATACTTCCAGGTCCTCGGGCTTGAGGCCCGGAACCGCCGCCCTGACGACGATTTCGCTATCGGTCTCGGAAAGGTCGATGGGCGGCCCGAAGACCTCCAGGGTCGTGGGCCACCGGCCGAACCGGGTCCAGGTCTCCTCGAGGATGCGGTTAACCAGGTCCCGCAGGGTGGCAAGTTCCCGGGCAGGCTCCCACCGTTCGAGGGCCATTCCTCCCAACCTCCAGCTAAAAATTTTGGACACGCACGGTTAAGTTAGCAGATTTCCGGCTCGCCGGTCAAGCAAAGCCCGTGCTAACATCAGGGGAAAACCCCGATTCCCAAGGAGGGTGCGATGCGAGAGGTTGCAAGGGTTGGGGCGGCCCAGGTTGCGCCCGTCTTTTTCGACGCGGGGGCAACCTTGGAAAAGACGATAAAGGCCGTTGCCGAGGCCGGCCGGCTCGGCCTCGACCTGCTCGTCTTCCCCGAAACTTACTTTACGGCCTACCCTTACTGGCGGGGAAGCGTCAGCGTCCGGCAGTCGACGGAGCTGGCCGTCCGGATGATGGAGTCGGCCGTCCGCTGGAACGGCCCGGAGATGGAGGCCGTCGGCCGGGCGGCCCGGGAGGCCGGGACCAACGTGGTCATCGGCATCAACGAAAAGGACGACCGGACCGGCAGTGAGACGATTTACAACACCCTGGTCTTTATCTCCCGGGACGGCCGGATCTTGGGCCGGCACCGCAAGCTGATGCCCACCCACTCGGAGCGGGTCTACTGGGGGATGGGGGACGCCCGGGACCTTAAGGTCTTTGAGTTCGACTTCGCCCGGGTCGGGGGGCTCATCTGCTACGAGCACCACATGAGCCTGCTCCGGGCGGCCCTGGGGTTTATGGGTGAGGAGGTGCACGTGGCGGTGTGGCCGGGCTGGTGGTCGATGGACGGCCACCTGGGGGCTAAGTACGGCGACCCTACCAACCTCCGCTCCGAAATCGACGCGGCCATCCGGGAATATGCGGTGGAAAACCAGGTGTTTGTGGTGAGCGCCAGCTGGTACCTGCCCCCCGAAGCCATCCCGCCCGACCTGAAAGACCTGCTGCGCTACAACCTGGCCGTGGGCGGAAGCTGTATCGTCAACCCGTCGGGCCTTTACCTGCGGGAGCCGGTCTTCGGCCAGGAAACCATCGTCTGGGCCGAAATCTGCCGGCGGCACCGGCTGCTGGCTAAGGCCTACTTCGACAGCGCCGGCCACTACTCCCGCTTCGACGTCGTAAGCCTTCAGCTCAGGGCCTTCGGCTGGGGGCCTTTCGGGCCGACGCCCATTCCCGGGCCGCCCGGGGCCGAGGCGGAGCCGGCCGTTGGGCCCGACCGCCTGCCCCACTAGGGTTTACGCCGGCCGACGGCCAGGGGGCAGGCTTGGCTTTTTGGTTGAATTCGGTCGGGGTTTCAGGTAACATTTTGCGGCCAGGCTCACCGGGGGAGCCTGGGCCGGCGAGGGTCGGCCGCCAGAATATCGGGTAACAGCCGGGTAATTCTCAGCCTGTCTGCGGGCGTGTTAAACCCAAAGCTGGGAGGGAAAGACCTTGTTTCCGCGGGAGCTGGACCCAGCCGTCGTGAAATACATGTTCGTCGAGGTGCTTGCCCAGAGCACCCGATGCTTTGCCGAGGACGGGGCCGTTCGACTGGAGACCCCTTTTATGCTTCCGGACGGCCATTTTGTGCGGGTTTATCTGCGCCTTGGGCCGGAGCAGGAAGTGGTCGTCTCAGACGGGGGCTATACCAGCCGGACAGTTACAATCTTCTCCCGCTTCGAGGAGGAGGCCAGGGCCCGGTACGAAAAGCTCCGGCAGATCGCCCGGGACCTGGGCCTTGAGTACGCCGACGGGGAGCTCCGGTTCGTTGTCCCGAGCCTGGAGCAGGCCGTCCGGCGGGTCCCGACCTTGGCCCACGCGGTGGTGGCCGGCCTGGGAATGCTCACCTGGTAGACCTGGAGCCCGTCGCCGGAGGTTGTCGGGGACGGAATAAGCTGCTATAATCGGTTCTGGTAGCGGTCTGGAGGGTTCGCATAGCGGCTAGTGCGCCCGCCTGCTAAGCGGGTGGGGGAGTTTTTCCCCTCGCGGGTTCGAGTCCCGCACCCTCCGCCACCAGCCCGTCCGGCCCGTTGGGACGGGCCTTTTAACTGAAGGGTGGTTGCGGGAACAATGCGCACGTTTTATATCTGGACCATCGGCTGTCAGATGAACCAGGCCGACTCGGACCGCCTGGCCACGGCCCTGGAGTTCCTCGGCTACCGGCAGGTCGAGTCGCCGAAGGACGCCGAGGTCGTGGTCGTTAACTCCTGCGTCGTCCGCCAGCAGGCGGAAGACCGGGTCGTCTCGAAGCTCTGGGAACTTAAGCCCCTCAAACGGCGGGACCCGCAAAAGGTCATCACCCTGATGGGCTGCATGGTCAGCCCGAAAAACAAAGAGGAGCTTAAGGCCCGCTTTCCCCACGTCGACCTCTTTCTTCGCCCCCAGGAATACGAACCCCTCCTGGACCTCCTTAAAGAGCGAGGCTGCGTCGAACGGGTAATCAACCCCTTTGACCTGATCCCCAGGACCGTCGGGCCGACGGCCTACATTCCCATTATTCACGGGTGCAACAAGGTCTGCACCTTCTGCATCATCCCTTACCGGCGGGGCCGGGAGCGGAGCCGGCCCATCGAGGAGATCCGTCGGGAGGTTCAGGGGCTGGTCTGGCGGGGGGTCAAAGAAGTCACCCTGCTGGGCCAGAACGTCGATTCCTACGGCCACGACCTGCCGGGCAAGCCCGACCTGGCCGACCTCTTCTACGCCCTGAGTGAGATTGAGGGCTTAAAGCGCATCCGGTTTTTGACGTCCCACCCATCGGATATGACCGACCGGATCATCGAGGCGGTGGCCTCTCTTGACAAGGTCTGCGAGCATTTCAATGTGCCCGTCCAGGCCGGGGATGATGAGGTGCTGCGCCGGATGCGCCGGGGCTACACCGTGGACGACTACCGGCGGCTCATCGCCAGGATTCGGGAGAAGGTTCCCGGCTGTAGCCTGGCCACGGATATAATTGTCGGCTTTTCGGGGGAGACCGAAGAGCAGTTCCAGCGCACCCTGGACCTCTTGGCCGAGGTGAGGTTCGACGTGGTCCACGTGGCCCGCTACTCCCCCCGGCCTGGGACTTTCGGGGCCAAGTTCCTTCCCGACGACGTGCCCCCCGAGGAGAAAAAGCGGCGGCACCGGGCCGTCGAGGAGCTTCAGGAGAGGATTGCGGCCGAGCTCAATGCCCGGCTCCTGGGCCAGACGGTGGAGGTCCTGGTGGAGGGCCGCCAGAAAGACCGGTGGTTCGGCCGGACCCGGACCAACAAGCTGGTCTTCTTCCCGGCCGAGGGCAACCTGCTGGGCGAGCTGGTCCACGTCCGCATCGAGAAGACGAGCCCCTGGGCCCTGCAGGGGTCCCTGGCCGTCCCCGCCGTCGCCTGAGGTTAAGTTTCGACTTCTAAGATCATCTCAATTTCGACGGGGATGCTGTTGGGCAGTTCGGCCATCCCCACGGCCGAGCGGGCGTGCCGGCCGTTCTCCCCGAAGAGGGCCACCAAAAGGTCCGAGGCGCCGTTGGCCACCTCCGGCTGGCGGTTGAAGCCCTCGGCGCTGTTGACCATCACCAGCAGTTTGACCACCCGCTTGACCCGGTCCAGACTGCCCAGAACACCCTTTACCGAGGCCAGGCAGTTCAGGCAGGTGAGACGGGCGGCGTCGTAGCCCTGCTCCAGGGTGAGCTCCCGGCCCACCTTGCCCCGGTAGGCCTGACCCTCGGGGGTAAAGGGGCCGTGGCCGGAAACGAAGAGCAGATTCCCCACCTGCACGGCGGGCACGTAGTTGGCCACCGGCTTCCGGGGGCCCGGAAGTTCAAGGCCGAGTTCGGCAAGCCTGGCTTCGACCCTGTCCAAGGTTCACCCTCCTTCCGGCAAAATTTTCGGCCGATGCCGTAGTAAGTTATCATAGACCCGCAACCTTCCAGGAGGACGTCGATGCTGAGGCCGCTTAAAGATAAGACCCCCAAAGTCCACCCGACCGCCTTTATCAGCGAGGCCGCCTACGTCGTTGGGGATGTGGAGGTGGGGGAGGGCTCCAGCATCTGGCCCGGGACGGTGGTCCGGGGCGACAGCGGCCGGATAAAAATCGGCCGCTTTGTAAACATCCAGGATAACTGCACCGTCCATTCGGACGCCGACGCCGAGTACGGCGACTACGTGACCCTGGGCCACGGGGTCGTCTGCCACGCCCGAAAGGTGGGCAACCACGTCCTGATCGGCAACGGGGCCGTGGTCAACGACGGGGTCGAAATCGGGGAGTATTCCCTGATTGCGGCCGGGGCGGTCGTCCGGGAAAATACGGTTATTCCCCCCAGGTCCTTCGTGGCCGGGGTCCCGGCCGAGATTAAGGGGGAGGTCGCCGAGCGCCACATCGACCTCATTCGCCGGACGGCCCAAACTTACGTCCGCAAGGCCCAGCTCTACCGGGAGGCCGGCCTCGGCCAGGACTAATCAGACCGGGTGGGCGGTCACGGCCGGCTCCCCCAGCAGTTCGGCCAGCCGCCGCCTGAGGGCGGGACAGTACCGGG
This sequence comes from Dehalococcoidia bacterium, assembly GCA_034432015.1. Lineage (GTDB taxonomy): Bacteria > Chloroflexota > Dehalococcoidia > JAUQQI01 > JAUQQI01 > JAUQQI01. The sequence goes on from DAOUCL010000153.1 coordinate 10,466, forward strand.
TGGTCACCGGCACCCGGACGAAGACCACCCCGTGGCCGTTGGCCACGGCAAAGGTCACCTCGTCCGGCCCCTGGAATTCCTTCAGGGCCGCCATTACCTGCCGGACTTTCTCCAGGTCGGCGGCGTCGTCCGGGCCGCGGTTAAAGGTGATGATGAGCCGGTAGGCGGTGCCGTTGCCTGCGCCGTTGGTGCCCATCGAATGCTCCGTTTCGGGGGATTTAGTCCCCTCGGCCGTGGGCGAAGGGGCCTCCGGGGCCGGGTCTTCGGCTGAATAAGGCTGGGCCGCCTCGCAGACCAGGGTCAGCCGGTCGGCCCGCTGGCGGACCCGCCCGTGGACGAGCAGGATGTTGTTCTCACGCCAGAGCTCCCGGGTGCGGTCGTACACCTCCGGCCAGACGGTGACCTCCAGGCTGCCGTCTAAGTCCTCGATGACGGCCGTAACAAAGGTGCGGCCCTCCCGGTTAAGGGCCGTTCGCACCGACTTAACCAGGCCGGCCACGGTGATTCGCTGGCCCACCATTTCGGCGTCCACCTGGCCGCAGAAGGTGGTGACCTGCTCCCGAAGCCTGGCCACGGCCGCCACCAGCGGGTGCTCGGAGAAATAGACCCCCAAAAGCTCCTTCTCCCAGGCCAGCTTTTCGGCCGGCTGGGCATCGGGGCCCTTAAGGTCGATTTTGCGGACGGGCACCTCAACCAGGTCGCCGAACATGTCGGGGATAAGGCCCCGGTCGGCCTCCCGCTGGCGGTGGAGGCTCTGGCCCAGGCTCACGATGTCGTCCAGGGCCGAAAGGAGGGCACCCCTGGGCCCGAACTCGTCGCAGGCACCGGCCTTTATCAGGCTTTCCAGCACCCGTCGGTTGAGGGCTCGGGGGTCGACCCGGCCGACGAAATCCTCAATCCCCTTAAAGGGGCCGCCGGCGGCCCGGGCCGCAACGACGGCTTCGGCCGCCGCCCGGCCCACGTTTTTAATCGCCCCCAGGCCGTAGCGGATACTGCCGTCCTCGATGGAGAACTCAACGTCGCTGTGATTTACACTCGGCCCGAGAACCCGGATGCCCATCCGCTGACAGCACGCAACCGAGCTGGCAATCTTCTCGT
>DAOUCL010000154.1:0-6715 GCA_034432015.1 Dehalococcoidia bacterium
CCCGCCGAACGTCCCCCCGGAAGAAGGCGTTTTCGATTTTGCGCTCGGTTACCTGGTCGATATCCAGTCCCCGGGCGTCGAAAAACTTTATGTCCACAACCCGGGGGTCGAAGGGGGAAAGGCGGACGTGGACCCCGCCGGCCGCGTCGGTCACGGCCGTAAGAAACCGGGCCACCGGGGTGGGGGCGCTCTTAATGTCCAGGACGTTGATGCCGGCCGAGGGCAGGCCGGCGATGAAGGCCCGCTTGATCATCCGGGGGATCCGGTGGGGGTCCCGGTTGATGACCACCTTGGCCCCCTTGGGGAGGATGGTGCCGTAGGCGGCACCCAGCTTGGCCGCAAATTCCGGCGTAAGCTCCAGGTTGGCCAGGCCGCTCACCCCGAAACGGCCGAAGAGGGTCTTTCGGACCCTTGGGGCCCAGATGATGCTCTCCGAAACGATGGCCCCGCTTTCGATCTCCTTTTTGGGCCAGATCTTTACCTCCGGCTGGATCACCGCGTCCTCGCCGATAATGGTTTCATCCCCCACCACCGCCCCCTCCATCACCATGGCCCGCTGGCGGACGTTCACCTGGGAAAGCAGCACCGCCCCCCGCACCTGGGCCCGGGGGGCGATGTAGCAGTCCCGCCAGATGATGGCCCGGTGAACCTCGGCCCCCTCGTCGACGATGGTGTTGCGCCGGATCACCGCCGGGCCAATCACGGTGGCCCCCCGCAGGATCCGGCAGCCGCTGCCGATATAGACTGGCCCGACGATGTTGGCCCCGGGGGCGACCTCGACGTCCTCGGCCTCAACCCAGATGCCGTTCCCCAGGTCGAGGCCGACCGGCCCAAGGTTTACCTGCCCGTTTAGAAGGTCAAAACTGGCCCGAATGTATTCCTGGATGCTCCCAATGTCGGTCCAGTAGCCACGGACCACGTGGCCGAAGAGGCGCTCCCCCTGCTGGAGCAACTTTGGAAAGAGGTCGGCGCTGAAGTCGTAGGGCCGGTCGGGGGGAATATGCTTTAAAACTTCCGGCTCAAGGACGTAGATGCCGGTGTTTACCGTATCGCTTATAACCTGGCCCCAGTCGGGCTTTTCCTGGAACTGACGGACCCGGCCGTCGGGGTCGGTCACCACCACCCCATATTCGAGGGGGTTAGGGACGCGGTAAAGGGCGATAGTGACCAGGGCCTGACGGGCCCGGTGGGCCGCGACGACTTCGGTCAGGTTAACATCCGTTAAGGCGTCGCCGCTAATAACCAAGAAGGTGCCGTTGAGCTCCCGCTCGGCCAGCTTGACCGACCCGGCCGTTCCCAGCGGGGTCGGCTCCAGGCTATAGGTGATTCGCAGGCCGAAGGCCCGCCCGTCGCCGAAGTGGTCGAAGATGTGGGAGGCCAGGTAGTGGACGGTGATGATAACGTCGGTAAAGCCGTGCTCCCGCAGCAGGGTAAGGACGTGCTCGAGGCAGACCCGGTTTACAACGGGGACCATCGGCTTGGGGCGGTTTAAAGTAAGGGGGCGCAGCCGGGCCCCCTCGCCGCCGGCCATAACGACTGCTTTCACCAGAACCTCAGCTCCCAGACGGGGTCAAACGCCCTAACGGGCCCACCCAGAAACCACCGGGGGTTCGATCGTAGTCTAGCCGAATCCCGGCCCACCGTCAAACCGAAAAGCTTGCCTTGATGCCTGGAAAAAGCCGATGCCGCAGACGGCCGTGAGCAGGGTGATGATGACGGCCGAGGCGACGCACCAGACGCACCAGGCCCCGAGCACGAAGGCCTCGACGGCCGTAAGGTAAATCGAAAAGACCCAGCTCCCAAGGGCCAGGCCGAAGGCGACGACCCGGACCCAGACGGCGGCCCGCAGGCCAGGAAGAAGCCCGGCAACGCCCAAACCGGCCAATGTGAGGTAGGCGGCCAGGCCCCAGAGGGCAACCGGCAGGCCGAGGAGCTCGGCGAAGCGGCTGGCATTAACGATGTCGCAGCCTTGGAGCCCGACGCACACGGGCGTTTTGCCCGTAAGCCGGGTCCAGGTCAGGTAACCGGCCACGCCCGCCCCAGCCAGGGCCAGGCCGACCTGAACGAGGCCGAGCCTTTCGGCCGAGTCGGCCTTAACCCCCGCCGAGGAGCCGTTCGATGTACCGGTCATAGGTGTCGAAGTCGTACAGTCCCTCGAAAACCCGACCGTTTATGACCACCGTCGGCGTGGACCGGATGCCCCGCTGCCGGGCCTGCTCGGCCGACGCCGCAACAAACCGGGCGTAGCGGCCCGAAGCGAGGCAGGCCCTGAAACCTTCCAGGTCGGCCCCGACGCTCCGGGCGAAATCGGTAAGGCGGCCGTCGTTGAACCAGCCCCGGTTCTCACCCCGCTGGTTGGCAAAGACCAGATATTGATATTCCCAGAACTTACCCTGCTCGGCAGCGCAGGCCGCCGCCTCCGCCGCCCGGAAGGACTCCGGGCCGATGAACGGAAAGTAGCGAAAGACGACGTAGGCCTGCCCGCCCTTAACATACTTGGCGTCCAGCTTCGGGGCGACGTCCACCGCGTACCGGGCACAGTAAGGGCACTGGAAGTCGGCAACCTCCTCGATGACAACCCTGGCCTGGGGATCGCCCTTGTAAGGGTAGCCGTCGGGGGTAAGGCCGGTCGGAAAGTCCACCGGGGGCGGCGGCCCGAAGGCGGGACGGGCGGCCGTCTGAAACTGAATGGCGATGAGGCCCACGGCCCCAACCACCGCGGCCACAATAACGGCGGCCGCAAGCGGGGGAATTCGGCCCTTCCGCGGCCTGGCCACCATGCTGTCCGGGACTATTTTAGCACGGGTTCGGCCGGTGTATAATTTTTACGGCTGGACGCCCCAGATATGTTCGAAACCCTTTCGGAGAAGCTCCAGGAAGTTTTTCGCAAGCTCGGCGGACGGGGCCGCCTTACCGAAGCCGACGTCGATGCCGCCCTGCGGGAGGTGCGGGTTGCCCTCCTGGACGCCGACGTAAACTACCGGGTCGTCCGGGACTTCGTCGGGCGGGTTCGGGAGCGGACGGTCGGGGCCGAGGTTTTAAAGCACCTTTCTCCCGCCCAGCAGGTAATTAAAACCGTTTATGAGGAGCTGGTGAACCTCCTCGGGCCGGCCGCACCCCGCCTCGAGCCTCCCCCCCAGCCCCCGGGCATCGTCATGCTCGTCGGCCTCCAGGGCTCGGGGAAAACCACCACGGCGGCCAAACTGGCCCTCTACCTGCGCCGCCAGGGCCAGCGCCCTTATTTAATTGCCGCCGACCCATACCGGCCGGCGGCCGGGGCCCAGCTGGAAACCCTCGGTCGTCAGCTGGACATCCCGGTTTACCACGACTCGGCGGGCCGGGATGCGGTGGCCATCGCCGAAACCGGCCTGCGCCGGGCCCGGGAGGCCGGGGCCACCTGGGTTATCCTGGACACGGCCGGCCGCCTCCATATCGACGACGCCTTAATGGCCGAGCTTGAGGCCCTTAAGGCCAAGCTGCGGCCCCACGAGGTGCTCCTGGTGGCCGACGCCATGACCGGCCAGGACGCGGTTCGGACGGCCGAAGAGTTCCACCGGCGGGTGGGCCTTACCGGGGTGATCCTGACCAAGCTCGACGGCGACGCCCGGGGCGGGGCGGCCCTCTCCATCCGGGCCGTCACCGGGGTGCCCATCCGGTTCATCGGGGTGGGCGAAAAGCCCGACGCCTTAGAACCTTTCTACCCCGACCGGCTGGCCTCCCGGATCCTGGGAATGGGCGACGTCCTCACCCTCATCGAGAAGGCCCAGGAAGCCTTCGACCGGGAGCAGGCTAAGGCCCTGGAAAAAAAGCTCCGAACGGCCACCTTTACCCTTGAAGATTTCTTAAACCAGCTTCAGCAGGTCAAGAAGATGGGACCCCTCCAGCAGCTGCTGGAGATGATTCCGGGCTTCAGCCAGGCGGCCAAGCACCTGCCGGCCGAGGCTTTCGACGAGCGCCAGCTAAAGCGGGTCGAAGCCATCATCCTGTCGATGACTCCTGAGGAGCGGCGGCGGCCGGAGATAATCGACGGCAGCCGGAAGCGCCGGATCGCCCGGGGCAGCGGCACCTCCGTCCAGGAGGTTAACCAGCTTCTTAGCCAGTTTTTCCAGACCCGCCGGCTGATGAAGGAGCTGATGGCCGGGGGCGGCCGCCGGCCGGGCCTCCGGTTCCCCCTTTTCTAAACCCCGCAACGGGTTCAAATGACCGAGACCCTAACCATCAAAGAAGACGATATCTTCCTGGTCTCCGACCGGCTGGGGGACATCCCGGCCGACGGCGGCCTGGCCGTAGGCCTCTTCTGCCGCGACACACGCTACCTTTCCCTTTACGAGTTTTTTATTAATGGCAAGCGCCCGGTCGTGCTGACGTCGTCGGCTGAGCACAATTTTATGTCAAATCTGCAGTTTGCCAATCCCCGGCTGGACATCCTCGACGGCCAGGTCGTGTTGCCGGACACCATCAGCATCTGGCGCAACCGCTTCATCGACGGGGCCCTCTACGAGCGGGTGGGCTTTCACAATTACAACCTTTTCCCGGTGACCGTCCGAATCCGACTGCGGCTGGCCGCCGACTTCCGGGATATGTTCGAGGTTCGGGGCTTTGTCCGGCGGCCGGAACAGCCCGGGGGCCGGCCGCCGGTCGCCCACCTGCCGCCCAGGGTTGAGGGCCGCCGAATAACCCTGGCCGCGGTCGGCCAAGACGGCCTCGAAAGGCGGACCGAGGTGGCCTTTCTGGACGGCGACTTCGAGCCGGAGGTCTCAGTCAGTGAGGGTCTTCTGCCCGTGGCCGTGGTCCCGGCCGCCACCGTCCCCGATGCCAGCGCCCCGGCAACGACCGTCCCCCAGTCACTTTGGGTGGTGGAAGCCGCCTTCGACCTGGAGCTCCCGCCCCGCCGCCCCGTTTTCTTCACCCTCCGGGTGGCCCCCGAAACGGCCCGGCCCGGGGGCGAGGAGCCCTTCGAGGCCCGGGTCCAGCGCCTCCAGCGGGAATACGACGCCTGGCTGGGGGAGGCCACCGAGGTCTGGTCGGACCACGAAGTCTGGAACCGCCTGGTCAGGCGCAGCCTGGTAGACCTGCGCCTCCTGGCCGAGGCGACCCCCTTCGGGCCCATTATCCACGCCGGGATCCCGTGGTTTGCCTGTCCCTTCGGCCGGGACCTGGCCATCACCGCCTGGCAGACCCTCATGTTTAAGCCTGAGCTGGCCGTGGCCGCCCTCCGCTTTCTGGCCCACTATCAGGGTCAAAAGGTGGATGATTTTACGGACGAGGAGCCCGGCCGGATCATGCATGAGCTTAGGCGGGGGGAATTGGCCAACCTGGGAATTATCCCCCACCGGCCCTATTACGGCTCCGTGGACGCCACCCCCCTCTTTGTGATTTTGCTGGCCGAAACGGTGCGCTGGACCGGGGATGCCGGCCTAGCCCGGGAGCTTTTCGAAAACGCCACCCGGGCCATCGAGTGGGTCGAAAACTACGGGGATAAAGACGGCGACGGTTATGTCGAGTACCTGACCCGTTCGCCCCTTGGGATCAAGCATCAGGGCTGGAAGGACAGCGAAACCCCCATCCTTGACGAGCGGGGCCGGCCGGTGGAGCCCCCCATCGCCCTGGCCGAAGTCCAGGGTTACGTTTACGCCGCCTACCTGGCCTACGCCAACCTGCTGGAGTGGCTGGGCCGGCCGGGCGCGGCCGAGTTCCGCCGGCGGGCGGCCGACCTGGCCGAGCGATTTAACCGGGATTTCTGGGTCGAAGAGGAGGGCTTTTTTGCCGTCGCCCTGGACGCCGGCAAGCGTCCGGTTCGGACCCTGGCCTCGAATCCCGGCCACTGTTTGTGGGCCGGGGTCGTCGCCCCCGATAAGGCGGGCCGGTTTGCAGACCGGCTTTTGCGGGAGGATATGTTGAGCGGTTGGGGCCTGCGGACCCTGAGCAGTCAGGTGCTGGGCTTTAACCCGATGAGCTACCACAACGGGTCCGTTTGGCCCCACGACAACTCGCTAATCGTCGCCGGCCTGAAACGCTACGGGCTTAGCGAACAGGCCAACCTCGTCATCAGCCAGATTTTCGATGCGGCCCAGACCTTCCGCTACCTGCGGCTGCCGGAACTCTTCTGCGGTTTTACCCGGGACCGGCGGTATTACTCGGCCCCGGCCGAGTATCCTTTAAGCTCCAGCCCCCAGGCCTGGGCGTCGGGCTCTGCCCTTTCTTTTTGCCAGACGATGTTGGGGATTCGACCGGACGGAATTCGAAACCGTTTAGACCTTAGCCCAACCCTCCCGCCGTGGCTGAACGAGGTGATGGTGCGGCGGCTGCGGGTTGGTCGGGCGGAGCTGGACCTCCGGTTTCGGCGGGTAGACGGCCGGACGACTACCGAAGTCCTGGGGATTCGTGGTACGATCGACATTCGGTGGCCGGCATCCGAATCCTTCTGACCGTACTGGCCCTCGGCCTGGCGGCGGCCGCCACCTCGGGCCAGCCGGCGGGTTTATCGGCCGCCCAGCAGACCCCGACCCCGACGGTGCCGCCCCGGACGCCCGGTCCGGCCAGTCCGACCCCTACCCCGGCGGTCCGAACGCCGGTGCCCCCGAGCCCAACCGCCGTCCCGGCAACCCCGACCCCCAGGCCCCCGACGCCCACGCCCCCGGCCCCGCCCCCAACGCCCCAACCTCCCACCCCGGCGGCCAGCCCCAGCCCGACCCCTGTCCCCACCATCCCCCCG
>DAOUCL010000155.1:0-13565 GCA_034432015.1 Dehalococcoidia bacterium
GCTCGCCGAAGCCCTCCGGGATGCGGCCGCCGTGGCCGCCGGCCCGGTTCGGGAGGTGTCCGATGTACGATAAGCTTTTGATCGAGCTTTCGGCCCCCGGCAGACGGGCGGTAAGCCTGCCGCCCCTGGACGTGCCGGAGGCCGAGCCCCTGCCTGAAGAGTACCTCCGGTCGGACCTGCCCCTACCGGAGGTTGCCGAAATCGACCTGGTGCGCCACTACGTTCGATTGAGCCAGAAAAACTTCGCCGTCGATACTACGTTTTACCCCCTGGGCTCCTGCACCATGAAGTACAACCCGAAGGTCAACGAGGAGGCGGCCCGCTTTCCTGGTTTCGTCCAGATCCATCCCCTGCAGCCGGAGGAGACGGTCCAGGGGGCCCTCCGGCTGATGTGGGAGCTGCAGAACTACCTGGCCGAAATCACCGGCATGGATGCAACCACCCTCCAGCCGGCGGCCGGGGCCCACGGCGAGCTGACTGGAATCCTGATGGTCCGGGCCTACCTGCGGGACCGGGGCGAATACGGCCGGGATGAGGTGCTGGTGCCCGATTCGGCCCACGGCACCAACCCGGCCACCGCCGCCATGGCCGGCTTTAAGGTCGTGCCCATCCCTTCGGACAAAAACGGCGACCTGGACCCGGAGGCCCTCAGGCGGGCCGTCTCGGGCCGGACGGCGGCCCTTATGCTCACCCTGCCCACAACCCTGGGCCTCTTCGACCCCCATATCCTGGAGATAACCGATATCATCCACCGGGCCGGGGGCCTGGTCTACGGCGACGGGGCGAACCTTAACGCCGTGCTGGGCCGGGTCAAGCACGGCGACCTGGGCTTCGACGTGCTCCACATCAACCTCCACAAGACCTTCAGCACGCCCCACGGGGCCGGCGGCCCCGGTTCTGGTCCGGTCACCGTCAAGGCCCACCTGGCCCCGTATCTGCCCGCCCCCATCGTCGTCCGGGAAGAGACCGAGGCGGGGGTGGTTTACCGGCTGGCCCGGCCGGAAAAGAGCATCGGGCGGGTTCGCAGCTTCCACGGCAACTTTAACGTGCTGGTCCGGGCCTACGCCTACATCAGGTCCCTGGGGGCCGAGGGCCTCAAAGAGGTGGCCGACAACGCCGTGCTAAACGCTAACTACCTGCTGGCCCGGCTTAGGGAAGCCTATCACCTGCCCTACGACCGCCGGTGCATGCACGAATTTGTCCTTAGCGGCGTCCGGCAGGAGCGGCTGGGGGTTAAAACTTTAGACATAGCCAAGCGCCTCATCGACTACGGGTTCCACCCGCCGACCATCTACTTTCCCCTGATTGTCAAAGAGGCCCTCATGGTCGAGCCGACGGAGACCGAAAGCCGCGAAACCTTAGACGCCTTTGCCGAGGCGATGCTGGCCATCGCCCGGGAGGCCGAGACTGAGCCCCAGGTCGTAAAGTCTGCTCCCCATCACACCCCGGTCCGGCGATTAGATGAGGCCCGGGCGGCCCGGCAGCCGGTGCTTCGCTGGCGGCAAGGGGCGGCCGCCAGGCCAGCCTAAAAACCCGATGCCCGTAATCGACCTGCACGTCCACACCAGCCGGGGCAGTCGGGACAGCAGCCTCGACCCGGTCGAGATGATTCTTGAGGCCCGGCGGGTGGGCTTAGATGGGGTCGTCATCACCGAGCATGATAAGACCTGGAGCCGGTGGGAGATTCAGGCCCTGCGGGAGGAGTACGGTTTTTTGGTTCTGCGGGGCATGGAGGTGACCACCGACTTGGGCCACGTTCTGGCCATCGGCCTCGACCAGTACGTGAGCGGCATCCACCGGGCTGAGCACCTGCGCCGGGTAATCGACGAGGTCGGGGGCGTGCTTATCGCCCCCCACCCCTTTCGGCACCTGGTCAGCCTGCGGCCCGGCCTTAACCGGACCCGCCCGGTAACCCTCGAAGAAGCCCTCAACCTGCCCCTTTTTGACCTGGTCCACGAAATCGAGGCCCTTAACGGGGCGACGGCCGACGAAGAGAACGCCCTGGCCCTTAAGGTCGCCCGGGCCCGGGGGTTTAGGGGGACCGGCGGAAGCGACGCCCACTCCCACCACGGCCTCGGCTGCTGCGCCACCTATTTTGAGCGGCCCATCCGGGACGAGGCGGACCTTATCCGGGAAATCAAGGCCGGGCGGTTCCGGGCCATCTACGGCCGGCGCCGACCCGGCCAGGACGGCCGCCACTGGACCGACCCCGTCGACGAGGTCCTGGACGACCTGCTGGCCATGTACGGCTACCCGGGGATCTGAGTGGCTGGGCTTCAGGTTGACATCCGGGTGCCGGTCGGCCGGCCGATCCCGGAGCTGGTCGATTTTATCCGGCGGGTGGAGGCGGCCGGACTGAACGGGGTCGGCATCCACGACCACCACCACAGCGGCCGGGACGCCTACGTGGTCCTGGCCCTGGCGGCCGCCCAGACCCGGCGGCTGAGCCTTTACCCGGCAACGTCTAATCCCCTTACCCGCCACCCGCTGGTCCTGGCGGCCCTGGCCAACTCCCTGGCCGAGCTTGCCCCCGGCCGGACGATGCTCACCCTGGGGCCGGGTTTTCTCTCGGTGGAGGCGGCCGGCCTCCGACGGGCCCGGCAGGAGGTCCTGCGCACGGCCATCGGCCAGATTAAGGCCCTGCTCGGCGGGGAGGCCGTGGCCTTTAACGGGACTCCCACCCGCCTGCGCTACCCGGCCGGGGTTCGGACGCCGGTCCTCCTGCTGGCCTCCGGACCAAAGCTTATCGAGCTGGCCGGGGAGGTGGCCGACGGGGTGATGATGCTGGTGGGCTTGCACCCGGGCTCGGTTGCGGCCGCCCGGGCCCACCTGGCGGCCGGAGCCCGCCGGGCCGGCCGGGACCCGGCCGAACTGCTGGAAATCCTCATCGTGCCCTTTGCCCTGGGAAGCCGGGCGGAGGTTCGCCGGTGGCCCCGGGGCTGGTTCCGGCCCGGCCAGCCGTGGCTGACCTACCCGAGCCGGTCAAACCTCCACTGGCTCCGGCTGGCGGGGGTCAACCTGCCCGACGATTTTGAGCCCGGACGGCTTTCGGACGGGGACGCCGACCGAATTTGCGAGGCCCTGGGCCTTTTCGGGCCGCCCGAATACTGCGCCGAGCGGCTGATTTGGGCCCGGGAGGAGCTGGGGGTAAGGCGGGTGTTTCTCTTTCCGGCCCACGGGGCGTCCGACGCCTACGACCTACCCGAGGCCGAGGTGGCCGCCTTCGAGGGGGTCATCGGGCCCCGGCTGGGGCTGTAGGGCCTCCGGAACCTCGGCCCTTTCCCCGACGGTCAGCAGAACAACCTCCCGGTTGGTGTAAATGCAAAGGTCGGCGGCGACCTCCAGGGCAACCCGGGCGATCTCGGGGGCGCTCAAGTCGGTGTGCTTAATGAGGGCCTGGGCCGCCGCCTGGGCGTAGCCCGCCCCCGAGCCGATGGCGATAACGTCGTGGTCCGGCTCGATGACGTCCCCCTCCCCGGAAAGGACCAGCAGATTATCCCGGTCGGCGACGATGAGCCAGGCGTCCAGCCGCCGCAGAACCCGGTCCGTCCGCCACTCCCGGGTGAGTTCGACGGCGGCCCGGCGCAGGTTGCCCTTGTATTTTTCCAGCTGGGCTTCGAACTTGTCGAAGAGGGTGAGGGCGTCGGCCACGGCCCCGGCAAACCCGGCGATAACCTGCCCGTTGTAGAGGGTTCGGAGTTTGCGGGCGGTGTGCTTGACGATCATGTCGCCGACGGTGACCTGCCCGTCCCCGGCCATGGCCACCTGCCCGTAGCGGCGGACGGCCACGATGGTGGTGCCCCGAACGACGGGTATTCGAGAATCGGACTCTTTTAACGTCATGGCCGCAAAGTGTTTAAAACTTCCAGCACGAGGCCGTCGGGTATATCCGGGCGGATGACGGTCTCGCCGATGCGCCGGAGCAGGACCCAGCGGGGCCGTCCCCCCGCGACCTTTTTATCATAGTAAATCCGGTCGATCAGGGCGGCCGGCTCCACCTGGGGGGGGAGCTGGACCGGCAGGCCGAACTCTTTAAGGAGGTTTTCCACCTGGTCGGCAACTTCTTCGGCCAGCAGCCCCACGGCCACGCTCAGCCGGGCGGCGGCCACCATCCCGACGGCCACGGCCTCCCCGTGGCGGATTTGGCCGTAGCCGAGGACGGCTTCCAGGGCGTGGCCGACGGTGTGGCCGAAGTTAAGAACCATTCGCAGGCCGGTCCGTTCGTGCTCGTCCTGGCTTACAACCCAGGCCTTAATTGCAACGCTTCGGCCCACCAGGGCGGGGGTGATTTCCGGGTCGAGGTTAGTGGCCGCCCGGCCGCCGACCCGGCGGAATTCCCCGAAAAGCTCAGGGTCCAAAATCACCGCGTGTTTTATAACCTCAGCCCAGCCGGCGATAAGCTCGCCGGGGGGCAGGGTGGTGAGCAGTTCGGTGTCGGCCAGCACCAGCCGTGGCGGATAAAAGGCCCCTACCAGGTTCTTGGCCACCGGCAGGTTTACCGCCACCTTGCCGCCCACAGCCGCGTCCACCATCCCCAGCAGGGAAGTGGGCACCTGCACCAGCGGCAGACCCCGAAGGTAAGTGGCGGCCACAAAGCCCCCCAGGTCCCCGACCACCCCGCCCCCGAAGGCGACGATGAAATCTTGCCGCTCGGCCCGCCCCCGGCTGAGCTCCCCGTAGAGGCGCTCGGCCTCAGCCAAAGACTTACGCTCCTCCCCCGGCTCCACCAGAAGGGGACGGCATTCGAGACGGGCGGCGGCCAGCCCGGCCTGAAGTCTTTCGCCCCAGAGCTCCCAGACGACCCGGTCGGCGACCACCCAGGCTCGACCGCCCAGGCCGGCGCTCCGGATGCGCCAGCCAAGCTCGGCCAGGTTGCCCCAGCCGACGTAAACCGGGTAATCCCCGGCCGAGGACCGGACGACGCAGGCGGCCCCGGCGTCCGGACAGTAGGGGGCAAGGCCCTCCCGGCCCGTCCCCGGCCAGCCTTCGGTGTCGGCCTCGGCCTTGCCCAGCCGGGTTCTGAGAAGCTCCCAGGCCCGGACCACTTCGGCGGCGGCCTCCTCGGGGGTAAGCAGGTCGGTCTGGACCACCCAGTCGGCCATGGCGTAGAAGGGCTGCCGATACTCCTTAAGGCCGGCGATGCGGGCGGCCGGGTCCGGCCCGGCTAGGAGGGGGCGGGTCGGGACCAGGTCGGCCAGCCGCCGGAGGATGGTTTCGGGGCGGGCTTCAAGGCAAACGACTAAGCCCGTTTCGGCCATGAGCCGGCGGTTCTCGGGCCGAAGCACAGCCCCGCCGCCGGTGGCTACCACCAGGCCCCCCTCTGCCCCCAGCCGCCCCAGGGCCTCGGCCTCGTAGCGGCGGAAGGCCTCTTCCCCTTCGGCCTTGAAGACCTCGGCCACCGGCCGGCCGGTGGCCCGCTCGATTTCGGCGTCAAGGTCCACGAACCGAAAGCCGAGCCTTCCGGCGACCAGGGGCCCGACCGTGGACTTGCCCGTACCTGAGAAGCCCGTCAGGTAGATGTTCCGGGGGTTGCGCTTGCCCATCGGAAATAATTCTAGCAGTTGCGAACTGCCGGGCGGCCGGTCTAGACGGCGGCGCCGTCGGTTATGACGAGGACGTTTTGCCGCTGCCCGAGCTCTTCCGCCGCCGGCAGAACCCTGTGGCCAGCCACGGCGGCCTGGGCTTCAACCTCAAAGAAGCGGCCCAAAAGCTCGGCGGACTTTACTGCCCGCTCCACATCCTGGTCGTCGACGGTGGCGGAAACCTCGACGGCCAGCCAGATTTCCCGGCCCTGCCTTCGGGCCTGGACGAACAGGTCGGTTCGCAGCAGCCGCAGTCGGTCCTCCGGGCCGATAAGCCCCCGTTCTTCCAGGTCATCCAGCCGGCCGGCCACCTCTTCGATGGGGACGACCCTTACCCGACGGAAGCCGGCCTGGCCGAAGATGGCGGGGGCCCGTTCCCGGTAGTAGCGCTCCAGGTCCCGACCTTCCAGCCTGCCCACCCGAATTTCGAGGCGGTCCACCCGGTCGATAAGGGCCTGAAGAACCGCCTCAGTCCGGGCCTGGGCCTCGGCCAGGCGGGCCACCCGCTCCTCGGTCCGGGCCTGGGCCTCGGCCAGGCGGGCCAGGGCTTCTTCGACCCGCCCGAGCCGGTCCTCGACTTGGCTGACCCTTTCTTCCAGGCGGGCCACCCGCTCCTCGGTCCGGGCCTGGGCCTCGGTGAGCCGGGCGACGGCCTCCTCAAGGCGGTCAACCCGTTCCTCAAGTCTGCTCAGCCGCTCTTCGGCCCGGGCCTGGGCCGCGGTCAGGGCCTCAACCTGGGTCGCAAGCCTGTCCACCCGGTCGGCTAGCCCATCAACCCGGGCCGTTAGCTCCTCAAGCTGGTGCTGGGTTCGGGCCTGGGCCTCGACCAGCTCCCGGACGAGCTCCGGCAGACGCAACAGCTCCTCCGAAAGCACCAGCCGCCGGAGCTCAGCCCGCCACTCAGGATGGGCCTCAAGCAGCCTTACAAGGTCGTGAAAATCGCGCACGTCAAAAGGCATGATTCGTCCTCTACAGGAGGATTTTACCGATACCCGAACAAGTTTGCCAGCACAGGTCAGGGGCGCGGCGCCCGGCTCAGTTGTGCGCACCGCGGCTTACAGCCTCGGCAGTGTGATATAACCCGTGGGATGGCTGCCCGAGTGGTCCGTGGCCTGCTTCTGGTTGGACTGACGCTGGGACTTCTTTTTGTTGGCGGCCTGTTCATCTTGCTCGTTAACTTCTCCGGCTGGGATTTCAGAAATAACCTCTGGGGTCCGGCCCACCTGGTGTGGCTGGGTCGGTCGGCATATGCTATTCACCTTCTTTTTCCTGACGGAAGCAATGCTATCTGGCTGCCGCAGGCGATCGGCGTTTTCCTCCCGGTCGGCCTGCTGCCACTTCAGCAGGCCTCGAATCTCTGGCTCCTGCTCAATAGCGGCGCTCTTGCCGCCCTGGGCTGGTACGTATTGCGACGGGCCGAGAAGCGCAGGCCCGAGCCGTGGCGTCTTGGAATTATTCTGCTGGTGAGCAGCCTGTTCCCACCGACAATCCACCACTTTGTACTCGGACAAATTGACTTAATGGTTATGCTGGCAATGATCGGCGCAGCGTATTTTACCGAAAAAGGCCGAATCGTGCTAGCAGCTATACTTTTAGCCTTCAGCCTTACAAAACCACAGTTATGTATAATCGTGGTACCTTCGGCAGTGGCATATTTAATAATAATGGGGCGGTTAAAAAGCGCGGTCAGCTTAATGATATTTACTCCTATCGCTGGTGCTGTCATGACGATGCCCATGTGGCTAGCAGATATTTCCTGGTGGAACGACCTGCTTGCAAATTTGCGGCGTAATCCGCGTTGGGAGCAACCTTCAACCCTGTGGCTGATCGAAGTACATGTGGGTCTATCCGGGCCCGGGATACTGATTTTCGGTTTAATCTTCGCAGGGTGTCTCCTGGCCGCGGTGTACCTGTGGTTGCGAACTGGCCCGGTTCAGGGAACGGTGTGGGGAGTGGCGTTGACTACTATTGCCGGAACGTACATGTGGAGTTGGGATTTCGTGCTGCTCTTGCCTCTCCTTGTTGACACCGCCGCGCGGGCGAAGCAATGGCAGGTTATCATCGGCCTGCTCGGTATATGGCTGGGTGCCCTTGTTTTCACCCTGCTGTCGTTCCAGCCAGCCCCGGCCAGCAACGCGCGCCTGTGGTGGCTTCCGTACTGGGTGATTCTGGGGCTGGTGGCCTGCCGATGGGCTGGTAGGCTGGGTCGTAATCCGGGTCGGCCGGCCCAGATTATGGGCTAGAGCCAGGTGCGGCGCAGGTAGTGTTCGTAGCTGGCCCGGATATCATCGATGTGGTCGCCGCCGAACTTCTCCAGGAAGGCGACGGCCAGCACCCACGCCAGCACCGCCTCGCCGATCACCCCCGCCGCCGGCACCACACACACATCCGACCGCTCGTAGGGGGCCAGGATCGGCTCGCCGGTCAGCAGGTCGGCGCTGGGCAGGGGGTTTGCCAGGGTCGGGATCGGCTTGATGGCTACCCGCACCACGATGGGCTCCCCGTTGCTTATCCCCCCCACGATCCCCCCGGCCCGGTTTGTCCGGTGCCGCCAGACCTTCCGACCGGGCTCGGTAGGATGCTCCACGGCCTCAATGACGTCGTGGACCTGGGAACCGGGCAGGCCGGCCAGGGCAAACCCGCCCCCAAACTCCACCCCCTTGGCGGCATTGATGCTGAGCATCCCCTGGGCGATCAGGCCGTCCAGCTTGCGGTCCCACTGGGCGTAACTGCCCAGGCCGATGGGTACCCCGGTGGCAATGACCTCGAAAACCCCGCCCACCGTGTCGTGGGCCCGCTTGGCCGCATTAATGGCCTCAATCATCTCGGCCTCGGCCACCGGGTCGCCGCACCGGACCGGGGACTCTTCGACCCGGGACCAGTCGACCCGTTCGGGGTCGATTTTCACCGGCCCGATCTGGACGGTGTGGCTTTTGAACCGCATCCCGAATTCTTCCAGCAGCCGCCGGGCCACCGTGCCGGCCGCAACCCGGGCCGCCGTTTCCCGGGCGCTGGCCCGCTCGATGACGTTCCGGACGTCCCGGTGGCCGTATTTTACGGCCCCGGTCAGGTCGGCGTGGCCCGGCCTAAGACGGGTGACCGGCGGCACCTCCGATTCCGGCGGGGTGGTGCTCATAACTTCCTGCCAGTTCTCCCAGTCCCGGTTGCGAATCCAGAGGGCAATGGGACTGCCGATGGTCCGGCCGTGGCGGACCCCCGCCGTGATCTCGGCCCAGTCCTGCTCGATCTTCATCCGGCCGCCCCGACCGTAGCCCCACTGGCGGCGTCGGAGCTGAACCGCGATGTACTCTTCGTCGAGGGGCAGACCGGCCGGCATCCCCTCGACAATTACGGTGAGGCCCTTACCGTGGGATTCACCCGCCGTCAGAAAACGAAGCATCGTCAAACTCTGCCAGGGCTCGCCGGGCCGCCTCCAGCATCACCCCAACCGGGGCCTCCCGGCCCGTCCAGAGGCGGAAGGCGGCTGCCCCCTGGTGGACCAGCATCGTAAGGCCGGAGATGGGCCGGACCCCCCGTTCCCGGGCGGCCCGCAGCCAGGGGGTTTCCGGAGGATTATACACCAGGTCGTAGGCGAAACTGCCAGGGGCCAGGCACTCCGGGGCCAGGGGCATCCGGCCGGCCAGGGGTGTCCCGGCCGTCCCTACCGGGGTGCAGTTAATAACCAAGACGCAGGCCCGGGCGTATTCGCAAACCCTGTCCTCCCCGATAACCCGCAGGCGGGCCGCCGGATTCCGGGCGGAAAACCTTTCCACCAGCCCCTCGGCCCGCTCCGGCCGCCGGTTAAAGACCCCGATTTCGGCCAGACCCAGGCCCAGCAGGCCGAAGAGGACGGCGGCGGCCGCCCCACCCGCCCCCAGGATCAGGGCCCGGGCCCCGGCAAAATCCTCCCCGGGCGGAAGGCCGGCCAGAAAGCCGGCCACGTCGGTGTTGTGGCCCGTAAGCCTTCCCCCGGCCGCAACCACCGTGTTCACCGCCCCCACCACGGCCGCCTCTGGAGCCAGGTCATCCAGCAGGGGCACCACCGCCTCCTTGTGGGGGATCGTCAGGTTCACCCCCAGCCACCCCCCCGCCCGGAGCCGGCCGACGAACGCTTCCAGCTCCTCGGGCCTTACCTCCCAGGCCCGGTACTCGACGGGGAGGCCCAGGTGGTCGAAGGCCGCCTGCTGCATCGCCGGCGAAACGCTGTGCCTTACGGGAAATCCGATTACTCCGGCTTTAAGCCTAGCCATGGGCTAGCGTCCCACCTCCCGCACGTTGCGAAGGTGCTCTTCCCAACTGGCGGCGAACCGGTGGTGGCGGCCGTCCCGGCCCAGGACGAAGTAAAGATAAGGGGTTTCCGGGGCCTCGGCTACGGCCCGAATGGAAGCGAACCCGGGGTTACAGATGGGGCCGGGCGGAAGGCCCGGGTATCTATAGGTGTTATACGCCGAATCAATCCGCAAATCTTCAAGGGTAAGCTCGGTTTTCCAGTAGCCGAAGCGGGCCACGTTTAAGGGGTCCTGGGCCAGGGCGTACTGGACGGTGGGGTCGGCCTCAAGCCGCATCCCCTGCCGGAGCCGGTTAAGAAAGACCGAGGCGATGAGGGGCCGCTCTTCGTCAACCTGGGCCTCCCGTTCCACAATGGAGGCCAGGGTGAGGAGGCCGTGGACGGAAAGGCCCCGGGCGGCCGCCTTCGCCCGGACCTCAGGGGTGAGCTTTGCCTCTAAGTTATCCAGCATCAGCCGAAAGACCACCTCGGGCCCGTGGTCCCAGCCCACTATGTAAGTATCGGGCATCAGGTAGCCCTCCAGGGAGGCCTCGGGCGGCTTTTCCCGGAGGACCGGGTGGTCCAGTCGGCCCGGGGTAAGCCAGGCCCAGGCCTCTTCCACGGGCCGGCCCAGGGCCTCGGCCACCGCGGCCGCAACCTCCTCGGCCCGGAGGCCCTCCGGCACCGTTACCCGCCGGACCCGGTTCCGGCCGCTGGTTAGAAGCTCTAGCAGGTCCTGGGCGGTGGGGTTGGCCGGGACGGCGTACTCCCCGGGCTGAAGTTTTACATCCTTGCCCTCCAGGCTGGCCAGGATCCGAAAATAATGGGGGTTCCAGACGAGGCCGGCCGCAAAGAGGCGGTCGGCAACACTTCCGGCGGTATCCCCCGGCCGGATGACGAAAAGGGCCGGGCCGCCCGGGGCCGGTCGGTCCAGGCTGGCCAGAAGGGCCTCCGGGTCGGGAAGCACCCCTAGACCGACAACCAAAAGGCCGGCAAGGGCCAGGGAAACCGGAATGCCGAGACAGCCGGCCGGAAGGCCGCGCCGGGGCGGCTTCATTGGCCCGTTTCGGCCCGGCGCCGGGAATCCAAGTAGCCCTGAAGCATAAAGGCTGCCGCGGCCGCATCCAGCCGGCCCCGCATCGACCGGCTGTCGTGGCCGCCCGCCTGCAGAAGTCGGGCCGCCCCCACTGTGGAGAGCCGCTCGTCCCAGGTCTCCACCGGCACCGGGCTTCGCCGCCGAAGGGCTTCGACAAACTGTAGGACTTCCCGGGCCTGGGGGCCGATCTCGCCCCCCAAGGTCACCGGCAGGCCCACCACGATCAGTTCGGCCTGCTGTTCCCGGCAAATCTCTAGAATGCGGCGGATTGCCTCCTTAAGGCTGCGAAACTCGATTACTTCCAGGGGGGTGGCAATGAGACCGGTCGGGTCGCTTACAGCAACCCCGACCCGGCGCCGGCCGACGTCAAGTCCAAGAATTCTCATCGGGGGGCGGGGGGAAGGGGCGGCTGGCGGATTTCAATTTCGATGCGGTTGCCCATCGCCGGCAGCCGGCCCAGGGGGGAGCGGTAAACTTCGATGGCCGGCTCTTCGGCCAGTCGGAACCTTTCGGCCACCAGCCGGGCCGCCTCGGCCGCCGAACGTCCCCGAACCAGCGACCTTACCTGCTCCGGGTCCACCGGCTCAAAGGCCACTCCCCGGGCGAACATCTCGAAAACGACGGAGTTCTCGTCGGCGGACACCAGCCCCCCCGGCCGGACCTCCACCTGGTCCCCAAGCCGCTGGCCGGCCGGCACCTGACGGGCCAGGGCGGCCCGAACCACCTCGTTGGCCTGCTGGCCGTCGAAGGCCAGGGCCTCGATGCGCACCCGGGCCTTTAAAGTGAGGGTCGGGGCCTGCTCGCCGAGGCGGCGGTCGAAATCCTCACCGGCCAGGGCTACCCGGACCGTCTGGGGAAAAATCTGGTCGTTGGGGGCCTTTACGTTCCAGAGGACGGCCAACGCCTGCTCCCGGGCCCGGTCCAGCATTGCCGACCGGGCCCGGTCCCGGTCGGCCGCCATCACGGCCGGGCCCCCAACCCGCACCGTCTGCTCCAGGTCGGTCTCGGCCGTAATAACCCGGGCCGGAATAATCGCCTTGTCCGGGTCGACGGCAGTCACACCCCGCCGGGCGGTGACGTTGGCCGCGGCCTCCACCGGCCGCCCGTTGGGGGTCACCACGACCCGGGCCTGGGGCATGTAAAGGAGCAAAAATACCACCCCGAGCAGGCCCACGCTTATTAACAGCCACCAGCGGGGCAATTCAAACTGGAGGATGCCCACCAGGTCGCCGGCCAGCTTCCGGACGAAGGCCAGGCCGAGGGCGGGCAGGGGAACAACACCCTCCGGAGGGCTTTCGGAAAGGAGGCTGCGCCGGACCCGGAAGCCGCTCTCCCGGGCCAGTTCCCGGATGGCGGGGTCCCGGGAGACGATGATGAGCTCCCGCCCCAGGGCCCGGGCCTGCCGGTAAAGGAGGCGGACACCTAGCTCGCTTCGCAGGCAGGGCAGGCCGGGGGGCACGACCAGGTAGACGGGGTTGCGGGTGGTCTGCTCCAGCCGGACCCGGACGGAACCCAGGTCGTCCCGGGGGTCCAGCCGCACGATTTCGCCGCCTTTAGGGGGTCTTGTCGGTCGGGGTTGCTTTGCCTCCAGGTCTGCCGGAACCTCACCCACGCACCAGCTCCACCACCGCCCGGAGGGCCTCATCGATCCGGCTCGGGTCGCGGCCGCCGGCCTGGGCCAGGTGGGGCCTCCCGCCCCCCCGTCCGCCGGTGATGGCGGCCACCCGGTTGGCGATCTGGCCGGCATGCAGGCCCCGGGCCACCAGGTCGGGGGTAACCATCGTGACGAAGTAGGGCTTGTTATCGATGACGGCTCCGAGGACGATCACCCCACTGCCCAGCCGCTCCCGGACCCAGTCGCCCACTTCCCGCAGGGTCTCCACCTTGGTGGCCGGAACCTTAACGGCCAAGACGTTAATGCCGTCGACCCGCTGAACCTGCCCGAGGAGGGGCTCAACTTCCCGGCGGACCAGCTCCCGCTGGAGCCGCTCCAGCTCTTTGCGCTGCCGGTTAAGGTCATTAAGAAGGGCCTCGACCCGGCGCTCCAGCTCGGGCGGACTGCTCTCCAGCCGCCGGGCAACGGTTTCCAGGAGGGCCAGCCGCTCCCGCAGGAACCGCTCGGCCCCCCGGGCCGTAACTGCCTCGATGCGCCGCAGGCCGGACCCGATGCCGCTTTCGGAAACCACCCAGAAGATCCCGATCTGGCCGGTGTGGTTCACGTGGGTGCCGCCGCAAAGCTCAAAGCTAAAGGGCGGCTCCCCGATCCGGATGGTGCGGACGATTTCGCCGTATTTTTCGCCGAAGAGGGCGATGGCCCCCTGCTCGATGGCCTCCTTGAAGGGCATAAACTTCGGGATAACGGGCAGGTCCTCCCGGATCTTTTCGTTAACCAGGCCCTGAATCTCCTCAAGTTCGGACCGGCTTAAGGGGTTAAAGTGGGAGAAGTCGAAGCGCAGCCGGTCGGGGGCCACCAGGGAGCCGGCCTGGAGGGCATGCCGTCCCAGGACCCGGTGGAGGGCCGCATGCAGAAGGTGGGTGGCGGTGTGGTTGGCCATAATGTCCCGGCGCCGCTCCCCGTCGATGCGCAGCTCGACCGGCTGGCCCACGGCCACCTCCCCCC
>DAOUCL010000156.1:0-7784 GCA_034432015.1 Dehalococcoidia bacterium
AGGCCGAAGATAAGGTGCAGCCGGGCCGTCTGCAGGTCGATCATGGCGATGGCCCGCATCTGGCCGGCGGCCCCCAGCTGGGCCCGGTGGAGCAGGCCGATGCTTAGGGGCAGGCTGAGCAGGGTGAGGAGGGTGTAGGGGGGCAGGAGCCTGAGCATCACCCCGAACCCGACGCAAAGGTAGGCGGCCAGAATCAGGCCGACGTAAAGATTGTGGGCCCGCCGCCACCCGAGCCGGTGGGAGAGGGTCCTTGCCCCGGCCCGGATGTCCTCGCTGATGTCCCGCCACTCGTTGCCGTGGAGGATGGCCGCCACCAGGAAGCCGATGGGCACCGAGACCAGCAGGGCCAGCAGGCTCGGCTCGCCGGTCACCGCCAGGTAGGTGCCGAAGACCATCAGGGGCCCCATCAGGACAAAGACCAGGGGAACCCCCAGGGCCCGGAACTTGTACTCGAAGGGCGGGGCGGTGGTGTAGAAATACCCCCCGGCCAGGCCGACCAGGCCGAGAAGGAGCAGGGGCAGGCCCCGCACGGCCACCAGGTAGAGGCCCACCAGGGTGGCCAGGGCAAAGGCTGAAAAGGCCACCCCAAAGGCCTCCTTCTCCGTCAGGGCCCCCTTAAGCAGGGCGTGGGACGCCCGGGGAGACGTGATCTGGTCGACCCCCTTGCGGACGTCGTAAATCTCATTTATGACGTTGGTGCCGGCCTGGAGGGCCAGGCCCCCCAGGAGGGAGGCCGCAAAGAGGGGCAGGTTAAAGCGGCCGTCCAGCAGGGCCAGCATTCCCCCGGCCGTTATCGGTATAAATGAGGCGGTAAAGGAGAAGGGCCGCAGGATCTCCCAGATGCCGGCGGCCTTCCGGCGGGCCCGCTCCGGCAGGGAAAGCTCCGCGGCCGGGGGCCCCGCCGGCACCCCGACCCCGCCGAAGACGGCAGCCTGGGCCGGCTCGGCCTCAAGGCGGGGCGCCCGGCTGTAAATGGCGGCCGCCTCGAGGACCAGGCGGGTCTGCTCCTCGGACTGGACGATGGGCTGGAGGATGGGGAGGTCCATCCCGGCCCGATGGTACTGCCAGGCCCGCCGGGCCACGTCCTCGGGCGTGCCGCAGAGGATAAAGGCATCCAGCAGTTCGTCGGGGATGAGCTCGGCGGCCCGGTGGTAGTCCTCGGCCCGCCAGGCGGCCGCAACCTGGTCCCGAAGCTCGGGGGGAAAGCCAGCCCGGCGCAGGGAGAGGTTGCTCAGCACCGAGACCATGTAGATAACGAAGGGCTCCCGCTTGGCCCGGTTGAGGGCGGCCCGGCGGCTCTCGTCGATGAGGCAAAGCAGGTAGCCGGCAAATTGAATCTGCTCCAGGGTGCGGCCGGCGGTCCGGGCGGCGGCCTCAATCCGCCGCCGAATCTGGACGACGGCCTGGACCGATTCGGCCGGCCGGGCCAGGTAGCCGTCGGCCTTCCGGCCGCAGAGCTCCAGGAAGCGGGGCTGGTAGCCGGCGATGTAGATGGGGATGCGGTGGGGCGGGGGGAACATCGGCTGGAGGGGCGGGACGTTGGGGTTGAGCACCAGGCGGCGGCCGGCCCAGAGCTCCCGCAGGATGTCGATGCACTCGCTTACTCTGGCCACGGTGTCCCCGTAGTCAATCCCCATCTGGGCCAGCCGGAGGGGAAGGCCGCTGCCGAGGGCCAGGATGAACCGGCCGGGGGCCAGGTCGTCCAGGGCCGAGAAGGTCATGGCCAGGACGACCGGGTGGCGGGTGTAGGGGTTGAGGGCCCCGGCCCCGATTTTGATGTCGGGGACCTCGGCGGCAACGGCCGTCAGGAAGGTGACGGCGTCCCGCTCGAAGTAGCTGTCGTGAATCCAGACCGAATCGAGGCCGAGGTCGGCGGCCTGGCGGGCGTATTCGACGGCCTTGCGCACCTCGCCCCGGGCGGCAAGGCCCAGTCCGACCCTGCGGACTACCCCCTCCATAGCAGTCTACCTCCCGGCAAAAGGCTAGAATAATTTTACCGCAGAATACGTAGGCCGACTGCCGGGGCGGGCGGCCGGCGCCTCCGGGGTATTACCGGGTAAAATCCCAGAGGTGGCCGCCTTAGGGGCGGCGGTAAACAAGCTCAACGAGGGCCTGGTTCAGACGGTGGGCCTTCTAAAAGAACCGGCCGCGGCCCTCATCGAGTCCCAGCGGCAGACGGCCCAGACCCGAACCGAAACCGACCCCGGGGTCTCGAAATAACCGTTATTCGGCCAGCCGGGCTTTAGTAAGGCCGGCGGCCAGGGGCGCCGGGGAGCCCGGGGCCGGCCGGGCGTAGCCGAATTTAAAGCTCAGCCGGTTCCAGCCGCCGGTGAGTGCCTCGGCCGGCAGCCTTACCGAGACCCGGGCCGGCCGGCAATCGGTAAAAGCCTGGGTCAAAACCGCCCGTCCGTTCAGCCCCAGGCTCAAGGTCTGAATTTCGCCCGGGACGCAGTTGGGGAAGGCCTCTAAATCCAGCCTGGGTGCCGGCCCCGTCCACCAGAAGAACGCCGCGGCCTCCCGGTCGACCGCCCACCGGCCCCAGCTTTCCCGAATCCACCAGCCCCGGTCGAAGAGGAGGTCGAATTGGCGGGCGGCCTCGGCCGGGGGTTGGAGCTCAAAGGCGCAGGCCGGCAGAAACCACCGGCCGGGGGCCGCCGGTTCGAAGCACCGGACAAACCGCAGGTTAGGCGACCGCCCCGCCCGGGCGTACATCAGCCGGTCCACATCATCCCCCACCTCGACCACGAGAAACCGGACGTGGAGGCCGTAAAGCACCCCAACCGTGTCGTCGAAGGCGGCGTCACTTTCGGCCAGTCCCCGCCAGAGGGCGTCATAATAGGCCGGCTGGTAGGAGGCATACCCGTTCGCCATCGGGACATCCCGGACCAGGGCCGACCAGAGGTGGGGAGCCCGGGTTACCGGCCCGTGGCCCCCCACCATCAGGGCCGCCCCCTGGTCCCTTCGGGCGGCAAGCCAGTCGTAAACCGGGTGAACTTCGGGCAGAGCCGTCCAGTCGACGGGTCCGGGCAGAAGTTCGGCCAGCCACACCAGCCCGAGGGCGAGGCCCAGCCGCCGGGGGAGTTCGCCCAGCACCCGGGCGGCGGCCAGGTTAAAGACCAGGCCGGCCGGGATGACCAGCCGGGCCATCGCCCGAACCCCCTCCCCCAGGGGAACGGCCGCAACCCAGACGAAGGCCGGCAGGGGAAGCCCCCGCAGGACCCATTCAGGCGGCTCGGTGGTAAACACCGCCGGCTTCAGGGCCTCCCCCAGCCCCCAGAGGGCCTGGTTCACCGGCCGGAAGAGGCCGACCTCCGCCACCCGGCCCCCGACCATCGCCACCGGGCCCAGGGCCAGCACCAGAAATACGGCCGCCGCCCCCAGCAGGGGCCGAAACGGCCCCCCAAGGACCCGGAAACGGACGAGGCCCAGGGCCAGCAAGACCCAGACCGTAAGGCCCAGGGTGCCGAGCTTCCCTTCCAGGTTCGGGGGCGACTGGTAGTCGACGGCCCGGGCAACGGCCCCGCCCACCAGCAGGTTAAAGGGCGAGGGCAGGACAAGAAAGTCGGGGCTGACCCCACTCTGAAAAGTGTAAGCCAGGCCGCCCACCGGCTGCCAGAAGCCCCCGCCCAGGACGGCGGCCACGGCCGCCCCGTAGGGTCCGACCAGGGCCAGGGTTACGGCCAGGCTGGCCCCCAGGGGCCGGATAGCCCGGCGGCAGGCCCAGGCCAGGGCCGCCCAGGTAATGACCCAGACCCAGCCGAAGTAGGGGTGGAAGAGCACCGTCAGGGCCCAGGCCGCCCCCGCCCCCAGCCAGGGGCCCCGGCCGGCCTTTTCGGCCCGGGCGCACCGGAGCGTAAAATACACGGCCCAGGGGAGGACAGCGCTGCCGAAGAGCATGTGATAATGGCCCTCGGCCCGGACCCTGAAGGCCGAAAACGTATACCCCAGGGCGGCCAGCAGGGCCGGAAGGGGCCCAACCCCGAGGCCGGCGGCCAGCTTGAGGGTGCCGAAAAAGGCTACCGCGTGGGACCCGATGTGGCTCAGGTTCAGCAGGAGGGGCGCGGGGATGAGGCGGCAGAAGGGCAAAAGGGCCCCCACCGCCCCGGCCTGGGCGTAGAGCAAAAGGGGGTACCCGGTGGGGTAGTAGTTAAGCTCAACGGTGCCGGTCGGCCGGCGGCAGAGGTATTCAAGGACACCGGCAACTTCCAGGCTGTCCCAATCGTCGGGAAGTTGGGAGGCGAGGCCGGCCCGGTGGAAAATTAAGACCAGGCCCACAATCAGAACGGCGGTTCCAAGGGCAAGCTGAGTTTTAGGGCTCAATCTATCCGCCGCGGCCGACCGGTACGGGGCCGGTCTGGAAGGCTCCCGGCGGATTGTAACACGAAGGCTAAGGGTAGCTGTAGTTGGGCGGGAAGTAGAGGTAGCCCCCGGCGGCCCGGGCCGGCTGCTGGAGGCGGGAGCGCAGGATGGCCCGGATGGCGCTCAGGTCCGCCTCGCTTATCGACCGCTCCAGCCGGTAGCGGCCGGTAAGGCCGATCAGCCGGTCGTTGAGGCGCCGGACCTCCGCCGCCGAGAGGTAGTGTCCCTGGCGGAGCTTTTCGCCGAAGTTGAGCTCGGGGTCCTTGAGGGCCGTAAGCCAGGCGACAAAGAACCCGCCGGCATGCTCTTCGCCGTAGGTCTCCCAGTACTGCTGGTAGGCGTGGACGGTCTCCCGGGCGGCCGCCGCCGGGTCAAAGGTGGCCGGCCGCCGCTCGTAGTAGGGCAGGGGCAGGGCGTAGCGTTCCGTCAGGTGCCGCCACATAAGGGTAGCGAAGGTCTCGGCCACGGCCTCGTTAAGCTCCCGGGCCTGCCCGAGGCCCAGGCCGCCGCGGCGGGCCCGGTAGTTCTCGATGTTATGGCGGGCGTGGCCGATTTCGTGGAACAAAATCTCCAGGCTTATCGGACCCGTAATCACCGGGGCGTTAATAACGGTGGAGCCGCCGGGCCCCGGCACGGCAAATCCGGCCACGTCGGGCCGGCCCCGGATCAGGTTGAAATCCTGCCCCGAATAAAGCCGGACGGTTATAAGATTCTGGGGGTAGGGCTCGCCCAGAACCTCCTCCCATAAGGCGGCCACCGTCGGGGCGACCTGCCCGAAGTCCTCAATGGGGGCGACGGCGAACCGATCCAGGTCCCGCTGAATGTAGGCCGCGTCCACCCGGGGAACCGGGGTGGGGGTTGGGGGCGGCGGGGGAAGGGTCGGCGTCGGCACCGGAGTCAGGGCCCGACCCAGGTAGCCCGGGGGCAGGGGGTTGGCCGTGGGGACCGGGCGGGGCGACTCGGTCTCGGGCGGGGTGGTCGGCCCCTGGGGCAGAAACCGACACCCGCCCCCCAGCCCTATAATCAGAACCAGGACGACCCCAAAAACCAGCACCCGGAGCAGCTTTGCGGGGTCCGGCTGGGGTCGGCAGGGGCCACGAGCGGTCACCACTTTACACCTTACAGTTTAACCCAACCGACCGGACCCGGCCAGAGGCGGTATAATTGACTAATTGAATCGAAAAACTTCACAATTTGGAGGTAAGTCTGATGGCCCAGGAAGCCCCGGTTCAGGAGCCCTTTAAGCGGGTAAGTGTCGAGGAGGCCCGCCGCCTGATCGAATCGGGCGAGTACGAGGTTATCGACGTCCGGGAGCCGGATGAGTACGCCCGAGAGCACATCCCCGGGGTCAAGCTGGTGCCCCTGCGCCAGTTTCTGGCCAACCCCCAGAAATACATCACCCGGGACAAGGTGATCTTCGTCTGCCAGGTGGGCCAGCGCAGTGCGGTGGCGGCCGAGATGGCCGCGGCCATCGGGGTGCCCGAAGTTATCAACCTGGAGGGGGGCACCGAGGCCTGGCGCAATAAGGGCTACCCCATCGAGCGCTAAAAATTGCGAGCGGGTCTTTAGCCGGACACCCCTTACCCCCTGCCAGGGCGTCCGGCGCCCCGCCGGGTTAAATTATTCAGGGGGTTCTTATGGCCAGATTTACCCGAATTACCGTCGACCCCGGTCAGATGGGTGGGGTACCCTGCATCCGGGGGTTGCGAATTCCGGTGGCGACCGTCATTGGAATGCTCGCCGACGGAATGACCGAAGAAGAGATTCTCGCCGCCTATCCCGACCTCGAACCCGAGGATATCCGGGAGGCCCTCCGGTACGCCGCCGAGGCGGTGCGGGAGCGTGAGCTGCCCCTAACCGTCCCGTGAAGTTCCTCATCGACAACGCCCTGTCTCCCCGGGTCGCTGAGGGCCTCCGGCAGGCCGGCTACGACGCGGTCCACGTCCGGGACTACGGGTTACAAACGGCCGACGATGAAACGGTGTTTAGGTACGCCGTTGATGAAAGTCGTATTCTGGTGTCTACTGATACGGACTTCGGAACCTTGTTAGCACGATGGCAAGCCCCAGCCCTATCGGTCATCCTCTTTCGTCGAGCTTCGGGGCGTCGACCAGAGACGCAGGTTCGGCTCCTGCTGGCGAATCTGCCGACATTGGCTGACGACCTGGAGCGTGGCAGTCTTATAGTCCTGGAAGAGCATCGAATTCGGGTTCGGAGATTGCCTTTCGGCGCTGATTGACAGCAGCTCAGACAGCCGCCCGGCTGGGCACCGAGGCCTGGCGCAACAAAGGCTACCCCATCGAGCGCTAATCTTTAAGAACTTCTACTACCTGGCGGATTTCGTCCTCGGTGTTGTAAAAGTGGGGCGAGACCCGGACGTAGGCCTGGCCGGCCCGGTCGTACCGCAGGGAGACGATAACCCGGGCCTCGGTCAGCCTCCGGTGGGCCCCGATGGGGTCGGGGGGCGCAAAACCGACGATGGCCGACCGGTGCTCCGGCCCAAAATCCGAGAGCACCCGGTAGCCGGCGGCCTTAAGCTCTTTTACCAGAAGGTCGGCCAGCCTTAAGACCCGCCCCTCAATATTCTCGGGCCCCAGCTCGTTAAAGAGCCTCACCACCGCCCCCAGCCCGGCGATTCCGGGCCGGTTGACCTGGGCGGTGTAAAAGCGGTCGGCGGTGGGGAGCAGTTTAAGGTCGTAGGCCAGAAACGTTTCGGGGCTGAATCCGACCACGCTGTTGGCCCCCACCACCGGCGGCTCAAGTTCGGGGATAAGCTCCTTGCGGACGTAAAAGAGGCCGATGCCGGGCGGTCCCATCAGAAACTTGGGGGCGGCCGCCGCCAGAACGTCGACCTGGGCGGCTTTTACGTCTATCCGCAGGGCCCCGAGGGCCTGCATGGCATCCACGACAAAGTAAATATTCTTTTCCCGACAGAGCCGGCCCAGGGCGGCCAGGTCGGCCCGGAAGCCCGAGAGAAACTGGACGGCGCTTACGCTCACCACCCGGGTTCGGGCATCGGCGGCGGCCGCCACCATTTCGGGGGTGAGGCCGCCCGCCGGGGCCGGCAGGATTTTGACCTTTACCCCCCGCTTTTTCTGGAGCATAAGCCACGGGTAAACGTTGGCCGGGTACTCCTGGTCGCAGATGATGACATTGTCCCCCCGGCGGAGGGGCAGAGACCAGGCCGCAAGGCTTATACCGGTGCTGGTGGTGGGGATAAAGGTTACTTCTTCCGGGTCGGCATTGATGAGCCGGGCGAGCTCCCGGCGGGTCTGCTCTTTGATTTCTAGGAGCTCGGCCTCATATTTTGGGCCGAGCTGATGTTTTCGGAGAAAGTCGGCCATCGCCTCCACGGCCGGCGTCGGCAGTGGGGTGTAAGCCGCATGGTTAAGATAGGTGTACTCGCGGGTTACGGGGAACCACTC
>DAOUCL010000157.1:0-8305 GCA_034432015.1 Dehalococcoidia bacterium
CACCGCTCGGGGGGCAATGCCGCCGCCTGCCACGCCCAGATGTACATCATGAACGTGATCTTAAGGCACGGCTCGGAGGAGCAGAAGCGGCGCTTTCTGCCCCCCATCGCCCGGGGCGAACTGCGCCTGCAGGCCTTCGGGGTCACCGAGCCGGAGGCCGGCTCCGATACGGCCCGGATTCAGACCCGGGCCATCCGGCGTAACGGCAAGTATTACCTCACCGGCCAGAAGGTCTTCACCTCCCGGGCACTCCACTCGGACCTGATGCTCGTCCTGGCCCGGACCACCCCCTACGAGGAGGTGGAAAACAAGACCGAAGGTATGTCCATTTTCATCGTCGACCTGCGCAACGCCCGGGGCGGGCTGGTCATCCGGCCCATTGAGGTTATGGTCAACCACCAGACCAACGCCGTCTACTTCGACGAGCTGGAGGTGCCCGCCGAAAACCTCATCGGGGAAGAGGGCAAGGGGTTTAGATACCTGCTGGACGGCCTGAACGCCGAGCGGATTTTGATTGCGGCCGAGTGCATCGGGGACGGCCGCTGGTTTATCGACCGGGTTGTTCGCTACGCCAACCGGCGGGTCGTGTTCGGCCGGCCCATCGGCCAGAACCAGGGGGTTCAGTTCCCCATCGCCCGGGCCCACGCCCTGGTCGAGGCCGCCGACCTGATGAGGTGGAAGGCCGCCTGGCTCTACGACCAGGGTCAGCGCTGCGGGGCCGAAGCCAACCTGGCCAAGCTTCTGGCCTCGGACGCCTCCTGGTACGCCGCCAATGTGTGCCTGGACGTCCACGGGGGAATGGGCTTCGTGGTGGAGATGGACGTGGAGCGCAAGTTCCGGGAGACCCGTCTTTACCAGGTGGCCCCGGTCAACAACAACCTGGTTCTGGCCTACATCGGCCAGCACGTGCTGGGACTTCCCCGGAGTTATTGAGCCGTGGCCGCCGTCCTGGAAGGAATCCGGGTGGTTGCCCTGGAGCAGGCGGTGGCCGGGCCCCTCTGCACCCGGCACCTGGCCGACCTGGGGGCCGACGTCATCAAAATCGAGCGGGTGGGGGAGGGGGATTTTGGCCGCTACTACGATTCGGCGATTCGGGGCCTGAGCGCCTGGTTTGCCTGGCTCAACCGGACGAAGCGAAGCCTTACCCTCAACCTGAAAAGCCCGGCGGGCCTGGAGATCCTCCATCGGCTCCTGGGGCGGGCTGACGTTCTGGTGGAAAACCTGGGGCCGGGGGTGGCCGACCGCCTCGGCCTCACCTGGGAAAGGCTGGCCGAGAGGTACCCTCAGCTTATCTTTTGCCGGATCACCGCCTACGGGCGGGAAGGGCCGTACCGGGGCCGGAAGGCCTTCGACCTCCTCGTCCAGGGGGAGACGGCCGTCATCTCCCTCACCGGCACCCCGGAGGCCCCGGCCAAGGTAGCGGTTTCGGTGGCCGATATTGGGGCCGGCCTCTACGCCTTTTCGAGCATCCTGGCCGCCCTCTACCGCCGGACCCAGACGGGCCGGGGCACCAAGGTCGAAGTTTCCCTCTTTGATGCCCTGGCGGAATGGGTTTCGCCCTTCGCCTACGGGTATCTCTACACCGGCCGTCAGCCCGAGCGGGCCGGGATGCGCCACAATGTCATCGTGCCGTACGGGCCCTACAAGTGCGCCGACGGGTATATTAACATCGCCATCCAGAATGAGGCCCAGTGGGTGCGCTTCTGCACTCAGGTTCTGGGAATGCCCGAGCTGGCCCGGGACCCCGACTACGCCACCATCGAGCGCCGGGTCCGGAACCGAAACCGGCTGGAGGCCCTCATCGAAGAAGTTCTCGGCCGGTGGACCGTTGAGGAGGTGGCCCGGCGGCTGGAGGCGGCCGACATACCCTACGGCCTTGTCCGGGACCTGGCCGGCTTCGTCGAACACCCCCAGCTTTCGGCCCGCAACCGCTGGGTTGAGGTGGGCTCCCCGGTAGAGCCCATCCGCCAGTACTTGCCGCCCTTTGACTTCGCCGACGCCGAGATTCGCCTGGGCCCGGTCCCCGACATCGGGGAACACACCCGAGAGATTCTTAAAGAGCTGGGCTTCGACCCCGAAACCATCGACCGCCTGCGCCAGGAGGGCATCGTCTAGGAAGGAGGGAACCGCCATGGCCGTAAAACCCGGCTGGGAAGGCCGCTTTTACGAGGATTTCCAGGTAGGCGACGTCTACGAGCACCCCCTGGGCCGGACGATAACCCAGACGGACAACATCTGGTTCACCCTGCTCACCGTCAACCCGAACCCCATCCACACCGACCGGCACTACGCCGAGGCGACGGAATTTGGCCGGCCGCTGGTAAACAGCGCCCTTACCCTGGCGGTGGTGACCGGCCTGACGGTGGCCGACGTGAGCCAGAACGGGATAAACCTGGGCTGGGAAAACGTCCGCCTGCTTAAGCCGGTATTCGAGGGGGACACCCTCTACGCCCGGACCGAGGTCCTAGAGAAGCGGGAATCCAACTCCCGGCCCCACATGGGGATCATCAAGGTCCGGACCGTCGGCTACAACCAGGACGGGGTGGCCGTTATCGAATTTACCCGCTCCATCATGGTCTACAAGCGGGGCCACCGGCCCCCAACGGCCCCCGTCTGGCAGAAGGTACAGGCCGAAAGCCCCTAATCGACCGGTGGCCGGCGGTGGGCCCAAGGGCGGACCCGCTCGAAGGCGGCGGCCGCCCGCAGAACCAGCAGGTCCTGGCGGGGCCCGCCCACAATCTGAAGGCCCACCGGCAAGCCGTCCCGGGTCCAGCCGGCCGGAACGCTGGCCGCCGGCTGGTTGGTCAGGTTAAACGGGAACGTAAAGGGCGTCCAGCCCAAGGACTCGTCCAGCTCGACCCCGCCCACCAGCTTCGGGGGGTAAACCCCTACTTCGAAGGCGGGCATGGGCATCGTCGGGGTAACCAGCAGGTCGTATTTTTCAAAAAAGGCGACGCACTTTTCGTAAAGGCGGCTCCGGCGAATCTGGGCCTTGCCGTAGTCGACGGCCGTAAAGCCCAGGGCCCGCTCCACGATCTTTAAAAGGGTCGGGTCGATGTCTTCCCGGCGGTCGGGCAGGTAATCCACGACCTGAACGGCCAGCAGGGTTCCGAAAAGGGCCTCGAAGGCGGGCAGGGGGTTTTCAAAGCCGGGGTTCGCCTCTTCGACGACGGCCCCAAGCCCTTCGAAGGCCCTTACGGCCGAGCGGGTCAGGTCCAAAACTTCCGGCTCCACCGGGGCGTAACCTAAATCGGGGCTCCAGGCGATTTTTAGCCCTTTAAGGCTTTCGGCCCCGGCCAGGACGTTGTCCAGCTGTTCGGCCGGGAAGGGCAAAGAGTAGGGGTCTTTGTAGTCATATCCGGCCATGGCCTTAAGAAAAAGGACCCCGTCGGCCACCGTCCGGGTCATCGGTCCCAGGTGGGAAAGGGTCGTAAAGTAGTCCAAAGTGGGCGCCCGGGAAACCAGGCCGTAGCTCGGCTTGTGGCCGAAAATGCCGCAGAAGGACGCCGGAATCCGGATGGAACCCCCGCCGTCGCTTCCCTGGGCCAGGGGAACCATGCCGGCGGCCACGGCCGCGGCCGACCCGCCGCTGGAGCCCCCCGGGGTCCGGTCCAGGTTCCAGGGGTTGCGGGTGATGCCGAAAAGGGGGCTGTCGGTCACCCCCTTGTGGCCGAACTCGGGGGTGGTGGTCTTGCCGACGATGATGCCCCCGGCGGCCCGGATGCGGCGAACGACTTCCCCGTCGACCTGGGGGACGTTTTCGGCGTAAAGTTTAGACCCGAAGGTGGTGCGGATACCGGCGGTGGGGACCAGGTCCTTGATGCCCACCGGCAGGCCGTGGATGGGGCCGAGGGGTTCGCCCCGCATCAGGGCGGCTTCGGCCTGACGGGCCTCTTCCCGGGCCCGGTCGAGGACCAGGGTGCAGAAGGCGTTAAGCTTTGGGTTTAACGCCTCAATGCGGGCGGCGAAGGCATCGAAGACCTCGACGGGGGAAAGCTCTTTGCGGCGGATCCGGGCGGCAAGCTCCACGGCGGGGGTGTAACACAGTTCCGTCGGGTTCACGGCTCAGCCTCCTTCCAGGGTTCGCGGTGATTATAAACCTTGGGGGTCAGGGACGCGCCTCAGTCGGCAAACTCCTGGGTGAACATCATGCCCCTGAGCTCGCTGCGCACCGCCCCGATCCCTACCCGCCCAAACTGGGGGTTTAAGATATTGGCCCGGTGGCCGGGGGACGCCATCAGCCCCTCGTGGGCCAGCCGGACGTTGGGGGCATAGGCCAGGTTCTCCCCGGCCACCCGGAACCGAACCCCGGCCCTCACAAGGCGGTCGGTGGGTGACCCGGTAACGGGGGATTCGTGGCCGAAATAGCCCAGTTCAAACATCTCCCGACTGTGCTGGCGGGCAACCTGACGCATGGTCTCGTCCATGACCAGGGGGGCCAGGCCAGCCCGGGCCCGCTCCTGGTTTATGAGGTTAAGCATCTCCAGTTCGGCCTCCGGGTCGACGGTAAGGCGGCCGAGGGCGGTAAAATTGAGCCGCATCCCTTCCCGGGTCTGGGGTGGGGCCAGGAAACTCAAACCCTCGTTAAGCTCCCGGCCCAGCAGCCTTTCCAGGGTCGGGGCGGCGTTGACGGCGGCGGCCACCAGCCGACGGGCGATTTCGGACCGCTCGATGTCGGCCGAAACGCTCGGGACGAGGGGAAGGGTGGCAAAGGGCAGGACAAGGAGGGTGG
This sequence comes from Dehalococcoidia bacterium, assembly GCA_034432015.1. GTDB lineage: Bacteria > Chloroflexota > Dehalococcoidia > JAUQQI01 > JAUQQI01 > JAUQQI01. The sequence goes on from DAOUCL010000157.1 coordinate 4,733, forward strand.
CGTAAAAAAGGCCCTTAATGAGGCCAGGGACCGCCCCCAGCAGGGTGTTGATGGGCGAAAGGGGTTTAAAGATAGGCCGCAACGGCGCGGCGACCAGGAAAAGCAGCTGAACGAGGAGGCCGTAAAGGAGCAGGCCGGCGACGACCAGCCCCACAAAGCCGCCAACGTAGGCGAGGGGCTGGGGGACCTCGGGCACGGAGCGGAGGATAAGCTGGGCGGCCCAGCGGTAGCCGGCGAGAGCGGCCCCGAAGGCGACCAGGACGCCGAAGATGTCGAGGATGCCGGCGATAAAGCCCCGGGCAATGCCTGAGAGGACGGCGGCCCCGACGACGGCCAGGACTACCCAGTCGACCCAGTTAAGGTGGCTTAAAAACTGGGGTGGTATTTCCATAGGCCCACGCGGTTGATCTTACCCGATTCCCGCCAACGGCTCGGCCAGGCGGAAGGCGCCTCCGGTCTAAGGTGGGAAAACCCCGCCAGCCGCGGCGACGGCATGCAACAAGGCCCGATACCGCTCGCTATTAGCTGTGCTACTGGAGGGCCATGGCCGCCGGTCAGGTAAGGCCTTGTCGTGGCTCCCCCGAAAGCCACGACAAGGCCTCAATGCCAAAACTGACAAGCCCAGAATATTGATAAAGTTACTTGACAACTAAACTATCCCACGGCTATAATGGGGCCGAGTCCCTGCGCAGGAGGCGGTCATGGGTGCCATCGATGAGTTGCTGGCCAACAACGAGCGCTACGCCGCCACTTTCACCAAGGGCGACCTCTCCATACCCCCGAAAAAGGGTGTGGCCATCGTCGCCTGCATGGACGCCCGGTTCGACCCGGCCCGGGCTTTGGGCCTTGAGGAGGGGGACGCCCACGTCATCCGGAACGCCGGCGGGGTCGTTACCGACGATGTTATCCGCTCCCTGGTAATCTCCCAGCGGCTCCTCGGAACCCGGGAGATTATGCTCATCCACCACACCGACTGCGGCATGCTCACCTTTAAAGACGACGACCTCAAGGCCCAGATTGAACGGGAGACCGGCATCAGGCCGTCCTTCGCCTTCGAGGCCTTTGAAAACCTGGAGGAGGACGTCCGCCAGTCTATCCGGCGGATCAAGGCCAGCCCCTTTATCCCCTACAAGGATAACGTCCGGGGGTTTATTTACGACGTAAAGACCGGCCGGCTCCGGGAGGTCTTGCCCTAGGCGCCGTCCAGCACCGACCGGGCCAGGGCAAAGACCCGGTCCAGCATCTCTTCCGTGAGGCGGCCGGTCTGGGTATTTTGGCGGCTCGGGTGGTAGGATGCGATGAGGGTTACCCGGCCCAGGTCGTAGCAGGCCCCGTGGGCAAATTCCAGGCCCCGGGGCGGCCGGTCGGGCCAGTAATGGGCGGCAAGGAACCCCGCAAAGGCGACCCGGCCCAGGGCGACCACCACCTGCACCCGGGTTAGTAGCCCCAGTTCGGCCACCAGGTACCGGCGGCAGGCGGCGATTTCGGCGGGGGTGGGGCGGTTGCCGGGCGGGGCACAGCGGACCACCGCCGTCAGGTAGGCATCTTTAAGCTCAAGGCCGTCGTCCCGCCGCAGGCTTACCGGCCGGCTGGCAAACCCAAATTTATACAGCGCCCGGATAAGCCAGTTGCCCGACGAGTCCCCGGTGAACATCCGGCCGGTTCGGTTGGCCCCGTGGGCGGCCGGGGCCAGCCCCACTACCAGCAGTCGGGCCGCGGGGTCGCCGAACCCCGGAACCGGACGGGCCCAGTAGTCCCAATCCCGAAACTCCCGCTTTTTGACCCGCCCCACTTCTTCCCGGTAGGCCGCCAGGCGGGGGCAGAGGCGGCAGTTAATGAGCCTTTCATTCAGGGCGGCCAGGTCCGGAACCGTAAGCCTACCTTCCACCGTAAAACCTGTCTTCGGAATGTTCCTCGCCCGGACCCGGCTTCTGGTCGGGGAGAATTCGGCCGGAACGGGGGTAGCTTACGGCCCCCCCGCACCGGGGACACCGGCTGAGAAGCTGGTGGGTGTAGCCGGCGTACCGGCATTCAAGACAGCACAGGTAGTAGCGGCGGGAGGCCAGCCGGTGGACGAAGTCGAGGACGACGAAGATTACCAGGACGAACAGGGGAACGGCGAGAAGTAGTCCGGCCCAGATGACCAAGTTGGGGTCGTCGGCCGGCAGGCCCAGTACGGCGAAAAGGCTGTAGGCCGACCGGACCAGCTCGTTCAGCACCGCTCGGCAGATTATACACCGGCTACTTTTCCCCGGCCAAACTGAAGGCGATGAGGCCAATTTCCAGCAAAAGGACCACGGCGGCGAAGGCCGCCAGCTCCCCGGCCGAAACTACCTGGGTGAGGACGTAGTAGGCCCCCAGGGCCAGCAGGCAGAAGACGGCCAGGACGGCGTAGGCCTTCACGGCCCGCCTTCCCCCTTCCCGGAGGCCGGCGGGGAAGTCTGCCCGAATATCCGGTCGGTGATGGCCGCACCACGGCGGCGCATCTCCTCCAAGCCGGCCGGGTCCTCATCCCGGTAGCCCAGCAGGTGCAGAACCCCGTGGACCACCAGGAAGACCAGCTCCCTTTCAAAGGGCTGGCCCTGGGCCTCGGCCTGCCGCTCGGCGAAGGGCTTGGCGATGACCACCTGGCCCAGGTCCCGGACGCGGCTGCGCCCGGCCCCGGGCCAGTCTCCTGCCGGGAAGGAAAGGACGTCGGTGGGCTCGTCGATGCCCAGGTAGCGGGCCTTAAGGCTTCGCACCGTCCCGTCGTCGGTGAGGGCCACCTCAACCCGCACCGGCTCGGCCACCCCTTCGGCGGCCAGGGTAGTAAGAACGGCCTGCCGAATGAGATTCCGAAGCCGGCGGGGAAGGGGCCCCACCGTCGAGCCGACGGCCACCCGGGCTGGATGGGGCGGTTTCTGCGGCTGTAAACTCAAAGGTGGCATGATAACTATCGATATTAATCCAGTTATACTCGAAATCGGGCCGCTGGCGGTGCGCTGGTACGGCCTGATGTACGCCGTTGGCATCCTGGTCGGCCTCTACGTCGCCCTCCCCTACGCCCTCCAGAAGGGCCTCAAAGAGGAGGACATCTGGAAGGTCTTTTGGCCGGCGGCGGTGGCCGCCTTTCTGGGCGGCCGGCTCTATTTCGTCCTCCAGCAGGACCTGGCACCCTACCTGGCCCAGCCCTGGCGGATCCTGGCCACCTGGGAGGGGGGCATGGCCTTTTACGGGGCGATCTTTGGGGGCCTGGCCGCCATCGTCGTAGCCTGCCGGGTTTACCAGGTTCCCCTCTGGCCCCTGCTGGATGCGGCCGCCCTCTTCGCCACCGTCGGCCAGGCCTTCGGCCGGATCGGCAACCTGATAAACGGCGACATCGTCGGCTACCCCACCACCAACCCCTGGGGGGTGGTCTACCCCCGCTCCCCCTTCGTGGCCTCCCCCACCACGGCCTACGAGCCGGCGGCCGCCTACGAACTGCTCTTTAACCTGGCCCTCTTCTTCGTCCTCTGGAACCTCCGCTTCCGCCTCCGTCCCGACGGCCTGGTCTGCGCCGTCTATCTTATCCTTTACGCCGCAGGCCAATTTGTT
>DAOUCL010000158.1:0-6436 GCA_034432015.1 Dehalococcoidia bacterium
GGTGGGGGCGGCCGAGGTGCTGGTCGGCTGCCTTAGCAACGCCGGGGCGGTAGCCGACCGCATCCTGGCCGCCGGCCGGGACGTGGTTTTGGTCTGCGCCGGGCGGGGGCGGGGCCGGGCCTTCGGCTTAGACGACGCCTTCTGCGCCGGCTTTCTGGTGGAGGAGCTTGCCCGCCGGGCCGAAGTCTCGGCTGTTCCGGCCCCCGACGTCGACCTGCCCGGACAGGCCCCGCCCGACCGCCTCATCCTGGACGATTCGGCCGTGGCCGCCCGGCAGGTCTGCCTCGGCTTCGGCCGGGACCCCCTGGCCGCCTTCCGGGCCAGCGCCCACGGTTACCGGCTGACCCAGCTGGGCCTGGGGGCCGATGTGGAATTCGCCGCCCGGGCGGACGTAAGCCGCAAGGTCCCGCGGCTTGTGGTCCGGGACGGCCGGCTGGAGGTTATCTGTGACTGAGGCCGTCCTTCTGGACCTGGGCCACACGGTCTGGGACGTAAAGCTTTCGGCCGATAACTGGCTGGCCGCCTGGAGGTCCCTTCACGCCCGGCTTAAGGGGCTCGTCGGCGACCGGGTGCCCCCGGCGGAGGTTCTTTACCGGGAGGTTTGGGGGCGGATTCTGGGCCGGCGCCTGGCCTATTTTCAGGCCCGGGGCTACCGGGAGCTTCCCCCGACGGCCCTCTTTGCCGAGGCCTTCGGCCGGCTTGGTTTGGACCTGCCCTGGAGCTTTTACCGGGAGTGCCTTGAGGCGATGGCCCGGGCCGAGCTGGAGACCACCGCCCCGGCCCCGGGGGCCGGGGCGGTCCTGGCCGAACTGCGCCGCCGGGGGCTTAAGACCGGGCTTGTCTCCAACACGATGTACCCAGCCGAACTGATGGAAGCCCGCCTGGAGGAATTCGGCCTTAAAAGCCTTTTCGACGTGCTGGCCTTTTCGTCGGCGGTGGGCTGGCGCAAGCCCCACCCGGCCATCTTTCGGTTTGCCCTCGGTCGGCTCGGGGTCCAGCCCGACCGGGCCGTTTTCGTGGGCGACCGGGTTTACGAGGATGTGGGCGGGGCCCTCCGGGCGGGGCTTTGGCCGGTGCTCACCCACCAGTTCCGGCAGGAGAATCCGCCGCCGGGCGTCCCGGTTATCCGGGACCTCACGGAGCTTTTAGAATTAGACGCCCTCCTGGCCGGACGGCCGTGCGCGGGCGGCGTGGCGGCGGGCGAGCTCGGCCCAGACGTCGGCCGGCCGCAGCCCCCGGGCGGCCATTAGCACTAGGCTGTGGAACCAGAGGTCGGCCAGCTCCCGAATCAGGGCTTCGGGGTCGTCGTTTTTGGCGGCGATAACCACTTCGACGGCCTCTTCGCCCACCTTCTGGGCGACCCGGTCCACCCCGCCGGCCAGCAGGCTTGCCACGTAGCTTTCGGCCCGCGGATTCTGCTGGCGGTCAAGGATAACCTTAAAAAGGGCCTCGGGGACCAGGCTTAAGGGCAGCCAGTCGCCTTCGTCGGGGCCGGAGACTTGCTCGAAAAAGCAGGACTCGGCCCCGGTGTGGCAGGTGGGCCCGGCCGGCTCGGCCAAAATAAGCAGGCCATCGCCGTCGCAGTCGGCTAATATCTGCCGGACCCGAAGCTCGTTGCCGGAGGTTTCCCCCTTCTGCCAGAGGCGCTGGCGGCTCCGGCTGTAGAACCAGACCCGGCCGGTGGCCAGGGTCCGGGCGAAGGCTTCCCGGTCCTGATAACCCAGCATCAGCACCCGGCCGCTCACCGCATCCTGAACGACGGCCGGGATGAGCCCCGCCTGGTCGAACTTTAAACCCTCGGCCATAATCTAGCTTTCTCCCGGTTCGTCCGTCCCGTGGCGCCGACCTCCTCCCTGAAGGCCCGGAAAAGGTCGGGGGCCTCTTTTGACGCCCTGGCAACCCGTCCGAGGTCCACCTGCAGGTACCCGTGCACGAGGATGTCTCCGAAGGCACCGGCGCCTTTCAGCCGACGGTAAAGGTCCTCGGAAATGACGCCGCAGGCCCGCAGTTCCGCAAGGAGCCCTTCGCAGGTGCCGACAACCCGCCCGACGGCCCAGCGCAGGCTCAAGTTGGCCGCCAAATCTTCAGGGGTAAGGTCGCGGTATTTTCCAAGCTCGGCGGCAACCCGGCCCAGTTCGGCAAGGGCGGCCCAGGTAAACTCCCGGCGCAAAAGCCTCGGCCGTTCGTCCCGATAGCGGGCACGGACCGACCGTTCGAAGACCAGGCGGCCGAGCTGGGACCGCGAAAAGATGGGCCGGCCGGTGGTGACGACTTCCCACTGGAGCCAAACCGGGGCCCGGCGGTCGGTGCCGAGGGCCGGGAATACGTCGGCGTAAAAATCCGTTGGGAAAAAACCTTCCCCCGCGGCACCTTTGGCCGCGGAGCCGAGCAGGTAAACCAGTTCCGCCTGGTGGCACCTTACGACCTCGGTGAGGGCCGCCGGCCGCCCCTCGATATCCGGGGGCAGGTGGCCGTATTTTTCCCTAAAGGTCAAGTCAGGTCCTCCAGGCGGACGGGGATCCCCCGGGCGGCCAGGAACCGCTTGGCCTCGGCGATGGTTATTTCCCGGTAATGAAAAATGCTGGCGGCCAGAACGGCGTCGGCCCTGCCCTCGGCGATGGCCAGGTAGAGGTGTTCAAGGCTTCCGGCCCCGCCGCTGGCGATGACCGGCACCGGGACGGCCTCCGAAACCAGCCGCAAGATTTTCAGGTCGTAGCCGGCCCGGGTGCCGTCGGTGTCGATGCTGTTAAGGACGATTTCGCCGGCCCCCAGCTCGACCCCCCGCCGGGCCCACTCCACCGTATCTAAGCCGGTGGGCCGGCGGCCGCCGTGGGAGTAGACCCGGGGCCGGTCCCCCTCCCACCTGGTGTCGATGGAGAGGACGATGCACTGGGCACCGAAGGCGTCGGCGCCCCGGGCGATGAGGGTCGGGTCCTCGATGGCGGCGGTGTTTACCGAGACCTTATCGGCCCCGGACCGGAGCATCAGCCGCATGTCTTCAATGGTACGCAGGCCCCCGCCGACGGTGAGGGGTATAAAGACCTGGTCGGCGGTGCGGGCCACCACCTCGACCATGATTTTGCGGCCTTGGGCTGAGGCGGTTATGTCATAAAAAACCAGCTCGTCGGCCCCCTCCCGGTCGTAGTAGGCGGCCAGCTCCACCGGGTCGCCGGCGTCCCGCAGGCCCGCAAAGCGGACGCCCTTAACCACCCGGCCGGCATCCACGTCAAGGCAGGGGATTATCCGCTTCGTAAGCATCCCACCGGCTCAGTCGGCCCCGCAGGCCAGGGCCGCCCGCAGGTCAACCCGGCCCTCGTAAAGGGCCCGGCCCAGGATCACCCCTTCCACCCCCAGGCCCTTAAGGGCCTTAAGGTCCCCGAAGCTTCCCACCCCACCCCCCACGATAACCGGCACCGACGCCGCCTTAAGAATCTCCCTAACCAGGTCCAGGTCCACCCCTTCGAGGGTCCCGTCCCGGCCCACGTCGGTAACCACCAGCCGGCGGACCCCCGCTGCCTCCAGCCGGCCCACCGCCGCCACGGGGTCGAGGGGCAGGGCCGCCTCCCAGCCGGCGACGGCCACCTGCCCGTCCCGGACGTCCAGGGCAACGGCAATCCGGTCCCCAAACCGGCGGCAGGCTTCGGCCAGGAAGTCCGGGTCGGTAAAGGCGGCGGTGCCCACCACCACCCGGCCGACCCCCAGGCCGAGAAGCTCCTCAAGCTGGCCCAGGGTCCGCACCCCGCCCCCGTACTGAACGGCCACCCCCGCCGACCGGACGACGGCGGCCACAACCCCCAGGTTGACCGGCCGGCCCGCTCGGGCCGCGTCCAGGTCGACCACGTGGACCCAACGGGCCCCGGCCTCGGCCCAGGCCCGGGCGACGGCCACCGGGTCGTCGGCGTAAATCCGGGCCCGGTCGAACCGGCCCTGGTAGAGGCGGGCGCAACGGCCGCCCAGGATGTCAATGGCCGGTAAGATCAGCATTTTAAGCCCACCAACGTCCGCAGAAAGTTGGCGTAGACGGCCAGGCCCCAGCGGCCGCTCTTTTCGGGGTGAAACTGGGTGGCCACCAGGTTTTCCCGGGCAACCACACTGGCAAAGTCAACCCCGTAATCGGTGGTGCCGACCACCACCGCCGGATCCGCCGGCTCGGCGTAGTAGGAGTGGACGAAGTAAAAATAGGCCCCGTCGGGGATGCCGGCCAGGATGGGGTGGTCCTTCCGGCGGCGGACCTGGTTCCAGCCCATGTGGGGGACCTTAAGGCCATCGGGGAACCGCCGGACCCGGCCGGGAATAAGGCCGAGGCCGGGGGTTCCGCCGTCCTCTTCGCTCAGGTCGAAGAGCAGTTGCAGGCCCAGGCAGACCCCCAGAATCGGCCGGCCTGACCGGTAAAACTCCCGGATGGCCTCGTCCAGGCCCCCTTCCCGGAGCCGGCCCATAGCCGAACCGGCCGCCCCAACCCCGGGGAAGACCAGGGCATCGGCCCGGAGCAGGGCCTCCGGGTCGCCCAAAACCACCGGCCGGGCGCCGCCCACCTCAAGGGCCCGGACCACGCTCCGCAGATTCCCGGCCCCGTAGTCTAAAACCACAAGCATTCGGCCCACCCGAAGATTGTAACAGGTGGGTAAACCCGGTTGAAAACCCGGAGTCCCCGGGGCCGAATACCCGTGCTAAAATCCCGCGGGGAGAACTCTGTCGGCAGGAGAAAGACGCGATGCTATTCAGGCGGCTGGCCGAATACTTTAACAGGCTGGAGGCGACCACTTCCCGGAACCTGATGGTGGAGATTCTGGCCGAACTCTTCCGGGAGCTGGGGCCGGAGGAGGTGGATAAGGTCATTTACCTCTGTCAGGGCCAGGTGGTGCCCCCCTACCAAAAGCTGGAATTCGGCATCGGCGAACAGCTCCTGGCCGAGGCCATCGCCCTGGCCACGGGCAAGACCCGGGAAGAGGTCCGGGCCCTTTATAAGCGGTTGGGGGATTACGGCCGGGTGGTTGAGGAGGTCCTGCCCGAGGGCCAGGGGGATAACCTGACCATCACCGACGTCTTTAACGCCCTCTACCGGCTGGCGGAGATAAGCGGGGCCGGGGCCGTCAGCCGCAAGACGGAACTTATCGCCGACCTTCTCAAACAAATGAACCGCCTCGAGGGCAGATACTTGGTCCGCATCCTGGTGGGCCGGCTCCGGCTGGGGGTCGGGGACCCGACCTTGATGGAGGGCCTCAGCTACGCGGTGGTCGGGGATAAGTCTTTAAGAAAAGAGATTGAACACGCCTACAACGTCCGGGCCGACCTGGGCCAGATCGCCCGGATCCTTCTCACCCAGGGGGTGGAGGCCCTACGGAGCATCAGGGTCCAGGTTGGGGTGCCCATCCGGCCGGCCCTGGCCGAAAGGGTGAGCAGCGTCGAGGAGATCCTCCGGCGCCACGGCAAGACGGCGGCCGAACCGAAGCTGGACGGCTTCAGGTGTCAGGTCCACAAGGACGGGGATAACGTTAAAATCTTCAGCCGCCACCTGGAGGACTTCAGCGAGATGTTCCCCGAGATCGTTCAGGGGGCCAGGACCCAGGTTGGGGCCCGGCAGGCGATTATCGAAGGGGAGGCCATCGCCTACGACCCGGCCACCGGCGACTTTCTGCCCTTCCAGGTCACCGTCCAGCGCCGGCGCAAATACGACATCGAACGGATGATGGGAGAGATTCCCCTTAAGCTGGTCTGCTTCGACCTTCTTTACGCCGACGGCGAAGAATATATCGACAAGCCGTATATCGAGCGCCGACAGGCCCTGGAGAAGCTGATTCTGCCCGGCGACGTCTACGAGGTGGCTGAAATCCTCATCACCGACGACCCGGTGGAACTGGAGACCTTCTTTGCCGATAAGGTCGCCCGGGGCCTGGAGGGAATTGTCTGCAAGCGGCTGGATGCTACCTACCACGCCGGGGTCCGGCAGTTCTTCTGGATCAAGTTCAAGCGGGGCTACAAGGGCCAGCTGGAAGACACGGTCGATACGGTCATCGTTGGCTACTGGTACGGGCGGGGCCAGCGGGCCCGGCTGGGGATCGGCTCGCTGCTTACGGCGGTTTACGACGCCGAACGGGATGTGTTCGTCACCATTAGTAAGCTGGGCAGTGGGTTTACCGAAGAAGAATGGGTCCAGCTTAAAGCGATGCTGGACGAAATCCGGGTCGACCATAAGCCGACCCGGGTGGAATCCCTGCTGGAGCCCGACGTCTGGGTCGAGCCCCTCTACGTGGTCACCGTCCAGGCCGACGAGATCACCCGGAGCCCCCTCCACACCTGCGGCCTGGGCCTTACGCCGGAGGGCACCCCGGCCGCCGAGGCCGAGCGGCGGCTCGGCTACGCCCTCAGGTTCCCCCGGGCCGTAAGCTTCGTCCGGGCCGATAAGCGGGCAGAGGAGGCCACCACGGTGGCCGAA
>DAOUCL010000159.1:0-8756 GCA_034432015.1 Dehalococcoidia bacterium
GGGTTCAACAGGGACCACCCAGGACCTTAAATTCCTCCTACCATCTCTGAGACACAGGGGCGTCAGCACAGCCGCTTGCCTGAGAAGCGCTGGCGATGCTACAAAGTAATTGTGACCTCAGGACCCCCGTAGCCCAGGGGATAGAGCACCGGTCTCCAGAGCCAGACGCGGAGGTTCAAGTCCTGACGGGGGTACTGCACCATCCGGCCACGGCCGCCGTGGCCGGACGGTTTCTGTGACCGTGCGGGCAATGCGCCAGAGACGGCGAGAACTATGCCGATACCCTCAGATTAAAAATCGAAATAAGGAGGCGCACGCGATGTCGACTCTCCCTCCCAGCCAGGCCGGAGCAGCGGCCGGTGGCCCGAACCCTGTTCAGGAGCCACGCACGGTTGCGGAGGCCCGTCACCAGTGCCGAAACTTCTTCGCCACGGCTACCCTGACCGTCCTGGCGACGAGCACGCTTCACGGACTGGCCGTGGCTCCCGATGCGTTCGGCCAGTTGGCCGAACTTGTGTTCGCTATCAGCGCTCTGCTGGCGGTCGGCTGGTACCGGTGGGGCCGCCACCGGTATCAGCGCTCGCTGGTACCGCTGGGCTGCCTTCTCCTGGCACTTGGCAGCCGCTTCCTGGTCATGGCCCGGGTGAGGGTGGCGGCTGGTCCCGCCCTGGGTCTGGCTCTTTTTCTTCTCCTAATAATCCTGATCTTCGGGTGGCTATACCTCACAACCCCCGATTCCCCCAACGTCAGCTGAGCTCTCGGGTCCGCGCCCGCCAGCCCGGTACGGGATTTGAGCAGCTCGAAGACGCTACCGGAGCATGAGTTGGTCTTAAGAACGGTGGTGTCCGAACTGCGTTCTGAAGGTCAGGTGCACCGGCGTGCATAGCCGGCCGATAGACTGTAAAATTGAGGCGGGAGAAGAGCAGTGCCTGCCCTGGAAGAGAGAATCACCGCCCTGGAGGCGGCGGTAAGCCGCCTTACGGAGGCCCTGACCGATACGGTCGAAACCTTAAGGGACCTGGCCGGGACCTTAAAGCCCACGGCCGAGGTCCTGCAGGAGCTGGCCGCTCTGGTCAAAAACCTGGTCGAGGCCCAGCTCCGGGTCGAGAAGCGCCTGGAGGCCCTCGAAGGCCGGGTGGACAGGCTTGAGGCGGCCCTCACCCGCCTGGCCGAGGCCCAGGCCGAGACCGAAAAGCGGCTGGGGGAGCTGACCGAGCGGGTCGATGCCCTGGCCCGGGCCCAGGCCGAGACCGAAAAGCGGCTGGAGGAGCTGGCCCGGGCCCAGGCTGAGACCGAAAAGCGGCTGGAGGAGCTGGCCGAGCGGGTAGGCGAGCTCGACGGTTTTTACCAGGAAGTCCGCTTCTCCCGGCGGGCCCCGGCGGTCCTGGGACGGGCCGGCTTCCGCAGGGTCCGGCCTGTCCCGGCCGAGGAGCTTTTCGACCTCATCGATACCCTGGAGGAGCAGGGCCGCCTCCTGCCCGAGGAACGCAACCGGCTGGCCGAAACCGACCTGGTCGTCCGGGCCCGGCGGGACGGGCAGGAGGTGTGGGTTGCCGTCGAGGTCTCCTCGACGGTGGATGTCCGGGACGCCCGGCGGGCGGCCGAAAGCGCGGCTTTGCTTGCCCGGATCCTCGGGGCCCCGGCCGCAGCCGCCGTGGCCGGCCGCCGCATCGGCCCGAAGGCCTTAAGGGAGGCCCGCCGCTTAAACGTCCTCATCCTTGTCCCAACCGGCCGGTAAATATTCGGCCTCCGGGCAGTCTCCAGCTGGCCGGCTCAGGGCGGCAATCTGCCCCCTCGGCGACCGAAGCGCCGATGTGAATGTGCGTACGCACACCGACGTGACGGCGAACGGCTGCGTATCCGGCACCGGCCAGGCACGTGGGGACCGGGAATAGGTGCTGCAGGCCTTCCGGGTGGGCGCAGGGGACTGAGGAGGCTACGGCCATGGCCGGACGAAAGCCAGAGACCGCTAAGGAGCAGCCGAGCGCAATGTCCGCAAGCCCGAGGCAGCAGCCATTGCAGTCTGGCGTCAACGTGGGGGCCTGGGACTGCCGGTTCGGCAGGGGCTGTCCAGACTTGCCGGGCATGCCGCCCAGGTCGGTTGAGGCGGCGGCTTGGGGTAAGGCGTTCGGAGGTTCAGCGGAACAGGCCGGGTGGAAAAGTCGCTGTCTGGGCCCTCAGACGGCGCCGGTTGCCCAGAGACGTGTGGCTGGCCGACTGGAGTCGGTTCAAGGCCGAAGGTATTGAAGCGAACGTGGAGCTAAGGCGGCAGAGGCGCTTACGGCCGACCCGGGCCGGGTCAAAGGCCTTACCGGGCGCCCTCAGCCGTCCTGGGCAGCATGCCCGGCCGGGTCCAGACCACCGAGCGGACCCTGCTGCCTCAGCTTGCAAACACCGCGCGCGGTCTCGGGCTTTCGCCTGGCCGCTCACCCTCTCCGAACTATGCTTCAAGGGTTTTTAAGACAGGGCCGAGCAGCCCAGGGTATTTTTCATTAACGCCTTCACCACCGGCGACCGCTGATTTCCGGTCGCCGAACGTCCCTGCAACTTCGACGCGGCTATCTACGCCGGCACCCCTGCGCCCCCATACCGCCAGGCCGGGCTTCTGCGCCCGCAGCTACCCGGAAAACTTTTTCCGGCCGTCGGCCCCGGAAGGCTTCGAAACCTCGGCCCTGGCAGAGCCGCCGGGGCGCCGAGGATACCGACGGGCAGGCCGGGCGCCCATTCCGCCCGGCTGCGTCAAATCCCTGCCGGGCCCATCCGGTCAGCGGACTTCCACCGCAAAGTCCGTCCCATCCCAGCGCCCGGCACCCGGCCAGAAAAAGGTGAAGCGCACGGTCGCCCCGGCCGGCAGCCCGGCCGCAGGCAGGTCGGCCACAAAGACCCCAAGGCTCGTGTCCCGGGTTGGGGTATCTTGAACCGTTTGCCAGTTGTCAGCGCTCCAGTGCACCAGTGCCCCGGGGCAAGCACACCCACCCGGAGATTCCGCCCCGGTGGCATGGTCCGGAGCTTGCTGTTAAAGCGCCACGACACATAGGCCGCAACCGTCGCCTTGCCCGCAAACCGCCGGGCCACCAGCGGCAAAGTGTCAAAGACCTGCCGATCCCGCAATGACCGCCAAAGTTTTAAGTATTCGGCGTGCGCCCACACCAGCGGCGCTGCCGAGCCCGTGGGTTGACCCCGCAAGAGGCCGCGCCCGGGGGAAATCCCTTTGGCTTGCGACATTATCTTGCGCTCGGAACGACGACCGGACCGGCCTGACGGTCTACCCCCCTTTTCCAGGTCAGGACGACCGCGCTTGTGGCCGCAATCAGAGCACCCGCCCCGGCATTCAACGTCATCCCAAACTCGAGGTTCGCTTCATCGGGTGGGTTGGTCAGGCTGAGCAGCTTCTCAAATAGTTTGCACCGCGGGGCGGATCTTGAGTCTGATCGACTTGGACGAAGTCTGCCCCAGCCACCAGGGCCGTACCCCCAGGCGGTTCCGGTCCCTCGACCTCGACGACGATGGAGCCGCCCTCCTCCAGCCGGAAGCGCTGCCCCTGGGCGGCGGGGGCGTGTGCATCCGGTCCATGGTATTCTGGACGTATTGCTTTTGGCGGCGATGCATGGGCAGAGCGGGCCGCGAGGGAGTTGCGGACACTGTTCACCGGGAAGGTAGTCGCCTTATGGTACCGGGCTCAGGGGCCGCGACCCAGGCGCCTGGAAGCAGTGGTGACGCGGCTGCTTAGGCTGGAATCTCACTCCGTTCCGTGGCCCTGAGCAGTTGAAGTCTTCAAGCTCTGAATATTCCCAGCATAAGAACCCCCGAGAACGGGAATAACCATAGTGGGTCTTGCTCATAAACCAATCCACCAATGATCGGCCCCATCAGCCCAGCAACCATCCCTACGCTCTCCACCAAGCCGATAACCATACCTAAACCACGAGAAGGCATCTCCGTCGCCACTGCCATAATCGATATCCCCACCGCCGTGAGGATAAAAGCCAGCGCCACATGCACCCCCAGAAATGGATACAGCCCTAATTTCGGAAGTAAGAACAACAAGGCTGCCGCCCCCATCTTTATGCTTAACAATACAGCCCGTCCTGCTACTTGACGTGCTTTCTGGGAAACCCAGGCCATGGTGATCCCGGCCAGCGCCTGGCTAAGGAAAATAACTGTAAAGAAGGCGCCAATAGCTACGGTCCCCTGGCTATATACATCACTTACATAAAGTGGCAGGAACGACAAGAAGTTACTAATTGCCAGATTGGTAAAGATAACAACCATTTAATAAAACTAAAAACCCTCTTGGTAGCTCAAGCGCCGCCCGGAATATAACCCCATTCACCCCTCTGGTTTGCTCCTTCAGAGCGGGGGCAGATCTATTACCATGTGTTAATATGAGCCCCGGGGCAAGCATCAGAAGAAGAGCTATTGTCAAGCCCACAGCAGCTACGCCGAAGACAGCTTGATACGTTAGAATGGCCAGGATACCCCCGAGGGCAGATCCCGCAGCTGTAAAGCCTGCCTATGTAGCAGTAACGTATTCGAAGGCCTTTTCTCTATCCTGGTAAAGCTCGACCACACTGGCTTTGATCGAAGGCCAGAATGACGCTACTCCTGCCCCAGCAATGAGGGCGGCTAAGGCCAGCAAGTACGAAGCTAACTGTGGAAAGGACGGTGTAGCGATATAAATCAAGTCGCTTGCTAAAATGAGTATAAGGCCAAATACTATAACGCTCTTACGATTTATCAAATCTGACAAATATCCAGAAAAAGGGGCGTACCATGGTATTGACCGCCATCCCCAGGCTGTCGAAAACCCCAATGAGGACAATAGCCGCCCCGAGGTCGCGAGCAAACAATGGGAAGATAGGGCGAATCAATCCGGTATTTAGTGTGAACAAAGCGACTACGGCCAGAGAGAACCATAAGCTCTGTGGTGACATGTTTAGCTTCTCAGGCCAACAGGAGGAAGATCAGGTAGATATGGGCCCTCCTCTCCCACCTCACCACCAGCCGCCGGAATCCGCCCAGCCAGGCAAAGGTCCGCTCCACCACCCACCGCTACCGGTAGCCCGCAAGATCCGGCTTCCGCCCACGCCTGGGGCGGACGTTCAGGGCTTGCTGCCCCGACCACTCCGGCCACCCCGCAAGGCTGTCGGGCACCGCCTCCCGGGACGCCCCGGCCCCTTCTCAGGCACCCTGACCCCGGCGAGGGTGGCCTGCCCCTTCTGGACGCCCACAGGAATGCCCTGGCCGTCGACCACCAGCTGCCTTTCCGGGCCAGCCCCGCCTTCAGACACGAAGGTGGCAGGCCCGCCCGGGCGGGCCTGCCCGCCGCCTTCCCCGGGGTTTCCGGGCAATGCGGGCCTACTGCTCATCGGTAAGCATCATCGCCACGGCCGTCTCAGCCCCAGTTTAGGAGAGGGGTCGACCGCCTGTCAACATTTTGTATCTGACCTTCGGAGAGGAGATCGGACAGCCGGTCAAAAGTGGCGGGCTGATACCGGCTTGAGGCCAATGTGAGCAGGCTGAAGCCGGCACCGGAGCAGGCTAAACAAGGCCGTAGCCGGCCTCAAGAACGGCTGTGTCCGAACTGCGTTCTGAAGTTCAGCTGTATCAGTTCAAGACATTTGAGATAGGGGGCATCCTGCCCGGGTGCTCGGCCGGCTTCGCCGGCGCCGCCCCCTGGCGGCTACCGAGCGGGCAGTCGCCTTCGGCGACTCGGCCCGGTGGGGTCGGACGGTATTAAAGACGTCTTCCCAGGCCCGCAAGGCCCGGTTTACGGCCTCAGCGCCGAAGGCGCGCGGCCTTCGACCGCTGCTCGCCCGTGTAGTGGTCGCCGCAGGCGACCCCTCCTGGACATGAGTTCGGTGGGCTCGCTCAACCTGCCGGCCGCCTTCGGCGGCGAGCGGGGCGGCGTCGGGCAAAGCCCGACCGCCTTATCCCCAGCTCCTGACAGGCGGGCTCAAATGGGGAGCCCAAATCGGCAGCCGGAAAGCGCAAAATCACCCTGCCGGCTCTGGCCACCGCCGTCCTCAAAGAGCACCGGCTTGCCCAGCTTGAAGCCAGGCTCAAGGCCGGTCCCAACTGGGGAGATAATGGTCTGGTATTCGCCACGGCTACCGGGCGGCCGATTCACCCCGGGGACATCCGCCGGACCCTCAAGGCCATTCTCGGGCGGGCGGGCCTTCCCCGCATCCGGTTCCACGATCTGCGCCACAGCCACGCCACCATCCTTTTGGCGGCGGGCGAAAACCCCCGGGTGGTCCAGGAAAGGCTGGGCCACAGCCAGATAAGCTTCACGCTCCAGACCTACTCCCACGTGCTGCCGGACCTGCAGCGGCAGGCGGCGGAGAAAATCGACCGGATGCTGGGCGGCTGACCCGGCCCCCCCGACAAATTATCCCAGGATTCCCCCATAAAATGCGGCCGGACAAGCTCAATTGGCTTGTCCGGCTACTATATATTGTGGTCCTGTAAGCCTTAAAGGCCTATATCTTGCGCCCCCGGGGAGACTCGAACTCCCAGCCCGCGGATTAGAAGTCCGCTGCTCTGTCCGGTTGAGCTACGGGGGCAGGCGGCTAACTCCCTCCGCTAACGCCCCGGCCGGGCCCGTTGGACCCTTAAATAATCATACACCAGTTTCGGCAGCCCCCACCCTGGGTCTGCGGCCAGGCTGAAGGTTTTACGAACGGGGCAGGCCCAACCTTAGGCAGTGGGATAGGGCCTGAGGCCCTCGGTTTGACCCGGCCTTCCCCGGCGGTTTAATCTCAGTTGGCAGCTCTCTTAGAAGGAGGTCAAACCCCCATGCGAACGCCGGACGAGTATCTGGCCACCATCCGGGACGGCCGGGAGGTCTGGTTCCGGGGCGAAAAGGTCGCCGATATCACCGCCCACCCCGAGCTCGGGGTGGGCGCCCGGAACATCGCCCAAACTTACGAGGTCGAAGCCGAGCCGGAATGGGCTGACCTCTTCTGGGTCGAGGAGGACGGCCGCCGCATATCCCGCTTTTATAAAATCCCCCGAAATTCCGACGACCTCCTGCGCCGCCACGAGGCCATCGAGCACCTCACCCGGGAAGTACGGCCCGGCTTGGCCGTCATCAGTAAAGAAATTGGGTCCGATGCCCTCTTTGCGCTGCTCATTACCAGCCGGGACGTCGACCGCAGGTACGGAACCCGCTACTTCGAGCGGGTCCGGGCCTACTATGAATACGCCCGGGATAACGAGCTCGACCTGGCCGTCGCCCAGACGGACGTTAAAGGCGACCGCTCCTTGAGGCCCGCCGACCAGCCCAACCCCGATGCCTACGTCCGCATCGTCGAGCGCCGCCCCGACGGCATCGTGGTTCGGGGCGCCAAGGTCCACACCACCGATGCCGTCTACGCCCACGAGCTTGTCGTCCTGCCGACCCGGGCCATGACCGAGCGGGACCAGGACTACGCCGTGGCCTTTGCTGTACCCGTTAATACCCCCGGAATCCGGCTCGTCGCCAGCGCCCGGGGCTTTACCGGCCAGACCCCCTTCGACAACCCCGTGGCCCACCGGTTTCGGGTGGTCGAATCGGTGACGATTTTCGACAACGTCTTCGTGCCTAATGACCGGGTCTTCCTGGCTGGGGAGTGGGATTTCGCCGGGGACGTCGCAAAAACCTTCGTTGAGTTCCACCGGTTCACCGCCTGCGCCTACAAGCCGCCCCTCCTCGAAGCCCTGGTGGGCTTGGGCGCCCTCCTGGCCGAATACAACGGAATTGAGCGGGTCCCTCACGTGCGGGATAAGTTAGCCCGCCTCGTCATGTACCTGGTCACGGTCCGGGGCATGACCCGGGCCGCCGCCCTCGACTGCCGGCTTCGCAACGACATTGCCGTGCCCAACCCGGTGATCACCAACGCGGCCAAATTTTACTTTGCCGATAACTACCACGCCGCCGTCAAATACGTTCAGGACATCGCCGGCGGGCTGGTGGTGACCGGACCGGCCGCCGAGGACTTTAACAGCCCCGAACTTAAGCCCGTCCTCGACCGCTACCTGTCCGGAAAGGCGGGGGTGTCGGGGGAGGAGCGGCTCCGGGCGATGAACCTCGCCCGGGACCTGGTTGCCTCCGACCTGGGAGGGTATCTGGAAATCCTGGCCATCCACGCCGAGGGGTCCCTGGAGGCCCAAAAACTCACCGTCCTGATGGACACCGACTTAGCTCCCCTCAAGGCCTACACCCGCTGGCTGGCCGGCATCTCGGCGGAGCGGCCCGCCGGCCGGCCTTTCGCGGTCTGAACCTTACCCTTTCACCCGGAACCTTTCGAGAAGCTCGGGGTGAAGGCGTCCGTTGGTGGCCAGGGCGCTGGACAGGGTCGGGCTGAAGGGATTTCCGGTCAGGTCCGTCACCTGACCGCCGGCCTCAAGGACGATGAGGCCGCCGGCGGCAACGTCCCAGGGGGAGAGCTTGTGCTCGAAGTAGGCGTCCAGGCGGCCGGCCGCCACAAAGCAGAGGTCGAGCACCGCCGAACCGCTGCTGCGAAAGTCCTGAACCTGGCCGATAAGCTCCTCGACGGCGGCGACCACGTCGCGGCGCTTATCCGAGGCTGAGGGTAATCCGGCCGCCACCAGCGCCTGCTTCAGGCTGGCAACGGCCGACACGCGGATGCGGCGGCCGTTGAGCCAGGCGCCTTTCCCGGCGACGGCCCAGAACGTCTCCCCCAGCAGGGGTGCGTAGACGACCCCGACCAGGGGCGTTTCCCGGTAGGCGTAGGCGATGCTCACCGCAAAGA
>DAOUCL010000160.1:0-2160 GCA_034432015.1 Dehalococcoidia bacterium
TAACCGACCCCCCGCGTATAACCGGCACCTGGAGGGTCTGCCCGCCTTAACCCGGTCGGTGGAAACCGTTCCCTGCGGGTCGGAGCTTTCCGCCGTTTTGCTGGAGGGCCGCCTCATCGCCGAACTTGCGCCCCCGTATAACCGGGTTAGGCGGCTTCGGGGCCCGGTTTTCGTCTACCGGACTCCCGAGGCCCCTTCCCGCTGGTACGTTGGCGGCCGGGTTCCCCCGGGGGCCCCGTTTTTTGCCGCCTTTGACGCCCGGCGGGACGCCGAGGCCGCCCTGGCCGGGGCGCGCCAGACCCTGCCCCTCCCCGGCTGCCGGAGACGACTTCCGACCCGGCGGACGGACGATTGCCAACTAGCTAAATTCGGGGACCCGTGTCGGGTCTGTCGGGGGGAGCTCACGGCCGAAGGGTATGGCGAGGTTCTCGCCTTGGCCGAGGGGGCCGTAGCCAGGCTTGGGGGCAGTTTCGGTCTCATCCTCTTCGGTCCTGGGGATGCGGAGGTCCACCTCTGGGCCGGCGGGGCGTACCGGGGGCACCTGGCGGGCTCGGCTTTGTCGGCCGAGGGGTTAGGGGCCCTTCTTAAGGGTCGGCCGGACCCCCTGGGGACGGTCCTCTTCTGGGGCTGGCACCGGCGGCATCCCCGGGCCGGCCTGAAGGTGCCCTTAGAGTATCCCGGCGAGGGCCTTGACGCCCTGGTCGACCGGCTTCGGGCGGCCCTCGCCCCCGGCTAATCGGCGGCCGCGGCCAAAAACCTTGGGGCGGCCGTCCAGGTCTCCGACCCGACCGGGCCGGGTTTGCGGCAGATAAAGACCAAGGTGGTCCCCAGATAATTTAGGGGGCCGATTTTGCCCAGGGCCCGGTCGAGCCCGACGAGCCTTCGGAAGGCCCACCGTACCCCCTTTGGGGGTTCGGGCCGGATGGTTAGGGTGCTGGGGATGAGGGCCCCGGCGATGTGGACGCCCTGGACGGCCTCAACCTCCAGGCCGGCCCGGCGGATGAGGTCTAGGACGAAGGCGGGCGGGTCCAGCCGAAGGCCGACGTAGACCGTGCTGCCGTCGGCCCGGACGAGGGGGTAGCGGAGGCGGACCGGCCGGCCCGGCCGGGTAAAGAGGGCCTTTAGGGCCTCGGGCCGGGATACCCCGTAGCCGAGGGGGTCGCCCAGAAGGCCGCTCAGGCAGAGCCAAAAGGTATCGAGGCTAAAACGGTTTTCGGCGTCGAAGATGAGCCGGCCGCCCGGCTTTAAAACCCGGCAAAACTCACGGAGGGCGGCCGCCGGGTCGCGGACGAAGGCGAAGACACTTCCGCAGCAGACAACGGCGTCCGCACACCCGTCGGCCACGGGGAGGGCCTCGGCAACCCCGACGGCGAAGGCGGCCCCCCGTACCCCCCACCGCCGGGCCTTGCGACGGGCCTGGGCCACCAGCCCCCGGGCCGGGTCGAGGCCAAGGACCTTTGCCCCCCGGCGGGCCAGCTTGAGGCTGTAAAGGCCGGTTCCGCAGCCCACGTCCAGCACCAGCCGGCCCTCGAGGTTGCGCCCCAGAGTGGCAATGATGAGCTCTTCTACCCGAGAATCCAGGGTGGCGTACCAGTCGTCCTGGATGACGTCGTAGTCGGCGGAGATGGCCTCAAAGGCCTCGATAACCGGCAACTCCACCACCATATCCGTGCACCTCCTTAGTGCAGGGATAAGGCAAAAGAAGAGCCGCTGGAACCGAGGCCCCCGGCCTCTGCCAGCAGCAGGGTTCGCTTAACTATCCTAACAGACCCCCAAACGGTCTGTCAAACGCGGCCATTTGGGGCCCTTGACAGGGGTCAGGGTTTCACTTATAATAATGTAATAAGCCGACCAGGTTGTCGCGGAGGAGTGTGCCATGTGGAGAGAGACCGGCCTATTTGTGCTGGTGGCGCTGCTCGTGGCCAGTTGCGCCGCCGCCCCCTCGCAGCCGACGGCCCCCCAACCCGCCGAAGAACAGCCCCGCTACGGGGGCGAACTGGTCTTTGCGGTGGATGCGGAGCCGCCTTCGCTGGACGCCCACCGGGAGACTACTTTTGCGGTGATTATCCCCTTAGCGCCCTTTTACAGCACCCTTTTAAAGTTTGACCAGAACAACTACCCGAAAGTTGTCGGCGACCTGGCCGAATCGTGGACGGTCTC
>DAOUCL010000161.1:0-5510 GCA_034432015.1 Dehalococcoidia bacterium
ATGATAATGAGCACACCCGCAATAATGGCGAGCAGGCCCAGCACAACGTCGGCGTTGGGAATTCGGATGCCTACCAGGGGTATAAGCCCCCAAAGAATCAGCCAGATCCCGAGGAGAACCAGTCCGGCGCTGGAGCCGGCAACGCCCCGCATAATCTAACTCCTTTAAAAAACATACGGTGCCGTCGTCGGGTTTGCCCGGAGGGCTTCCCATTCGGCGTCGGAGAGGGGCTCGGGTCGGTCCCGCTGGGCGTCGACGGGGCAGAGGAACCCGAAGGGTTCCGGGCCGTCATTAACCCAGCGGTGGGGGGTTTCGGGAGGCACGTAGACCAGGTCGAAGGGCTTCAGGTCAAAGACCCGACTGCCGACCAGGGCCTTCCCATGGCCCCGTAGGACAACGATAAAGTGAACATGCCGGTGCTTTTCGAGGCTGGAATAACCCCCGGGCTCCAGTTCAAAGTACCGCAGCTCGAAGGCGGCAGGCGCTTCAGGGGGCGGACCCAGAACAAACCTGGTCACCCCGGCCCAAGCCATGCCCCGGCGCTCGTCGGCGCTCTTGTAAGTTCGACCCCCAAGGCCGACCCAACGGAACCCTTCGGGGTCGAACTCCACCTTTCGGCCCAACGGCCAGCTCCCCTCGCCCATGGTTTGTGAAAGCCCGCGCTGTCGATTTTACCCGATCCGCCCGCAACAGTTTTCGCCGCCGGACCCGTAACCTTCTCCCAGGGTTGTGTGTCCGTAGAAGGTTAGCTGGGAATAACTAGAAATCCTGCCGGCGCCTAGAAATTTGTTGTCGATTTTTAGGTCTGCGCGTATGGTATGCCCGGAGGCTCCCATGCGAATAACGGTTCATCTAGCGGGGGACAGGGCCCTTTCCCTGAAGGCGGCCGCGCGCTGCCAGCGGGTATCCTTAAGCTCGGTCGTAGCGTAGGCGAGGCCGTCCGCTGGTATTTTCATGAACGACGTCGCCTTGCCCTTGGCCGAGCAGTCCTGGCCCGGGCTGGGGTCGCCCAGGTGGACCCGGCGGCCGTCGAGGAGTTAGAAAAAAGTCGTCGGTGATTTACAAATTTGACATGGGCAGGTTTGCCCCCTAAAATACAGAATCGAAAAGCCCGGATAAAGCCCAAAGACGAAGAACGGGAGGAGTAGGCGGAAGCTGGCCTGACAGAGACGGCGGGCCGGAGGCTGTGAGCCCGCCGCAGGCGGACCGCCGAAGGTCGCCCGGGAGTCGGGCAGGCGAAAGGGCCTCCCGAGTAGTCTGCCCCGGACCGGCCGTTACCGGACAATGAGGGTTCGCCCAAGCAGAATTTTGCTTCGGCGGGCCGAAGCAAGGTGGTACCACGGCGCCCCCGTCCTTGCGGCGGGGGCGCATCGTTTTAGGAGGCACGGCGATGCTGGAAACGATTCCGAAAACCTACGACCACACCGACGAGCTGGAGGTTTATCGCTTCTGGGAGGAGCGGGGCTTCTTTACCCCCACTATTGACCCCGCCCGGAGGCCCTTCACCATTATTATGCCGCCCCCCAACGTAACGGGCGAACTGCACATCGGCCACGCCCTCACCATGATCATCGAGGACACGATGGTCCGCTGGCACCGGATGCTGGGGGAGCCCACCCTCTGGCTGCCAGGCACCGACCACGCCGGAATCGCCACCCAGGTGGTGGTCGAGCGGGAGCTGGCTGAGGAGGGGCTTACCCGCCACGACCTGGGGCGGGAAAAGTTTATCGAGCGGGTCTGGCAATCGGTGAACCGCTACCGCCAGCGGATAACCTACCAGCTTCGGCGGTTTGGGTCCTCCTGCGACTGGACCCGGGAGCGGTTCACCCTCGACCCGGGCCCGTCCCGGGCGGTGCGCACGACGTTCGTCCGGCTCTACCACGACGGCCTCATTTACCGGGGCGAGCGGATCATCAACTGGTGCCCCCGGTGCGCCACCGCCCTCTCCGACCTGGAAGTGGAGCATAAGGAGACCGATGGCTATCTCTACTACCTGAGGTATCCCTTGGAAGACGACAGCGGCTATGTGGTGGTGGCCACCACCCGCCCCGAGACGATGCTGGGGGACACGGCCGTGGCCGTCCACCCCGAAGACGACCGTTACCGCCACCTGGTGGGCCGGCGGGTCCGGCTGCCGGTCATCGGCCGGCTCCTGCCCATTATTGCCGACGAGGCCGTCGACCCGGCCTTTGGGACCGGGGCCGTCAAGGTCACCCCGGCCCACGACCCCGTGGACTTCGAGCTGGCCCAGCGCCACGGCCTGGACCGGGTCCTCATTATGAACTTAGATGCCACCATTAACCGAAACGGCGGCCCCTATGCCGGCCTCGACCGCTACGAGGCGCGGCGGCGGCTTGTCGAGGACCTTAAGGCCCAGGGGCTGGTGGAAAAAATTGAACCTTACCGGTACAGCGTCGGCCACTGCGAGCGGTGCGACACGGTGGTGGAGCCCATCCTCAGCCTCCAGTGGTTTGTGAAGACCAGGCCCCTGGCCGAGCCGGCCCTCAAGGTGGTCCTTGAGGGGGAGGTCCGCATCATACCGGAGCGTTTCGTTCGGGTTTACGCCAACTGGCTGGAAAATATTCGCGACTGGTGCATCTCCCGTCAGATCTGGTGGGGCCACCGGATTCCCGTCTGGTACTGCCAGGACTGCGGGGCCACGGTGGTCCCGCTTCGGGAAGACCCCATGCGGGACCCCGACCGGTGCGACCGGTGCGGGTCGGCCAGGCTGGAGCAGGACCCCGACGTGCTGGATACCTGGTTCAGCTCCGGCCTCTGGCCCCATTCCACCCTGGGCTGGCCCGACGACACCGAGGACCTGCGGTATTTCTACCCCACGTCCGTAATGGAGACGGGCTACGATATCCTTTTCTTCTGGGTGGCCCGGATGATTATGCTCGGCCTGCGCAATACCGGGCAGGTGCCCTTCCGCGTCGTCTACCTGCACGGCCTGGTCCGGGACGCCCAGGGCCGCAAGATGAGCAAATCGGTGGGCAACGTCATCGACCCCCTGGAGATCATCGACAAGTACGGGGCCGATGCCCTCCGCTACGCCCTGACGGTGGGCATTACCCCGGGCAACGACGTCCGGCTGGGCATTCAGAAGGTGGAGGCCGGGCGCAACTTCACCAACAAGCTCTGGAATGCCGGCCGCTTCGCCCTGGGGGCTGGGGCCGGGCGGGCCGGCCTTGAGCTTCCGGCCGAGCTTACCGAGGCCGACCGGTGGATTCTCAGCCGGCTCAACCGGGTTACGGCCGAGGTACGCCGCCTCATGGCCGACTACGAGCTGGGGGAGGCCTTCCGGCTTCTTTACGATTTCCTGTGGGATGAGTTCTGCGACTGGTATATCGAAATCGCCAAAATTCAGAGCCGCCTGGCCCGGGAGCAGGGCCGCCCGGACACCAGCCCGGCGGTCCTTTACGCCGTCTTCGAGCCGAGCCTGCGGTTGCTTCACCCCTTTATGCCCTTCGTAACCGAGAAGCTCTGGCAGCACCTCACCCGGGAGCGGCGGGCCGCCGGCGAGCCCCTGCCTGAGTCGATAATGGTGGCCCCCTACCCTGAGCCCGAAGCGTCCCGCATCGACCCCGAGGCCGAGCATCAGCTCGAAGCCCTAATGGACCTGATCCGACGGGTCCGCAACGTCCGGGCCGATTTCCGGGTGCCGGCCGGAGCCTGGGTTGAGGCGGTCCTGGCCTCAGGTAAATACCGGGATTTGCTCCAAGCCTATGCGCCTGTGATCTCCCAGCTGGCCCGGGCCCGGCCGGTCCGGGTCGAGGCAAACCTGCCGGAGCGGCCCGAGGGGGCCGTTCGGGTCGTGGGCCTCGGGGCCACCGGGTACGTGCTGGTCGGGGCCCACATCAACCTGGAGGCCGAGCGGCGGCGGCTGGCCGCACAGCTGGCCGAGGTTGAGGCGGACGTGGCCCGCCTGCGGGCCCGTCTTGAAGACCCCGAGTTCCGGGCCAAGGCCCCGGCCGACGTGGTTGAGCGGGAGGAAGGGCGCCTCCGCCGCCAGGAGGAGCGCCTCCGCCGCCTTCGGGAGGCCCTGGAATCTTAAAAAGAGGGTCGGGTAATTTATTACCCGGCCCGACCCGCGGCCACCCCGGCCGCCCGGCGCAGCTCCTGCATCTTCAGGATGATGGCGTCGGCCATCTCCCGGGTGCCGACGGCGGTGGGGTCGTCCCGGGTTGGCTTAAGGTCGTAGGTTACGTATTTGCCCTCCCGGATCACTTCGGCCACGGCCCGCTCCACCAGGTCGGCGGCCTCCATCTCCCCCAGGTGTCGGAGCATCAGCACCCCGGAAAGGATTGTCGCCGTTGGGTTGGCCTTATTCTGGCCGGCGTACTTCGGGGCGCTGCCGTGGACGGGCTCAAAGACGGCCGCCTCGTCGCCGATGTTCGCCCCCGGGGCGATGCCCAGGCCCCCGATGAGGCCGGCGCACAGGTCGGAGATGATGTCCCCGTAAAGGTTGGGCATGACCAGGACGTCGTATTCTTCGGGCCGCTGAACCAATTGCATGCTGAGGTTGTCCACGATCCGGTCGTCAAATTCGATGTCGGGATACTCTCGGGCCACCTCCCGGGCCACCTGAAGAAAGAGGCCGTCGGTGAATTTCATTATGTTGGCCTTGTGGACGGCGGTGACCTTCTTGCGGCCGTTTCTCCGGGCATATTCGAAGGCCCACCGGACGATGCGGCGGCTGCCGGTGACGGAGATGGCTTTGATGCTGATACCGGAGTCCTCCCGGACCGGCTGACCGCTCAGCTCCCGGATCAGGTTGATAACCTTTCGACACTCCTCGGTTCCCGCCTCAAACTCGACCCCGGCGTAGAGGTCCTCGGTGTTCTCCCGGACGACGATGAGGTCCACGTGTTCGTAGCGGGACCGAACGCCCGGATAAAGCCTGGCCGGCCGCAAGTTAGCATAAAGGTCCAGGGCCTTGCGGATGGCAACGTTGACGCTCCTAAAGCCGTAGCCCACGGGGGTGGTGATGGGTCCTTTAAGGGCGACCTTATTGCGGCGGATGGACCCGATAACGTGGTCGGGGATGGGGGTGCCGTATTTGGGGATAACGGCTTCGCCCACCTCCTGGACGTCCCACTCAAACGGAATGCCTGTGGCTTCCAGAACCCTGCGGGCTGCATCCACGACCTCCGGCCCGATCCCGTCCCCAGGGATGAGGGTGATGCGGTACATGGGGTCACCTCCGCTTTAGGTTTTCCGGGCTCATTATACCGCAGGTATTGGCCAGGCCGAAGAAACCGATAGGTTCGTCCGAAGGCCGGGACTTAAGGTTATAATCAAAAACGGTGCGGGGTGGTGTAACGGTAACACGTCGGACTTTGGATCCGAAGTTCCAGGTTCGAATCCTGGCCCCGCAGCCAGACCACAATATATCGGGCTTTCGGCCGGGTTGGCCTACAAGATATAGTAGCCGGACAAGCCTGATTGGCTTGTCCGGCCGCATTTATGGGGGAATTTTGGGGGAATCTTGCTAGCGGCCGAAGAGGGCC
>DAOUCL010000162.1:0-3915 GCA_034432015.1 Dehalococcoidia bacterium
CAATTTGTTCTCTTCTTCGGCCGGGACAACGTGGTCGTCTGGATGGGCCTTAAGCAGGCTCAGGTGACCTCCCTGGTGGTTTTGCCCTTCGCCCTGGGCCTCTTCTACTGGCGCTGGCGTCAGCGGCCCCGGGTCGAGGCCGGTCGGCCGGAAGCCCAGGTCGGACCCTAGCGGCTAAAGAGGCTTCGGGAAGCCGCCTCGGTCACCCCGATAATGGGCCAGGCAAAGATAAACACTAGCAGGACCCCGGCCACCGAGGCGGCCAGGGCCAGGGCGACCGGGGCCGAGACCTTCACCGGGGCCGTAACCTTCGGCTCCAGCAGGTACATCGCCCGGACAACTTTGATGTAGTAATACGCCGATATGGCGCTGTTTATGACCCCGAGGATGGCCAGCCAGAGGATACCCTGCTGGACAGCCCCGGCGAAGAGGTAAAACTTGGCCACGAAGCCGGCCGTGGGGGGGATGCCCAGCAGGGAGACCAGGCAGAAGGTGAGGGCAAAGGCCAGTAGGGGCGCCCGGCGGGCCAGGCCGGCGTAGTCGGCGATGTCGTCGCTGCCCACCTGCTGGGAGATGGCCGTCACGGCAATAAAGGCCCCCAGGTTGGTAAAGGCGTAGCTGAGCAAAAAGAAGATGAGGCCCGAAGCCCCCAGGTCGCCGCCGCTGGCCAGGCCGACCATGATATAGCCGGCGGCGGCGATGGACGAGTAGGCCAGGAGCCGCTTGATATTCGTCTGGACAAAGGCCACGACGTTGCCCAGGGTCATGGTGAAAGCGCTTAAGACGGCGAAAATGAGGGGCCAGTCCAGGGCGCCGGCAAAGGCGGTTGAAAAGAACCGCAAAACCAGCGCAAAACCCGCCACCTTGCTGGCCACCGAAAGGTAGGCCGTCACCGGGGTGGGGGCCCCTTCGTAGACGTCGGGGGCCCAGAACTGGAAGGGGACGGCCGAGATCTTAAAGCCGAAGCCCGCCACCAGCAGCACCAGGGCCATGGCCAGGGCGCCCCGATTGAGGCCGGCGGCCTCGGGCAGGCCCCGGCCGATGCCCACCAGGTCGGTGGTCCCCGTCAGGCCGAAGAGGATGGCCATCCCGTACAGGAGGAAGGCGGAGCTGAGGCCGGCCAAAATCAGGTATTTAAGGGCCGCTTCGGCCGACCGGGCGTCCTTCTGGAGGCCGGCCAGAACGGCCAAAGGAATGGTGGCCAACTCCAGGGCCAGGTAGACCGAAATCAGCTCCCGGGTCGAGGCCATCAGCATCATCCCGGTGGCCGAGAGCAGAATGAGGGCGTAATATTCGCCGTCGTAAAGCCGAAACCGGTCCACGTAGTCGGCCGATGCCAGCAAAACCAGGGCGGCCGCTAAAAGGAAGACAAACTTAAAAAATACGGCGTAAGGGTCAAGGACCACCGTATCGAAAAGATAACTTCCACTCCGGCCGATAAGGGTAGCCGTAAGCAGGGCCGGGACGGCCAGGCCGCCGACAGCCACTAGGAGTAAGGTCTCTTTGCGACGGATAAAAAAATCTAAGATAATAACCAAAATAGCCAGCCCCACCAGGCTTATCTCCGGCAGGATCGGCGTGAGGTCCATGTTCTAAAACCGTCCTCCGTGTCGACTTCTAGCCCCCCAGCCGGGCCACCAGCTGGGGCAACGTAATGTTAATTATATCCGTCACCCAGCGCGGGTAGACGCCGATGAGGGCGATCATGGCCGCAAAGACGGCCAGGGGCAGCCACTCGACGACGGTGGCGTCCCCCACCTCCTCCAGGGCGACCCGCTTAACCGGCCCGAAAAAGACCCGCTCCACCGCCCAGAGGATGTACCCGGCCGTAATGACCACCGTGACGACCCCCAAGATGGCAGGCAAGGGCCAGACGGGAAAGGTGCCCAGAAAGACGAGGAACTCGGCGATGAACCCGCTCAGACCGGGCAGGCCCAGGGCGGCCAGGCCGGCGAAGACGAAGAGCCAGCCGATGATGGGCATCCGGGCGGCCAGCCCGCCCAGCTCGGGGATCTGGCGGGTGTGGGCCTTCTCGTAGACCAGACCCACCAGGGAGAAGAGCATGCCGGTGATCAGGCCGTGGCTCACCATCTGGAGCATCGCCCCGGTCAGGGCGACCTGGGTGCCGGCGGCGATGCCCATAAGGACGTAGCCCATGTGGCTTATACTGCTGAAGGCGACCAGCCGCTTTAAATCCACCTGGTTGAGACAGACCAGCGCCCCGTACACCACGTTGACGACCGCCAAGGCCACCAGCAGGGGGGCGTACATCCGGGCGGCCTCCGGGGCGATGTTGACCACGCCCCGGATGATGCCGTAGCCGCCCATTTTTAGCAAGATGCCCGCCAGCAGAACGCTTACGGCGGTGGGGGCGTCGGTGTGGGCGTCGGGCAGCCAGGTGTGGAAGGGAAAGACGGGAAGCTTAATCGCAAACCCGAAGATGAGGGCCAAAAATACCAGGGCTTGGAACTCCCGGGCCAGGTGGAGGCGGCCCAGCTCCAGCATATCAAAAGTCCCGAGGCCGGCGGTGAAATAGAGCCAGAGGATGCCGAAAAGCATCACGGCGCTGCCCACCAGGGTGTAAACCAGGTATTTGACGGCCGAGTACTCCCGCCGGCCGGTTCCCCAGACCCCAATTAGCAGGTACATGGGGATGACCTCCACCTCCCAGAAGAGGAAAAAGAGAAAATAGTCCAGGGCCGAAAAGACCCCCGAGACCGAGGCCACCAGGATAAGGAGCAGAATAAAGTATTCCCGGTCCCGGTGGCTGATATTCCAGGAGACCAGGACGGCCAGGAAACCCAGAAGCAGGTTAAGGAGCAGTAGGGGCAGGCTCAGGCCGTCGACCCCCAGGTAGTAATCTACGTTAAAGTTTAAGATCCGGACCCAAGCCACCCGCTCGACGAACTGGGGGCCTGCCTGGGCCGGGTTAAAGTTGGCCAGCAGGTAAAGCCCCAGGAATAGGGGAAGGAGGGTGAAAACGACGGAAACCGCCCGGATAAGCCGGCGGTCGGGGGGCAATACCGCCAGAAGCAGGGCCCCGACCACGGGCAGCAAGATTATGGCCGTGAGCATTCCCGTCAACCTCGCAACAAGGTTACAAAGTCCCCGAAGAAACCGAAGACGGCCGCCAGGATGATGATCCCCAGGGTGACCATCAGGGCGTAAAACTGGACCCAGCCCCGCTGGAGCAACCGCAGGCTGCCGGCGGTCATCACCGCCAGCTCGGCCACCGCGTTCACCACCCCGTCCACCCCGTAGCGGTCAATCCAGTCGAGGGCGGCCGCCAGGCCCAACACAATCCGGCGGGCAACCCAATTATAAAGGTGGTCCAGGTAATAGCGGTTGACCAGCAGGGTATGGACCGGCCGGAAGGTCGAAGTAAAAACTTCGGGGGAGACCCAGCCGGCCCCGTAGAAGGCATACGCCCCGAAGATCCCCAGCAGGGCGACCAGGGCCGAGAGGACCATTGTCGTCAGGTCAAGGCCGGGCTCGTAATGGGGATGCCAGGAAAGGCGGGATATTAAAAACTCCCCGAAGGGGCCGAAAACTCCCCCGAAGGCCAGGAAGCCCGAAAGAACCGAAGGGACCGCCAGCAAAACCAGGGGAACGGTCATCACCGGCGGGGACTCGTGGGGCGGTCCGTGGTGGCCGTGGGCCCCACCCCGGTACCCGCCCCCAAAGGCAAGGAAGAACATCCGGAAGGTGTAAAAGGCCGTAAGGAACGCCGTAAAGAGGCCCAGGACGTAGAGCAGTTGGCCGACCCCCCCGAAACGGAGGGCGTCCAGCAAAATCTCATCCTTGCTCCAGAAGCCGGAGAAGGGGGGCAGGCCGGCCAGGCTTAGGGACCCGGCCAGCATGGTTAAGAAAGTCACCGGCATGAAGCGGCGCAGGCCGCCCATCTCCCGCAGGTCC
>DAOUCL010000163.1:0-4070 GCA_034432015.1 Dehalococcoidia bacterium
GCCCGCCCCGGAGCCCACGGCCCCGGTGCCCACCCCAACCCCCGAGTTTTACCGCGGGCCCTTAGTGGTGGCCAACACCGGCGGCCTCGGGGTTTACCTTCGGGCGGAACCGGCCGACGAAACCCGACGGATTCGGGCCTGGCCGGAGCGGACCCGCCTGGAGGCCCTGGGCGAGGAGGCCGAAGGGGGCGGCCGCCGCTGGGTTCGGGTGCGGGACCCGGCGGGGAATACGGGGTGGGTGCCGGCCGAATATGTGGCGCGGGCAGGTCCGTGAAGGTCCTCTTAACCGGCTGCGCCGGGTTTATCGGCTCGAAGGTCGCCGAGCACCTCGTCCGGGCCGGCCACGAGGTGCTCGGGGTGGACAACCTGGACCCGGCCTACCCGGTGGTCCTGAAGGCTTGGCGACTCAAGAACCTCGAACCGGCCCGGGGCTTTTCGTTTCGGCCGGGGAGCATCCTGGACCGGGCCTTTCTCGAGGCCCTCTGGGCTGAGGCCGGGCCCTTCGAGGCCGTAATCAACCTGGCCGCCCGGGCCGGGGTCCGCCAGAGCCTGCGCCGTCCCCACAGCTATTACGAGGTCAACGTGCTGGGAAGCCTCAACCTCCTGGAGCTTTGCCGGCACCGGGGCGTGCCGACTTTCATCCTGGCCTCCACCTCCAGCCTGTACGGGGAAGGGCCCCGGCCCTTCCGGGAAGACCAGCCCACCGACCGACCCCTCTCCCCCTATGCCGCTTCCAAGAAGGCGGCAGAAGTCCTGGCCTATACTTACCACCGGCTGTTCGGGTTGGACGTGGCCGTCCTGCGCTATTTTACCGTCTACGGCCCCGCCGGGCGGCCGGATATGAGCATCTTCCGGTTCGTGCGGCGCATCGCCGAGGGGCTTCCCATCGTCGTCTACGGGGACGGGACCCAGGAGCGGGATTTTACTTATGTCGGTGACGTGGCCCGGGGGACCGTCACGGCCCTGAGGTTGCGGGGCTTTGAAATCATAAACCTGGGAAGCGACCGGCCGGTTGAGCTTAACCGGGTGATTCTCACCATCGAGGGGATCCTGGGCCGGCAGGCCGTCATCGACCGCCGGCCCCGCCACCCCGCCGACGTGGGGGCGACCTGGGCCAACATCTCCAAGGCCCGGGACCTCCTCGGCTGGCAGCCGGAGGTGGACCTGGAAACCGGCCTTGAACTCACGGTAAGCTGGTATCTGGCCAATCGGGACTGGGCCAAAGACGTTGAGGTTGAAGACTGATGACGGGGACGGCCCCCCTTCCGGAGCGCATCGGGGTGGTGGGCCTGGGCTACGTGGGGCTTGCGCTGGCGACCGCCTTCGGCCGGGTCCACCCGACCATCGGCTTCGACATCGACCCGGGGCGCATCCGGGAGCTTCAGGCCGGCTACGACCGCAACCTGGAGTTTTCGGCCGAGGAAATCCGCGCCCCCTACCTGGAGCTTACCGCGGACCCGGCGGCCCTGCGCCGGACCCAGTTCATCATCGCGGCGATTCCGACGCCGGTGGATTCGGCCAAACAGCCCGACCTCTCCCTGCTTGTCTCGGCCAGCCGGCTTATCGGCCGGAACCTCTCGCCCGGAACCGTGGTCGTCTACGAGTCGACGGTTTACCCGGGGGTGACCGAGGAGGTCTGCCTGCCCGAGCTTGAGCGGGCCTCGGGCCTTAAGGCCGGGCGGGACTTTAAAGTTGGCTATTCGCCCGAGCGGATAAATCCCGGGGACCCCGAGCACACCCTGGAGAAGATCGCCAAGGTGGTGGCCGGTCAGGACCCAGAGACCACCGAGCTTATGGCCCGGGTTTACGGGCTGGTGGTAAAGGCCCCGATTCACCGGGCCCCGGACATCCGGACGGCTGAGGCGGCCAAGGTCATTGAGAACGTCCAGCGGGACTTAAATATCGCCCTGATGAACGAGCTGGCGATGCTCTTTCACCGGCTGGGGCTTAACACCCAGGAGGTGCTTAAGGCGGCCCGGACGAAGTGGAACTTTGTGCCGGTGGAGCCGGGGCTGGTGAGCGGGCATTGCATTCCGGTGGACCCGTATTATCTGACTTACAAGGCCCAGCAGGTGGGCCACCACCCCGAGCTTATCCTGGCCGGTCGGCGGATAAACGAATATATGCCGGCCTACATCGCCCGGCAGACGGTGAAGCTTTTGATTCGGGCCGGGCGGGTGGTGCAGGGATCGAGGGTGCTGGTGCTGGGGGTGACGATTAAGGAGAACGTGCGGGATACCCGCAACAGCCGGGTGGTGGAGCTGGTGCGTGAGCTTGAAGAGTACGGGGTGGAGGTTGAGGTCTACGACCCGCTGGTTGGGCCCGAGGGGATTCGGGGCGAGCTTGGTTTGCGGGCGGCCGAGGGTGACCCCTTTGGTTCTTGGCCCCGCTACGATGGGGTGGTGCTGGCGGTGAAGCACCGGGCCTTTCTGGAGCGGGGGCCTGAGGATTTTTGGGGGCTGCTTAAAATGGACTCGGGGCCGGGGGTAATTGTGGACGTGCGGGGGGTGCTGGCCGGGGCGTTCCGGGAAGAACCCGGAGTCCTTTACTGGAGTCTTTAATGCGGGCGCTGATTACGGGCGGTGCCGGTTTTATCGGGTCCCACCTGGCCGAGGCCCTCCTGGCCCGGGGCGACCGAGTCTGGGTCATCGACGACCTTTCCACCGGGTCCATCGAAAACATCGCCCCCTTAAAGTCCCACCCCCGGTTTGGCTACGTCATCGACACGGTCTTTAACCGGGGGGTGATGGCCGAGCTGGTGGACCTAGCCGATGTGGTCTTCCACCTGGCGGCGGCGGTAGGCGTCCGCCTCATCGTCGAGGACCCGGTCTGGACCCTGGAGCAGAACGTTAAGGGCACGGAGGTGGTGCTGGAGCTGGCGGCCAAGAAGAAAAAGACGGTTCTGTTGGCCTCCACCTCCGAGGTTTACGGCAAACTGGACAAGCCCCGCTTTAGCGAGGAGGACGACCTGGTCCTCGGGCCCACCTCCAAGGCCCGGTGGGCCTACGCCGCCTCGAAGATCATCGACGAGTTTCTGGGCCGGGCCTACTGGAAACAGAAGGGGGTTCCGGTGGTGATCGTCCGGCTCTTCAACACCATCGGCCCCCGCCAGACCGGCCGCTACGGGATGGTGGTTCCCAGGTTTGTCCGACAGGCCCTCCTGGGCGAGCCGATAACCGTCTACGGCGACGGCTCCCAGCGGCGCTCCTTTACCTGGGTCGGGGACGTGGTGGACGCCCTTATCAAGCTGGTGGGGTGTCCGGCCGCGGCCGGCGAAGTTTTTAACGTCGGCCACACCGAGGATATTTCCATTGGGGAGCTGGCCGAACTTATCAAACGAAAGACAAACAGCCCCTCGGAGATTGTATTTATTCCCTATGAGCAGGCCTACGAGGCGGGTTTTGAAGACATGCGCCGGCGGCTGCCGGACCTTTCGAAGATAAACCGCTATATTGGCTACCGGCCCACCCTGAGCCTGGCCGAGATGCTGGACCGGGTGATCGATTACGAGCGGAGTCGGCTGGCCGAAGGTCCCCTGCCCGAGCGGTGATTCCCGTCGCCAACCCCGTGGCCCATTACCTGGCCCACCGGGCCGAAGTCGACGAGGCCGTCGGCCGGGTCCTGGCCAGTGGGCGGTACATCCTGGGTCCGGAAGTTGAGGCCTTTGAGGCGGAGTTTGCGGCCTACGTCGGGGTGAGGTTCGGGGTGGGGGTGGCCAGCGGCACCGACGCCCTGGTTCTGGGCCTGCGGGCCGCCGGAGTCGGCCCGGAAGACGAGGTGATCACCGTAGGCCACACCGCCGTGGCCACCGTCGCCGCCATCGAGCTTGCAGGCGCTCGGCCTGTTTTTGTGGATATCGAGCCGAACTATTACACCCTGGACCCGGCCGTGCTGGAAAAAGCCGTCAGCCCCCGAACCAAGGCGATAATTCCCGTCCACCTTTACGGCCAGCCGGCCGACCTGGGGCCGATCCTGGAGGTGGCCCGGGCCTACGGCCTTAAGGTCATTGAGGACTGCGCCCAGGCCCACGGGGCCCTTTACCGCGGCCGGCGGGTGGGGGCGTGGGGGGA
>DAOUCL010000164.1:0-7834 GCA_034432015.1 Dehalococcoidia bacterium
GAGTACGGTGCGTATCCTGACCGTGTTGGCTTTCTGGCGCCGGTCCTCTTGGACCGGGTCAGCACTAGCCTGCTGCTTGCTATCGCCAGGGACCCTGGTAACAATCTCTTGGCACACTACAGCCGCCCGGCCGGATTTGCCTTCCGGGCCGACCTGTGGTATACTGCGGGCTGAGTGGGCTGGACGGCCCGCCTTTAAATCAGTCCGGTGAGGCTGGTAAGGCTGGGCACGGAATCGACCTCCCCCGTTGAGCCTGTGCGCCACCTGCCGGCCCCGGACGGCCCGAAGAGAGCCTTATTTATAAGGGCCTGTGTTTCCGGTGGCCGAAGTCGTTTTACTTAACCGCAACGACATCCGGCGCGCCCTGACGCGCATCGCCCACGAGGTTGCCGAGCGCAACCAGGGCACCGCCGACCTGGTCCTGGTCGGCATGCGCACCCGGGGCGTTCCCCTCGCCCGACGCCTTGCCCGCATCCTCGGCGAAATCGAGGGCCGGCCGGTTCCGGTAGGCGAACTCGACGTTACCCTCTACCGGGACGACCTCCCCATGCGGGGCCTGCGGCCTGCCATCCAGCAGACCGACATCCCCGTGGACATCACCGGCAAGGTCGTCGTCCTAGTAGATGACGTCCTCTACACCGGGCGGACGGTCCGGGCGGCCCTCGACGCCCTGATGGACTTCGGCCGCCCCCGCCGGGTGCAGTTGGCGGTCCTAATCGACCGGGGCCACCGGGAGCTGCCCATCCGGGCCGATTACGTCGGCAAGAACGTCCCCACCTCCCGCCGGGAGGAGGTTCAGGTCCGGCTGGAGGAGGTGGACGGGACCGACGAGGTGCTCTTAATTAAACCCGAAGAGTAAAGGGGGTTCGCCTTGGAGCTTAAGACCCTCAGCCCGCGCGATGCCGGTTCCCTGGTGCCGGGGGCGCCGGCGCGGCGCCGCCACATCCTCGACCTGGACGACTTTACGGCCGAGGAGATCGATTACGTCCTTTACACCGCCGCCCGGATGAAGGAGATTCTGGGCCGGCCCATCCCCAGGGTGGCCGCCCTTCGGGGCCGGACGGTGGTTAACTGCTTCTACGAAGAAAGCACCCGCACCCGGGTCTCCTTCGAGCTGGCGGCCAAGGCCCTCGGGGCCGACGTGGTCAACATGTCGGCCGCCGGCAGCAGCGTGGCCAAGGGCGAGTCCTTAATCGACACGGTGCTCACCCTCCAGGCCCTTGGGGCCGACTTCGTCGTCATCCGCCACCCCCAGTCGGGCGCACCCTACCTGGTGGCCAGACACACCCGGGCCTCGGTTATTAACGCCGGGGACGGCTGGCATGCCCACCCGACCCAGGCCCTCTTAGACCTTTTCACCATCAAAGAACACTTCGGCCGAATCGCTGGCCTTAAAGTCGTCATCGTCGGCGACATCCTCCACAGCCGGGTCGCCCGGTCGAACGTCTGGGGTCTTACGAAGCTGGGGGCCGAAGTGGTCCTCTGCGGCCCCCCAACCCTCCTGCCCCGGACGATGGTTTCGGCCGAACTGTGGCCGCCGGTGACGGTCGAGTACGACCTGGACCGGGCCCTAATGGGGGCCCACGTGGTGATGCCCCTCCGCCTCCAGCGGGAGCGCCAGCAGGCCGGCCTACTGCCCAGCCTGCGGGAGTATATCCGGCTCTACCAGGTGAACCCAAAGCGGCTTGAGCGGGCCCGGCCCGAAGCCGTCATTATGCACCCCGGGCCGATGAACGAGGGGGTGGAGATATCCTCCGAGGTTGCCCACGGGCCCAGGTCCCTGGTGGAGCGACAGGTCGCTAACGGGGTCGCGGTCCGGATGGCCCTTTTATACCTGCTCTCCGGGGCGGTGGTGGAGGGGTGATGGGCAACTACCTTATTCGGGGCGGGCGGGTAATCGACCCGGCCGCCGGCCTCGACCGCCCCCTCGACCTGGTTATCGAGGACGGCCGGCTTAAGGCCCTGGCCGAGCCGGGAACCGTCGCCCCACCCCCCGGTTTTGGGGTCATCGACGCCGCCGGCCTGGTGGTAACCCCCGGCTTTATCGACCTGCACGCCCACCTGCGGGAGCCCGGCCACGAGCACAAAGAGACCATCGCCACCGGCACCCGGGCCGCCGCCCGGGGCGGCTTTACCACCGTCTGCGCCATGCCTAACACCGACCCCCCCATTGACACCCCTGAGCGGGTTACGTTCGTCTACGAGCGGGCCCGGGAAACGGGGGTTGTTCGGGTGCTTCCCATCGCCTGCGTCAGCCGCGGCCAGGCCGGCCGGGAGCTGGCCGACCTGGCGGAGCTGGCCGCGGCCGGGGCCTTCGGCTTCAGCGACGACGGCCGGCTGATGCGCCGGGCCCTGGAATACGGCCTGCTCACCGGGCGGCCCGTCATCGACCACTGCGAGGAGCCGGCCCTAGCCGAGGGGGCTTCGGCCAACGAGGGCCCGGTGGCGGGGCGGCTGGGCCTGCGGGGCATGCCGGCCGCCGCCGAGGAGATTCCGGTAGCCCGGAACATCGCCCTGGCCGAACTCACCGGCGGCTGGGTCCACCTGGCCCACTTGAGCACCCGGGGCGCCGTGGAGCTCGTGCGGGCGGCTAAGGCCCGGGGGGTCCGGGCTACGGCCGAGGTCTGCCCCCACCACCTGACGCTTACCGACCGCTGGCTCCTCGGGTCCGAAGGAAATGCCTACCCACCGGTGGGGACTCTCCCTATCCCCGACGACTTACCCCCTTACGACACCCGGACCAAGGTTAACCCGCCCCTGCGGACCTGGTCCGACTGCCTGGCCCTCATTGCGGGCCTGCGGGACGGCACCATCGACGTCATCGCCACCGACCACGCCCCCCACCACTGGCTGGATAAGGCGTGCGAATACGGCCAGGCCGCCTTCGGCATCAGCGGCCTGGAGACGGCCTTCGGCCTGCTCATGACCCTGGTCCACGCCGGCCTCCTGGACCTGCCCACCCTCATCGCCCGGCTTACCGCCGGGCCGGGCCGGATTCTGGAGCAGGCCGGCTTTCGGGTGCCCTATACGTTCCGGCCGGGCGAGCCCGTCGACCTGGTGGTCCTGGACCCCGGGGCGGTGTGGGTCGTTCGGCCGGAAGAATTTGCTTCCCTGGGCAAGAATACGCCCCTGGCGGGGGTGACCCTGCAGGGGCGGGTGGTACTTACGATCTTTAACGGCGAGGTTGTCTTCAATGGACGCCAGCACCCGGCTTGAGAAGGGTCCCCCGGCCGTCCTCGTCCTCGAGGATGGGACGGTCTTCGAGGGCTACTCTTTTGGGGCCGAAACCACGGCCATTGGCGAAGTCGTCTTCAACACCAGTATGACCGGCTACCAGGAGGTCCTTTCGGACCCCTCGTACGCCGGCCAGGTCGTCGTTTTAACCTACCCCCTGGTGGGCAACTACGGCATTAACGATTTCGACTTTGAATCCAGGCGGATTCAGGTCCAGGGGTTCATCGTCTACGAGCCTTCGCCCACCCCGAGCCACACCCTGGCCCGGATGACCCTTAAGGAGCTCTTAGTAAAGCACAACATCCCGGGCCTGGCCGGCATCGACACCCGGGCCCTCACCCGCAAGCTCCGCCAGCACGGGGTGATGATGGGGGCCGTCGGCGTCGGCCGCCGCCCCGGGGAACTGCTGGAGGTCCTTAAGACCGGCCCCCGCTACGACGACCTGGACTTCGTCCGGCTGGTCACCACCCCGGCGCCCTACCGGTGGCCGGCCCCGGAGCCCGACTGGCGGCCCCGGTTCCGGGTGGTGGTCGTCGACTGCGGCGTAAAGTTCAACATTCTGCGCAGCCTCACCCGCCTCGGCTGCGAGGTTACGGTGGTTCCGGCCACGGCTACGGCCCAGGAAGTCTTAAGTCTCGACCCGGACGGCATCCTCATCTCGCCGGGGCCGGGCGACCCGGCCCTGCTGGATTACCTGGTAAAGACGGCCGCGGGGCTGGTGGGACGGCGGCCGATTATGGGCATCTGCCTGGGCCACCAGGTGCTGGGCCGGCTCTTCGGCGGCCAAACTTTCAAGCTCAAATTCGGCCACCGGGGGGCCAACCACCCGGTCAAGGACCTGCGGACGGGCCGGGTGTATATCACGGCCCAGAACCACGGCTACGCCGTCTTGGCCGAGGGCTTGGACCCGGCCGTCCGGGTAACCCACATCAACCTTAACGACGGCACCGTGGAGGGCTTGGAGCACCCGGACCTTAAGGTCTTCAGCATCCAGTACCACGCCGAGGCCTCCCCTGGCCCCTGGGACAACATGTATCTCTTCGAAGAGTTCATCAAGCTGATGGAGGGAAGCGGCCGCAAAGATGGCTGAGAAGCCCCGCAAGGTTCTGGTCATCGGCTCCGGGCCGATCATCATCGGTCAGGCGGCCGAGTTCGACTACTCCGGCACCCAGGCCTGCAAGGCCCTCCGGGAGGAGGGGGTCACCTGCGTCCTGGTCAACTCCAACCCGGCCACCATTATGACCGACGAAGAAATCGCCGACGTCGTCTACATCGAGCCCCTTACGGCCGATGTTTTGACCCGCATCATCGAGCGGGAGCGGCCCGACGGCCTCCTTCCGACCCTGGGAGGCCAGACGGGCCTCAACCTGGCCGTGGAGCTGGCGGAGCTGGGGGTGCTGGACCGCTACGAGGTCCGGCTGTTGGGAACCCCCCTGGAGGCCATTCGGCGGGCCGAGGACCGGGCCCTTTTTAAAGAGCTGCTCCTCGCCATCGGCGAGCCCGTCCTCGAAAGCGAGGTGGTGACGAGCGTTGCTGAGGCCGAGCGGGTTGTGGAGAAGCTAGGCTTGCCGGTGGTTATCCGGCCGGCCTATACCCTGGGGGGCACCGGGGGGGGCATCGCCTACACCCGGGAGGAGCTGGTTCGGGTCGTTGAAACGGGCCTGATTATCAGCCCGGCCCACCAGGTCCTCATCGAAAGGTCGGTTATCGGCTGGAAGGAAATCGAATACGAGGTGATGCGGGACTCGGCCGACAACTGCATCACCGTCTGCAACATGGAGAATATCGACCCGATGGGGGTCCACACCGGCGACAGCATCGTCGTTGCCCCCAGCCAGACCCTCACCGACAAAGAGTACCAGATGCTCCGGTCCTCGGCCCTCAAGATCATCCGGGCCCTGGGGATTGAGGGCGGCTGCAACATCCAGTTCGCCCTGGCCCCCCGGGGCTACCCGGTCGGGCCGAACGGCCTACCGCCTTACTACGTGATTGAGGTCAACCCCCGGGTAAGCCGCAGTTCGGCCCTGGCCAGCAAGGCCACCGGCTACCCCATCGCCCGGGTTGCGGCCAAGATCGCCATCGGCCTTACCCTCGACCAGATCCGCAATGCGGTCACGGGCAAGACCGTGGCCGCCTTCGAGCCCGCCCTGGACTACTGCGTGGTTAAGATTCCCCGCTGGCCCTTCGACAAGTTCCCCTTCGGCGACCGCCGGCTGGGCACCCAGATGAAGGCCACCGGCGAGGTGATGGCCGTCGACCGCACCTTCGAGGCTGCCCTCCAGAAGGCGGTGCGCAGCCTGGAGCTCGGCCGCCGCTCCCTCCAGTGGGAGGACCCGGCCTGGGTTGACGCCCTCAAAAACGGCCTGCCCACCGACCCCGAAGACCTAAAGCGGGTGCTGCCCCTTTACCCCAACGACCTGCGCCTCTGGGCGGTGATGGCCGCCCTCCGCCGGGGGGTAAGCGTCGAACTGCTCTTTAAGGCCACCGGCATCGACCCCTGGTTTTTGGAGCGGATGCTCAACATCGTCCGGATGGAGCGGCGGCTCCTCTCGGAGCCGCTCAACCCCGGCCTCCTGCGGGAGGCGAAGCGGCTCGGCTTTTCGGACGAGCAGGTCGCCCGGCTGGCCGACCGGCTGCCGGACCAGGTCCGGGAGTTGCGGGCCCGCTGGGGGATAAGGCCGGTCTATAAGCTGGTAGACACCTGCGCGGCCGAGTTTGAGGCCGAAACCCCCTATTTTTACAGCACCTACGCCGGCACCGAGAACGAGGCCGAGCCCGTGCCCGAGAAAAAGGCCCTGGTCATCGGGAGCGGGCCCATCCGCATCGGCCAGGGAATCGAGTTTGATTACTGTTCCGTCCACAGCGTCTGGGCCCTCCGTTCGGCCGGGGTTAAGGCCCTTATTATTAACTCCAACCCGGAGACGGTCTCAACCGACTTTGACACCTCCGACCGGCTCTATTTCGAGCCTTTGGATGCCGAATCGGTCTTAAACGTTTTAGAAAACGAGGGGATGCCCCCGGCCATCGTCCAGTTCGGGGGCCAGACGGCCATAAACCTGGCCTGGCCCCTGGCCCGGGCCGGGGTGGAGCTTTTGGGGTCCCCGGCCGAGGCCATCGACCTGGCCGAGGACCGCCGCCGGTTCGAGGACTTCCTAAGCCGGCTGGGGATCCCCCAGCCCCCGGGGGCGGCCGTGAACACCGTCTCCCAGGCGGTCAAGGTTGCCGACGCCATCGGCTACCCGGTCCTGGTCCGGCCCAGCTACGTGCTGGGCGGCCGGGCCATGGAGATCTGCCACGACCGGGAGGAGCTCATCCGCTACGTCGAGATGGCCCTCGAGGCCGCTGGCCGCCACCCGATCCTGGTTGACAAATACTTAGAAGGCCGGGAGGTGGAGGTGGACGCCGTCTGCGACGCTGCAGAGGTCCTCATCCCGGGGATTATGGAGCACATCGAGCGGGCCGGCGTCCACAGCGGCGACTCCATGGCCGTCTACCCGGCCGTCCACCTGACCCCCCAGGAAGTTGAGACCATCGTCGACTACACCACCCGGATCGGCCGGGCCCTGGGCTTTAAAGGGCTACTTAACATCCAGTTCGTCATTATGCGGCCCAACGGCGACCGCTGGCCGTCCTGGGGCCGCCCCCCGGCCGGGCCGGTGGACTCCGAGGTCTACGTTCTCGAGGTTAACCCCCGTTCCAGCCGGACGGTCCCCTTTATTTCGAAGGTGACCGGGGTTCCCATGGTCGCCCTGGGCACCCGGATCGCCCTGGGCGAGACGCTGGCGTCCCTGGGCTACTCCGGGGGGCTCTGGTCCCGGTCCCGGCTGGTGGCGGTGAAGGCCCCGGTCTTCTCGATGTCCAAACTTGCCGGGGTGGACACTTACCTGGGCCCCGAGATGAAGTCTACGGGCGAGGTGATGGGCATCGATTTCACCTTCGAGGCCGCCCTCATCAAGGCCCTCATCGCCTCGGGCCTGGCCCTGCCCCGCAAAGGGGCGATCCTGCTCACCATCGCCGACCGGGATAAGCCGGAGGCTGCCCCCCTTATCAAGGCCCTGGCCAACCTGGGCTTCGAGTTTTACGCTACCGAAGGGACGGCCCGGTTTATCCGCCAGCTCGGCCTCCCGGTAAAACAGCAGGTTTACAAGCTGGGCGAAGGCCACCCCAACGTGGTGGACGTCATCCGGGAGGGGCTGGTTAAGGGGGTCGTCAACACCCTGACGGGCAACCGGACGCCCCTTAAGGACGGGTTTGAGATCCGCCGCACCGCCGTCGAGCGGCAGATCCCCTGCTATACGTCCCTGGACACCCTGCGGGCGGCGGTTCAAGCCCTAAAGGCCGGCACCGCCGGCTACTCGGTTCTGCCCCTCCCCGAGTACCGGCGCCCCCGCGGCCGCTAAAATGTCCCGGGTGCTCGCTGAGGCGACCGTTACCGAGAACCGGCCCCACGACGGCCGGCATTTCTACCTGGAGCTTTCGGCCGCGGAGGTTGCTCGGCAATTTGAGCCGGGACAGTTTATCATGGTCCGGTGCACCCCGCCCGGGAGCCTCGACCCCCTGCTCCCCCGGCCCTTCACCCCGGTTCGGGCCGATGCCGGCC
>DAOUCL010000165.1:0-17397 GCA_034432015.1 Dehalococcoidia bacterium
GGACACGTGATGGTTACCCGCTATTTTGACCATAACGCGCCCTTGAAGGTCGAGCTTCCCGCCGGCAGCTAGGCCTGCCCGGCTTCCCGCAGGGCCAGCTCCACCAGGGTCCGAACGCCGACGCCGGTACCCCCTTTGGGGATGTAAGGCTGTTCCTTGTCGGCCCGGGCCGTCCCCGCAATATCCAGGTGGACCCAGGGCGTATCCTCGGCAAAGACCCTGATAAAGTAGGCCGCGGTGATGGCCCCGGCCTCCCGGCCGCCCACGTTTTTAAGGTCGGCGCAGTCGCTTTTGAGCTGTTGGCGGTATTCCTCGAACATGGGCAGCTCCCAGATCTTCTCCCCGGCGGCCTCGGCCGCGGCCTTAACCTTCCCCAGAAACTCGGGGCTGTTCGTAAAGGCGCCGCTGGCCACCTTGCCCAGGGCCACCACACAGGCGCCCGTAAGGGTCGCCAGGTCGACAATGGCCCGGGCCCCGAGCTTCCGGGCGTAGCAGACGCAGTCGGCCAGAACCAGCCGGCCCTCAGCGTCGGTGTTAACGACCTCCACGGTGGTGCCGTTCATCGCCCGGACGATGTCTCCCGGCCTGGTCGCCGTGCCCGAGGGCATATTTTCGGTGCAGCCGGCCAGGCCGACTACGTTCAGCTTCGGCTTGAGCCGGGCGATGGCCTGCATCGCCCCCAGCACGGCCGCCGCCCCGGCCATGTCGGTCTTCATCTCCTCCATCCCCTGGGCCGGTTTGATCGAAATGCCCCCGGTGTCGAAGGTTATGCCCTTCCC
Source organism: Dehalococcoidia bacterium (assembly GCA_034432015.1). GTDB lineage: Bacteria > Chloroflexota > Dehalococcoidia > JAUQQI01 > JAUQQI01 > JAUQQI01. Next base: position 780 of record DAOUCL010000165.1, read on the forward strand.
GAGGAAGGCGATGGGCGCCTGGGAGCGGTCAGTCCCCCAGTATTTGAGGACAATGAGCTTGGGCGGCTGGACGCTGCCGGCCGCCACGGCCAGGAAGGCCCCCATTCCCAGGGACTCCATCTGCTCCCGGTCCAAAACCTCGCATTCTAGCCCGTAGCGGGCGGCAAGCTCCCGGGCCCGGTTGGCCATCTCGGCGGGGGTGAGGACGTTGGCTGGCTCGTTAACCAGGTCCCGGGCGAAATTGACCGCCTCGGCGGCAATTCGGCCCCGCTCAACCCCCTCGGTCAGGAGCGGCACCTTGGCGGCGTCAAATTCGACCACCTGAACCTCTTCGAGCTCCCTGCCATTCTCCTCTCGGTTCGTCAGGTATTTGTCAAAACGATAAAGGCCCAGCAGCGTGCCTTCGGTGAGGGCTTGGGCGGCCGCGGCGGGGTCCAGACCGCCGATGCCGGCCCCGTGGACGATGGTGGCGATTTTCCGACATCCGACCCGGCGCAGGGCCTTGGCGGCGGTGGCCGATACTTGCCGGACCCGGTCCAGGTCGAACTCGGAGGATTTGCCCAGGCCCACCACCAGGACGTGGTCGGCCGGCATCCGGCCGAAGGTCGGGAGGACAAAGGTCTCGTTGAGTTTTCCTTTGAAATAACCTTTAGAGATAAGGCGGCTGATTTCGCCCCCAAGGGCACGGTCCACCGCCCCCGTTGCCCCGCCCGGCCGGGTTACACCCTCAAAGAGATTAACCACCAGGCCATCCACCTGCGCCTCGGCGATGTTTCCGGATACAACCCGAACCTCGGTCATCGTGGGGTCCCCCTTTTGGGCTGACGGTAACTTAACCAGACACAGTTTAGCCCTGCCCCCATCCTCAGGTCAACGGGCGGTGTCTGTTAGACTTTAGTCGGGATGGTCTACATCGGCACCTCGGGTTTTAGCTACGACGACTGGGTGGGGCCCTACTACCCGGCCGAACTGCCCCGCCGGGCCTGGTTGGAGTACTATGCCCGGGAGTTTAACACTGTCGAGATTAACTCGACCTACTACGCCATCCCCGGCGCCCGGACCGTGGATGCCTTGGCCCGACGGGTTCCGGCCGGCTTCCTCTTTGCCGTCAAGCTCCCCCGGGAACTTACCCACGAGCGGACGGCCGACGGGGCCGACGTCTTTCGCCGGTTCCGGGCCGCCCTGGAGCCCATCGTCGCCGCCGGGAAGCTGGGGGCCCTGCTCGCCCAGTTTCCCAACAGCTTCCGCCCCGGCCCCAAAGCCTGGGATTACGTCGCCCGCCTTCGGGACCTGTCTGCCGACCTGCCCTTGGTCGTCGAGTTCCGCCACGTGGGCTGGGTGCGCCCCGAAACCTTCGAGCGGCTCCGCCGCCTCGGGGTCGGCTTCTGCTGCGTCGACGAGCCCCAGCTGCCGGGCCTGCTACCCCCGGTCGCCGAGGCCACCGGGCCGGTGGGCTACGTCCGGTTCCACGGCCGCAATAAGGCCAAATGGTGGAAGCACGAGCACGCCTACGAACGCTACGATTACACCTACCCCATCGAGGAGCTGGAGGAGTGGGTCCCGAAAATCCGGTATATCGCCGGCCTTACAGAGCGAACCTTTGTCTTCGCCAACAACCACTTCCAGGCCCAGGCCATTCAGACCGCCCGCCAGCTCCGAATGCTCCTCGAAGAACCGACTTTGCCCCGCTGACCGATGACCACCCTTGGGCGTAAACCCCTAGGCGTTTTCCTCATCGCCGGGGGCGTTTTTCTTGCCGACCAGGCAACTAAGGCCCTTATTCGGACCCACCTGCCGCCGGGGGCCTCCTTCCCGGCCGACTGGCCGGTCCGGCTCACCCACGTGACCAATACCGGGGCGGCCTTCGGCCTCTTTACGAACCAGGGTTTGCTCCTCACGCTGGTGGCGTTCTTTGCCGTCGGGCTGATAATTTACTACTACCGAAGGTTGCCCGAGGGGGCGTGGGCCCTTCGGACCGCCCTGGGTCTTCAGCTGGGCGGGGCCGTCGGCAACCTCATTGACCGCGTCTGGCAGGGCTACGTGACCGACTTTATCGACCTCCGTTTCTGGCCGGTCTTTAACGTTGCCGATTCGGCCATAACCGTCGGGGCGGTCCTGCTGGCCGCAAGCCTCCTCTGGCCAGACCTGGTTAAGGGCCGCGGCTCGGCCGAACATGCAGCCACCACCGCTGGCGACCGCCGGGGCGAAACCTGAAGTCCGCCGGTTCACGGCCGAAGCCCCCGGCGAGCGTCTTGACCGCTTTTTGGCCGGTCGGTGTCCGGACCTTTCCCGGAGCCGCATTCAGGAGCTGATTCGGGAAGGTCGGGTTAAAGTGAATGGGGTCATCGTTACGAAACCGGCCCTCCGGCTCCGGGGCGGCCAGCTCGTGGAGGTGGAGGTTACGCCCCGGCCGCCCCTCGGGGTGGTCCCGACTCCTCTGCCCCTTAAGGTCGTTTACGAGGACGAGGATCTGCTGGTTATCGATAAGCCGGCCGGGCTTGTGGTCCACCCCGGCGCCGGCCACCCCACCGACACCCTGGCCAACGCCCTGGTGGCGTACCTGGGCCGGATGCCCACCCCGGACGAGCGGCCCGGCATCGTCCACCGGCTGGACAAAGACACTTCGGGCCTGATGGTTGCGGCCAAAAACGAGGCCGCCCACCGCCGCCTTCAGGCCGACCTCAAGGCCCGCCGCTTCAAAAAGGGCTACCTGGCCCTGGTGGAAGGCCGGCTTTCCCCGCCCGAGGGGATTATCGACGCCCCGGTGGGCCGGGACCCCCGCCGCCGAACCCGGATGGCGGTGGTGAGCACCGGCCGGCCGGCCGTAACCCGTTACCGGGTTCGGGAGTACCTCGGCGGGGCCACCCTGGTGGAGGTCTGGCCCGAGACCGGCCGGACCCACCAGATCCGGGTCCATTTTGCCAGCCTGGGCCACCCGCTGGTGGGGGATAGGCTTTACGGCCGGGCCTGTCCGACCCTTAACCGCCACTTTCTGCACGCGTTTTACCTGGGGTTTCCCCACCCCCGAAGCGGGCAGTGGCTCGAGTTTACTTCGCCCCTTCCCCCCGAACTTGAGGCCGAACTCGCCCGCCGCCGGGCCGCCATACCCCATTAGCCAGTTTTGGGCGCTGAAACCCCTGTTGCCACACCGTTCGGTCGGGACCCACGGCCATCGTCCCAACAACGGACCGGCTCCTGAGCTGGAAAGCCCTGCCCGGGACATTCGGCCCTGGGCCGATCGGGCCGCCAGGCCTTATAATCTTCCCAAGGTAACGTTATGTCGCCGCAAGCCCTAGTAACTGGGGGCGCAGGCTTTATCGGGGTCAACCTGGCGGCCGCCCTGGCCGCCGACGGCTGGAAGGTCCACGTCCTCGACCTGCTGGCCCGGCCGGGCGCCGAGTGGAACCTGAGTTGGCTTTTAAGCCACTACCCCGACCGGGTTAGCTTTACCCGGGCGGATATCCGGGATTTCCCGGCCGTCCTCGAAGCGGTCCGGCCGGCCGACGTCGTCTTCCACCTGGCCGCCCAAGTGGCTGTTACTACCTCCTTGGTGGACCCCCGAACGGATTTTGAGGTGAACGCCCTGGGCACCTTAAACGTGCTGGAGGCAATCCGGCAGTCCGGGGGCGGGCGTCCCCTTCTTTATACGTCCACCAACAAGGTCTACGGCCCCATGGCCGGCATTCCGGTAATCGAGGAGGCCACCCGCTACCGGTACGTCGACCGGCCCTGGGGAGTCGACGAAAGCCAGCCCCTCGATTTTCACTCCCCTTACGGCTGTTCCAAAGGGGCGGCCGACCAGTACGTTCGGGACTACGCCCGGATTTTCGGCCTGCCCACGGTGGTTTTCCGGATGTCGTGCGTTTACGGTCCCCACCAGTTCGGAACGGAGGACCAGGGGTGGATGGCCCATTTTGTAATCTCGGCCCTTGCCGGCCGGCCCATCACCATCTACGGGGACGGAAAACAGGTGCGGGACGTGCTCTTCGTAACCGACCTGGTGGCGGCGATGCGGGCGGCCGTAGACCGCATCGGGGTGACGGCCGGCCAGGTTTACAACATTGGGGGCGGGCCGGGAAACACCCTCTCCGTCTGGCAGGAATTCGGGCCGCTTCTGGCCGATATCCTGGGGATGCCCCTGCCCCCGCCCACCTTCGGGCCCTGGCGGCCGGGGGACCAGAAAGTGTACGTGAGCGACATCCGGCGGACGGCGCGGGACCTGGGCTGGCGGCCCCAGGTGGGTGTGCGGGAGGGCCTGCGGCTCCTTGTTGATTGGGTGCGGGCCCACACCGACCAGCTCACGGCGGACCGGACGGCCCGGTGAAGATCCTTATTGCCCTCACCTACTACCGGCCCCACATCAGCGGCCTTACCATCTACGTGGAACGGGTCGCCGGGGCCCTTGCCGCCCGGGGGCACGAGGTGCAGATTCTGACGTCGCAATACGACCGGGCCCTGCCTCCGGTGGAAGTCCGGGACGGGGTGAAGGTCAGGCGGGTACCGGTCCTGATGCGCATAAGCAAGGGGGTACTGATGCCCACCATCGGCCTCTGGGCCACAAAACTTGTCCGCTGGGCCGAGGTGGTTTGGCTGCACCTGCCCCAATTTGACGCCGCCGGCATCGGCCTGCGGGGCCGGCTTTTCGGTAAGCCGGTAGTGCTCACTTACCACTGTGATATCCGCCTTCCCCCGGGGTTCCTCAACCGCGCCGCCAACGTGGTGGTGCACCTGATGGACCATGCGGCGGCGTGGACGGCCGACGCCATCGTGGCCTACACCGAAGATTACGCCCGTCACTCCCCTTATCTTTCAAAATATATTCGCAAGGTCCGGATAATCCCGCCCCCGGTCCAAGTCCCGCCGCCGGAACCGGCCCGAGCGGCAGCCTTCCGGCAGAAGTGGGGACTTGATGGGCAGGTCGTCATCGGGATGATGGCCCGGCTGGCGGCGGAGAAGGGCGTGGAATACCTTCTGGGGGCCCTGCCCCACATCCTGGCCGTTCACCCCAGTGCCCGGGTGCTTTTCGCCGGACCTTATAAGAACGTGGTGGGCGAGGCCGCTTACGCCCGTCGCCTCCAACCCCTTTTCGAACGCTACCGGGACCACTGGTCCTTTGTCGGCGTCCTGGACCCCGCCGAGACGGCCGCCTTCTTCGCCAACTGCCACGTAACCGTTTTGCCCAGCATTAACGCCACCGAATCCTTCGGCCTAGTTCAGGTGGAATCGATGCTCTGCGGCACCCCGGTGGTGGCCAGCGACCTGCCCGGAGTTCGGGTGCCTGTAGCTACCACCGGCATGGGCCGGACGGTTCCACCCCGGGACAGCCGCGCCTTGGCCGAAGCTATCCTCGAAGTCCTGGCCCACCGGCAGCTCTACGTCCGCCCCCGGGAGGAGGTGGAACGCCATTACAGCACCGTACGGACCGCGGCCGCCTATGAAGGACTTTTCGAAAGCCTCCTCGGCCGGTCCAATTTCCGGTAAGGCCGGGATTTACCCGGACGATAGCCTCTTGTGGGCCCACCTGCGGGAAGTCCCGGCCTTCCGGGCGCTGCTCAGGTCCGTGGAGGCCCGATTTTACCGGGGCCTGCCGCTGCCGGGCCCGGTTCTGGACCTCGGCTGTGGGGACGGGCACTTTGCCAGCTTCACCTTATCGGGCCTGGCCCCCGTTGGGTTGGACCTGTCCGCCTGGGCCCTCCGGGATGCCGTCCGCCGCCGGGTCTACCGGTCGGTTGTCCGGGCGGATGCCGCCCGCCTCCCTTTTCGTCCGGGGGTTTTCGGCACCGTGGTGAGTAACTCCGTCCTGGAACATATCCCAGGGGTTGAGGCCGTCCTGGCCGAGATAAGCCGGGTGCTGAAGCCAGGGGGCCGACTGGTCTTCACCGTTCCCAGCGAGCACTTTGCCGAGTATTTATCTGTCAGCCGAATCCTTGAGCGGCTGGGATTTAGGCGGCTGGCTGCCGCCTACCGGTGCTTTTTCAACCGCGTATCCCGCCACGTAACCTGCCAGGGTCCGGACTGGTGGGCGGCCCGACTGACGGCGGTGGGCCTCGAGCCCGTAGAGTATCATTATTACTTCTCGCCGGGGGCCACCGCCCTGCTGGAATGGGGCCATCTCTACGGCCTGCCGGCCCTTGGGTTTAAAAAGCTGGTCGGCCGCTGGGTCTTGGTGCCCTGGGCCTGGAGTCTTTGGCCGGTGGCGCGGGTTCTCCGCCAGTATTATCTAGAGCCCCCGGCCGAGGCCGGGGCCTATTTCTTTATGGTTGCGACCAAACCTGCAAGCTAATGGTGGCCCCGTACTTACCGGCCGTCTTTTTAGCCTTTTATTAGCCGTCGGCGGCCAATTCGTCCTGGACGGCAGCCCCCGGGACCGCCCGCCGATGTTTGGGCTTTTCCTCTACGCCTTGGCCGCCGCGGTGGGCTTCTGGGCTTTTTGGCGGGGCCGGGTGGGGCCGGATGGTTCCGGCCCGCCGCCACGGGCCGACCCCAAATGGACGGGAAGGGTTCCCAGGTTCTCCTGGCTGGTCCTCAGCCTTGGGCGGACGGTTCTGGCCTTTGCCGACGCCGGGGGAAACCAGTTCCGCCTCCCCGGCCTGGTGGCCTGGGCTGTAGCCGTCGTCGCCTGGTTTGCGGCCTGGTGGAACGAACCGATACGGCCGAGCCTGGACTCCGTCCGCCGCCCTTTCCACGTCGGCTGGTGGCATCTGCTGGCCATCGGGGTCCCCTTTCGCTACTGGGACCTAGACGGCCTTCCCCACGACGTTAACAGCGACCACGTCGAGAAGCTGCTGGACGTACGGGACGTACTGGCCGGAGATTAAAAATTTTCTTTCCCAGGAATACCGGCCGGGAAGCCTTCCAGTTTTACTTGGCCGCCGCAACGGTCGAAATCTTCAACCTTCCCCTCCAGGTAGGTACCGCCTTCATCGGGACGTTGATGCTTCCGCCCCTCTACCTGCTGGGAGCGGCATTGTGGGGAAGAGCCGGCGGCCGCTGGACCATGTTTTTCGGAGCGGCGGCGTCCTGGGCAGTCATCCCCGCCCGGGTGGGCCTGCGGCACCCATTTCTACCCACCTTTGCGGCCTGGACCTTGGCCTTCCTCGTTCGGGGGCTTCGTTCGGGAAGCCGTTCCGAGTTTTGTTTTCGACAACCCGGCCGTCTTCTTCGGCCGGGTGTTCACCCGGCTCACCGCCTGGGAAAAGCCCATCGAAGGAGACCCGGCGGGGATTTTGGCCGAAAACATCGGCCGAGCCCTGCTTATGTTCCAATGCCGTCGGCCTTAAACCTCGCCTTCCCCCGGGAAAAGCCGACCGCCGTCCGAGCGGCCGCAGCGCTCCCGGCAGTCCTCGCCCTGGCCGCATTGCCCCCGACCCTCTGGGTATTTAGGCATGGGCGGGAGAAGTGGGCCGCCGCGGCTCGGGTCTTGGGCCCCGCCCTTGCTTTTAGTGTTTTGCGGACCAATGCTGACCGAATATCCGTCGCCTATGCCGAGGCCTACTGTCAGCGGGTCTTACACGCCTCCGAGGCGGCTGAACTTATCAGCGGATTTTACCGGCTGACCGGCTCGCAGCGGGACGCGTTCTACGTGGCCTATCCTCACTGGTTCGACTCCCGCCTGGTCGGGATGTGGACTGGCCTTACACGGTTCTAAATCAGGACTTGCCTGGTGTCCTCCCTAACCACCTGCGCCGGCCAGAACGGTATTGTGGCGTTTTGGGTACCCTGAACTGAGGCGACCCGCCGTCAGAGGGTAAGCTTTGCCTCGAGTTCCTCGGCGGGGCGGTCGAGGCCGACGAGGCTCAGGTGTAGCCGCTCCGTCCGGAAAAGGTCCCGGGCCACCCGGAGGATGTCGTCGGGGGTTACCGCCTCGATCCGTTCCAGCCGTTCCTGGGGGGTCATTATCTGGCCGAGGACCGTCTCCTGCAGGCCGTAATAGGCCGAGAGGTTCTCCGAGCGCTCCAGCTGGAACATCAGGCTCACCTTCTGCCGCTCCTTGGCCCGGGCCAGCTCGTCGGCCGGGACCGGCTCCTGCCGGAGCCGGTCGAGCTCCGTAAGGATCGTAGTCAGGGCCAGGTCAAACCGGCCGGGGTCGAGGCCGGCGTAAACCACCAGCTGGCCGGTATCCTTGTGGCCGACCACGTACGAGTAGACGGCGTAGGCCAGTCCCAGCCGCTCCCGAACGTTTAAAAAGAGCCGGGAGCTCATCCCCTCCCCCAAAACCGAGTTCATAACCATCGCCGCAAACCGGTCGGGGTGCCAGAGGGAATAGGCCCGAACCCCGAGGTTAATGTGGACCTGGTTTGTCGGCTTCTCCCCCACCGCAACCCGGGGCCCGCCTTCCGTCGCCTTAAGCTCGGGCTCGGGCCGCTCGGGCCCGGGGGGCCACTGCCCCAGGTACGACTTGGCCAGGTCCACCAGCTGGCCAGCATCCAGCCGCCCGGCCCCCACCAGGACGGCCCGCTGGGGCCGGTAGTGGAACCCCAAAAACTCGGCCATATCTTCCCGCCTGACCCCGGCCACCGTCTCCCGGAAGCCGATGATGGGCCGGCCGAGGGGGTCGTCGGGGAAAAGGAGCCGCTGAAAGAGCAGCGAAACGTGGGTTTCCGGCTGGTCCTCGTAGCGGCTTATCTCCTGCAGGATAACCCCCTTCTCCCGCTCCAGCTCGGCCGGGTCCAGCAGGGGGTTTAAAACCAGGTCCGAAACGACGTCGACCGCCGTCTCCAGGTGCTCCGGGGTGACCTTGGCGTAAAAGTTGGTGTATTCAAAGCCGGTGGCGGCGTTAAGCTGGCCGCCGATGCCCTCAATGGCCTCGCTGACCTGCCGGGCCGTCGGCCGTTTTTTAGTCCCTTTAAAGACCATGTGCTCGAGGAAGTGGGAGATGCCGGCCAGGTTATCCGGCTCGTAGCGGCTCCCCACGGCCACAAAGAGCCGAACCGCCACCGATAAGGCTCCAGGCTGCTCGGCCGCAATCACCCGCAACCCGTTCTCCAGCCGGATTCGGCTGAATTTCCAGTCCTGCATACTTTATTGTTTAATTGAATTCCAGCCGTTTGTGCCGCATGAGGATGCTTTCCAGCAGCCCCAGGGACATCAGCGTTGTAAGGAGGGAGCTTCCGCCGTAGCTTATGAGGGGGAGGGGAATGCCCGTAACGGGCAGCAGGCGGCTGTTCGCCCCGATGTTTATAAAGGCCTGCACGAAAATTTGGACCACAATCCCCGTGGCCACCAGCCGGCCGAAGTCATCCCCGGCCAGCAGCCCGGCCCGGATGCCCCGGAACAGCAAGAGGATAAAGAGGCCAAAAAGCACCATCGCCCCGACAAACCCGAGCTCCTCCCCGATGACGCTGAAGATGAAGTCCGTGTACTGGACCCGCAAAAAGTTAAGCTGGGTCTGGGAGCCCTGGCCCAGGCCCCGGCCCCAGAGTCCCCCGGACCCGACGCTTATCTCCGACTGGCGGACGTTATACCCGGCCCCCAGCGGGTCCAGCATCGGGTTGAAAAAGACCATGAGCCGCTCTTTCATGTAGTCCCGCAGAAAGTAGCGGAAGGCAAGGGGGCTCAAAATCACCCCGAGGACACCCAGCCCCACGAGGTAGCGGAACCGGACCCCGGCCATCAGGGCCATCCCCAGCCAGATCGCCCCAAGCACCAGGTCGGTGCCCAGGTCGGGCTGGGCGTAGACCAGGGCCAGAAACGGCACGGTGGCCGCTAGGCTTAAGCCGAAAACCCGGAAGCTCTTTACCCGGTCCTGGTAAAGGGTGAAGACCTTGGCCAGGGTCAGGATGAGGGTGAACTTTGCCAGCTCCGAAGGCTGGACCGGCACCGGCCCGAAGTTTATCCACCGGCGGGCGCCGTAGGTGGCATCCCCCACCAGCAGGACCAGGATGAGCAAGGCGACGGTCACGGCGTAAAAGGTCTCGGCCAGGTGGCCGAAGAGCCGGTAATCGACCGTGCTGACGGCGACGAAGAGGACGAGGCCGGCCAGGCCGAAGAGAAGCTGGCGGGTGACGGGCGATTCCAGCGGGTCGTCGGGGGTGTTGCCGCTGGCGGCCGCGCTCCAGATCATTACGAGCCCGTAGGCCAGCAAACCCAGAGCCGCCGCCAGGAGCCAGGGGTCGAACCGGCGCCAGAGCCTCAGATCCATCATGAGCCCCGCTTTCGGCTGAAGTAGTATTCAAAAATCTGCCGGGCCGCCGGGGCCGCCGTGTAAGACCCGCCCTGGCTCAGCTCGTGGAAGACGGTCACGACGATTTCCGGGTCGGTGTAAGGGGCAAACCCGGTGAACCAGCCGTGGTAGCGCCGGGCATTGATGGGCCCCCATTCGGCCGTCCCCGTTTTTCCGGCCACCGCCACCCCCGGAATGTCGACCACCGTCACGATGCCGCTAGTAACCCCGTCCCGCATCCCGGCCCGGATAAGCTCTAAATATTCCGGCCGGATGCCCAGCTCCCGCCGCACCACCGGCTCGAACCGCCAGACCGTCCGGCCTTCGGCGTCTTTGATCTCCCGCACCAGCTGGGGCTTAAGGAGTCTACCGCCGTTGGCCACGGCCGCGGTGGCCATCGCCAGCTGGAGGGGCGTGACCGTGACCTCGCCCTGGCCGATACCGGCGTTGTAAACATCGCCCAGGTAAGCCGGCTCCCCCCTTACTTTGCGATACCAGTCGTTGCTCGGGATCGTCCCCTCGATTTCACCCGGCAGGTCGATGCCGGTTTTTTCCCCGAAGCCGAACATGTGGGCGTATTCGGCCAGCTTGTCGATGCCCAGCCCCCGGATCCGCTGGTCCGGACAGCCGCCGGCCACACAGCCGAAGTAAACGTTGGACGACATGGCCAGGGCCCGTCGGAGGTTCAGGGCCCCCAGGGCCGCCCAGTCCCGGAAGATAAACGGGACCGCCGGGTTAACCTCGTTCTGAATTCGGATATAGCCCGGGCTGTAAATTACCGTGCTGGCGGTGACGATCCCCTCCTGCAGGCCGGCGGCGGCGGTGACCAGCTTGAAGGTGCTCCCCGGGGCCCAGGCGCCCCCAATGGCGGCGTTAACCAGGGGCCGGCGGGGGTCCTCAAGGAGCTGCTCCCACTCCCGGGTCCCGATGCCCGTCGAAAAAAGGTTGTTATCGTAGTCGGGGATGGCGACCAAGGCCAGGATTTCGCCCGTCTTCGGGTTCACCACCACGGCCGCGGCGTGGTCTGAACGGCCCATGGTCGCCTTAAGGGCCTGATAAACGACCCGCTGAAGCTCCAAATCGATGCTTAGAACCAAGTTATTGCCGGGCACCGGGTCTTCCCGCTGCAGCACCTCCACCTTCCGGCCGCTGGCGTCGACCACCACCTCCTCCCGCCCCGGCCTCCCCCGAAGCTCCCGCTCGTAGCTGGCCTCAACACCCTGCTTTCCCAGCTGGTCGTTCAGGTGGTAGCCTTGCGTGCGGAGTTCGGCGTACTCCTCGGCGTCGATGCGGCCGGTAAACCCGAGGATGTGGGCCATTGAGGGGCCCTCCAGGTACTGGCGGATGGGCCGAACCTGGACCTGGACGCCGGGCAGGCTTTCGTGGTTTTCTTCAACAATAAATGCCGTCTTTTGGTCCACGTTGTCTTTTATCGCCACGGGGCTGAAGGGGTCCTGCCGCCGGCGCTCCTCAATCTTCTGGACAATCTCGGCCGCCGGCAGGTTAAGAATTCGGGCCAGCCGGCCGGCAACTTCAGCCTGCCGGTCCCTGGGCAGGTCGGCCGGCATCACCGTCACCGAAAAGCTGGGAATGTTGCGGACGAGGAGGTTGCCCCGGGCGTCATAGATAACCCCCCGGGGGGCGGCGACGGGCACCAGGCGCAGCCGGTTGTTGTCGGCCAGGGTCCGGTAGTAGTCGCCCATCACGATTTGCAATTTCCAGAGTTGAACGGCCAGGACCAAAAAGCCGAGGACGATCAGCCCCTGCAAGGCCCGGAACTTAAGCCGGGCGCGGGCGGCCGGGTCGACCGGAGCCGGCCGCTTCTCCGGCTTCCAGCGGCGTTCGCGGCGTAAGACCCCCAACATCAGCGGTCAACCGGACCTGAGGCCGCCAGCCGCCGGACCAGCCAGACCCCCGGCAGGGCGAGCAGGCCGTTAAAAATGCCGTCCAGCAGAAGCCGGGCGCCCAACCCTGGCCCGATATCAAGCCGCCAGCCGGCGACGCTTAAGCCAACGAAAAAAACCAGGTCGAACAGAATCGCCGTTCCCAGGGCCAGAAAGACCACCACAACCGGGTTCTGGCGGTTGAGGGCTCCCTCCGGGATAGCGGCCGTAAGGCCGGCCGGAAGGTAGGCCAGAAACCAGAGGGGTCCGGGGGCGGCGCTCACGGCGGCCATCAGGGCGGCCCCAAACACCCCTAAAAGGAGGGCGACCACCGGACCCCGAACGAGGGCCGCCGCCAAGATGGTCAGCAGAACCAGGTTAGGCCGGGCCCCCAGCAGGCCGATGCCGCCCAGGGCGGCAACCTGCACCCAGGCGGCCAGGAGGATCCCGAGGAAAACCCAGACGACCCCCATACCCGTCAATCTAGGCGGGGCGGCCGAAAATTAGTAATTATAAGGACATTTTCCAACCGGCCCAGGGCAACCGCCGGCTCGATAAGGGCCTCCTGGAAGGGCTCCACGTCCAGCCGCCGCACCTGCACGACCCGCCCGATAGCAAGCCCTTTGGGGAAGGTCTCGCCCAGGCCCGAGGTCACCACCTGGTCCCCAACCTGGAGGGGTTCCCCCTGGGGGATATAGCGCATCACCGCCCGCCCCTGACCCTGGCCGACCACCAGGCCCGTCACCTCCCGGGCATCGGTCCGCTGAATCCGGGCGGCCACCGCGCTGCTGGGGTCGGTGAAAAGGAGCACCCGGGTACTACCGCCCGAGACCTTAATCACCTTGCCAACCAGCCCGGCGGCCCCAACTACCACCATCCCCGGCTCAATCCCATCCTGAGCCCCCTTATTTACGATTACGGCCTCAACGAAGGGCCCCGGTTCCCGGCCGATAACGTCGGCCAAGACAAATTGAAAATTAGGGTTGCGTTGCCTGGCCCCAAGAAGCTCCCGGAGGCGCTGGTTCTCGGCCTCCACCTCCCGCAGGCGGCTAAGCTCCCCCCGAAGCCGGTCGACCTCGGCCCGGAGCTGGCGGGCCTCTTCCTCCAGCTCCCGGATTCGGCCGAGGCCCGTCAGGATGTTTGCGGCCGGCCTGACCAAATCCCTCAGCGCCCCGGCTCCCGGCAGGAGGGTATCCCACAGCCGTCCCCAGGCGACGTTGTCGGCCCGGCTGGCCCAGAAGGGCTGGGTCAGCCCGAGGACCACCGAGAAGACGGCGGCCAGCAGGACGGCCCGTCCGGTGGGGCGGCGCATCTTTATTTACCCCGGGTTTCTCAGGCGAAACGGAACGGCCGCGTCGTCTGAACCTCAACCAGGACCTTCCGCAGGCGGTCGAGGTCCTCCAGGACCACCCCGGTCCCGCGGACGACACAGGTAAGGGGGTCGTCGGCCACGTAGACCTTGGCCTTCGTTTCGTAGGCGATCCGGCGGTCGAGGCCCCGGAGAAGCGACCCGCCCCCGGCCAGGACGATTCCCCGGTCCATCAGGTCGGCCACCAGCTCCGGGGGCGTGATTTCCAGGGTGGTCTTGACGGCGTCAACAATGGCCTGAACCGGCGCCGAGATCGCCTCCCGGACCTCAACGCTGCTTATTGTAACCTCCTTGGGCAGGCCGGTCAGGATGTCCCGGCCGCGCAAAACGACCTCGACCTCCTCGTCGAGGGGGAAGGCGGAACCCGCCGCAATCTTGACCTCTTCGGCCATTCGCTCCCCGATGAGGAGGCTGTAGTGCTGACGGCAGTAGTTAATAATCTCCTCATCCATCTCGTCCCCGGCCACCCGAATCGACTTGCTGGCGACGATCCCCCCCAGGGCGATGACCGCCACCTCGGTGGTGCCGCCCCCGATGTCGACCACCATGCTGGCCGTGGGCTCCATAACGGGCAGGCCGGCCCCGATGGCCGCGGCCATCGGCTCCTCAATTAGATAACATTCCCGGGCCCCGGCATTGAGGGCGGCGTCGCGGACGGCCCGCTTTTCGACCTCGGTACACCCGCTGGGGATGCCGATGACGACCCGGGGCCGGGGAACCATAAAACTGAACTTCTCGTGGACCTTGGTGATAAAGTAATTGAGCATGCGCTCGGTGGTCTCAAAATCGGAGATCACCCCGTCCTTGAGGGGCCGGATGGCCACGATGCTGGCCGGCGTCCGACCAACCATACGCTTGGCCTCGGCACCCACCGCCTGGACCTTGCCGGTCCGCTTGTCGATGGCGACGACGGAGGGCTCGTTGATAATAATGCCCTTGCCCTTGACCATAACCAGGGTGTTGGCGGTACCGAGGTCGATGCCGATGTCGTACGAAAAGAAGCCCAGAATGGCATTTATCGGGCTGAACACCACGCCTCCCGGTCAGCCGTTTTTATCCAAAGATTATACCCGCTCCGCCGACAGCCGGACAAAATTGCATGCAGACTAGCCAGCATCTCCACGGCCGGCTGTTAAACCCGAATTGCCGGATAGGGCGGCGGACGCGCCAGCCCGTTGCGGCCGCCGCTGACGCTTGCTGCGCCGGTTTGATAATAACAGTGGCGGCCGGACAGTTGCGGCGTCGGCGCCGCTCGAAATTGACAATGACGCTTGGCTTTGTTAAAATCATGCCGAAATTCGGGCTGACAGGGGTGCAAAATAAAAATCTGGCCCGGGAGGCAGGCACATGGCGGACTGGACCGTTGAGGAGCTGGTTGAAGAGCTTAAGGCGGGTCGGATAAGCCGGCGGCAGTTTATCCATACCCTGCTGGGGGCGGGAATTTCGATGCCCCTCGTGGTCAGCATCCTTCAGGCGTGCGCCCCGGCCCCGGCCACGCCGGCCCAGCCGGAGGCCCCAAAGGAGGAGTTTCAGCCCACCCGGCGGGGCGGCGGGGGACTGCTTAAACTCCTCTGGTGGCAGGCGCCGGTCATCCTCAATGCCCACCTTTCCACCGGCACCAAGGACTTCGACGGCTCCCGCATCTTCACCGAACCCCTGGCCGCCTATGACCCGGATGGGGAGGTTTTCCCCATCTTAGCCGCCGAAGTTCCCAGCGTCGAAAAGGGCACCCTGGACCGGGAGGGCCGCTGGGTCATCTGGCGCCTTAAGAAAGGCGTCGCCTGGCACGACGGCCAGCCGTTCACGGCCGACGACGTCGTCTTCACCTGGGAATACGTCATGGACCCGGCGACGGCGGCCACAAGCCGGGGCAACTACACGAATATTAAAGTCGTCGAAAAAGTCGACGATTACACCGTCAAAATCACCTTCGAGGAGCCGACCCCCATCTGGCACGCGCCCTTTGTCGGGGGCAACGGCCACATCTTCCCCAAGCACCTGATCGCCCCCTATAAGGGCCAGAACGCCCGGAACTCGCCGTATAACTTAAAGCCGGTGGGAACTGGCCCCTATAAACTCGTCGAGTTTCGGCCTGGCGACATTATCATCGCCGAAATCAACGACAAATACCACGTGCCCAACCGGCCGTTCTTTGACCGGCTTGAGCTTAAAGGCGGGGGCGATGCGACCTCGGCCGCCCGGGCGGTGCTCCAGACGGGCGAATACGACTTCGCCTGGAACATGCAGGTCGAGTGGGACGTTTTGGCTAGCCTGGAAAAGATGGGCATCGGCCGGGTGATTAATTATCCGGGCGCGAGCACCGAACACATCCAGCTCAACTACACCGACCCCTGGACCGAAGTGGACGGTGAGCGGTCCAGCATCAAGACCAAGCACCCCTTCTTCAGCGACCCGCAGGTCCGCAAGGCCTTCAGCTACACCGTAAACCGCAAGCTAATCGTCGACGAGCTTTACGGGGCCGGCGGCCAGGTTGGCATCTACATGGTCTTTAACCCGAAAAAATACGTCCCCGAAGGCGGCAAATGGGAGTTTAACCTCGAGAAGGCCGCCCGGATGATGGATGAGGCCGGCTGGCGGCGGGGACCGGACGGCGTCCGCCAGAAGGACGGCAAACGAATGAAGGTCCTCTTTCAGACGTCGGTGAACCCGGTCCGGCAGAAGACCCAGGCCATCATCAAGAAGGACCTGGAGTCCATCGGCGTCGAGGTTGAGCTGAAGGCTGTTGTTTCGGACGTCTTTTTCTCCAGCGACCCCGGCAACCCGGATACGTATTCTCACTTCTATGCCGACATGCAGATGTACACCACCGGGCCGGGCTCGCCTGATCCCCAGGCGTTTCTGGAGAAGTGGACCTCCTGGCAGGTGGCCCAAAAAGCCAACAACTGGTCCGGCCGGAACATCGAGCGCTACCAGAACCCCGAGTACGACCGGCTCTGGAACCAGGCCCGGACCGAGATGGACCCCGTCAAGCGGGCCGAACTCATCAAACGAATGAACCAGATGGTCATCGACGACGTGGTGGTGATCCCCATCGTTAACCGCAACGGCCAGGCCGCCGCCAAGAACAACCTGCGGGGCATGGACCTGACGACCTGGGATTCGAACCTCTGGAAGCTCGCCTACTGGTACCGGACGGGCTGATAGGCTGGCCGGAGGTCGCCGTTGACGAAGTATCTCATCCGG
>DAOUCL010000166.1:0-12123 GCA_034432015.1 Dehalococcoidia bacterium
GCCCCGGGCCAGCAGCTTTAAATCGCACCATAGTGGGATGGAAACAGATGCTGGGCGGCTACGACGCCCTTAAAGCCTTCGCCTTTAAATCGCACCATAGTGGGATGGAAACGCGGCCACCCCCGTGACCGGGTCGGGGACAAGAAGCCCCCTTTAAATCGCACCATAGTGGGATGGAAACAAGCAAAGGCGCCTTTGCATCTTCCCCACCCCACGACTTTAAATCGCACCATAGTGGGATGGAAACTGGGCGTTCTGGGTACTTGATGATGCCTTAAGCGTCTTTAAATCGCACCATAGTGGGATGGAAACTGATGGCCGCAGCCTCCTCAGACCGGGAGCGGCTGCCTTTAAATCGCACCATAGTGGGATGGAAACGTCTGTCACGCCTGGCTGTGCGGGCGCTGCCAGGCCTTTAAATCGCACCATAGTGGGATGGAAACGGTACAAAGTGGCAGGGTTCTCGTTTTCCACGGGGACCCCGAGGCTTTAAATCGCACCATAGTGGGATGGAAACCGACACAGAAAGGCTCCGAGGATGTGGGGCCCGGTCTTGGGGTGCGCTGGGTATCGGCGACGGACCGGTCAGGATAGCCCGCGGTGCCTTCCGCCGGCTTTTGACGCCCCAGGGCCCCGGTTGGTAGGATTATAATTGCCATGACGGACCTCGACCTGGCTACGGCCATCGCCCATTACTTAGAAACCCTGCCCGCCCCCGAGCGCCCGGCGGCCGCCGCCGAGCTTCAGCGCTTCGGCCGCTGGGTCGGCGCCCACCGGCCCGTGCGGGTCCTTAAGCCCGCCGACATCGAGGCCTACGCCGCCGACCTCGACCGCTCCGGGGATGCCGGGGCCCACCGGGCTCAGATTTTAAAAGACTTTCTAAGCTACCTTTACCGCCAGAAACTCACCGCCCAGAACCTCGGGGCCGCCCTCAAGGTTCGCCGGGCCCCCGGCCGGAAGGCCCCGGCCGAAAAGGCCGCCGAGCAGGCCGCCAACGGCCCCCGGGTCGTTCTGACCCCCGAGGGCTACGAGCGGCTTAAGGCCGAGCTGGCCGAGCTGGAGGCCGCCCGCCCGCGCATTGCGGCCGAAATCCGGCGGGCCGCCGCCGACGGTGACCTCTCGGAGAACGCCCCCTACCAGTACGCCCGGGAGGAGCTCGCCCGAATCCAGTCCCGCATCCGGGAGATTCAGGCCCTGCTCCGGGCGGCCGAGGTCAGGGAGGCCCCCGGCGACGGGCGCGCCGACCGGGTAACCATCGGCCACCGGGTTCGGCTGGTCGACCTGGATACCGGCGAGCGCCTGGAGGTGACCCTGGTTGGGCCCGGGGAGGTGGACGTCCGGGCCGGCCGCATCTCCATTCAGTCGCCCCTGGGCCGGGCCCTTCAGGACGCCCGGGTTAACCAGGAGGTGGTAGTCGAAAGCCCGGCCGGACCCATCCGCTACCGGGTCGAGGCCATCGAGTAAAAAAGCACCCGGCCGGCTTAATGATTAAGCCGGCCGGGTGTTCGGCTTTCTGAACCGTCCGGCTTACCCAGCGTGAACCTTGATGGCCCGCCGCCGCACCTCCGCCGCCTTCGGCAGCCGGACGGTCAGCACCCCGTTCTCATACTTGGCTTCGACCTTATCAGCCTCGACCGGGAAGGGCAGGCTGATGGTCCGGCTGTAGATCCCGGGCAGCCACTCCCGCCGCAGCCACTCCACATCGCCCTCAACGGGCTTGATCTCGGCCCGGACCGTCAGGGTGTCGCCGGTCAGGTCAACCTGAATGTCCTCGGGCTTGGCCGCCGGAATTATAAACTGGCAGAAAAGTTCATCGGCGGTGTGGTAGATGTTGACCGGCATCACCTGCTCCCCGGTCGGGCCGGCCACCCGGTACCGGAAAGTAAGGGTTGGGGCAAGGGTCCGGAAAGCCTCCTCGATCATCTCGTCCACCATCCGCTGCAGCGACCGAATCTCCCGGGTCGGGTCCCAACGCTCCAGCATCTTAAATCACCTCCCAGCCAGGTTTTGGTTTTCCGCCGGGGCCTTTTCCCCGGCCGTTCCACTAAAGAGGTTAGTCGAGGTCTGTTCAAAAGCTACCAAAAGAATCCTCAGAAGCCCCCAGAAAAACTCTTAAAAATTAGTTAGCGGCGGCCGGTCGACGGCCCGAAAGGGCGGGAACGGACGGCCGGGGACGTGGGCAGATTATTCGGCCGACCCGGGCTCAGCCTGGCCCTCGGCCGGGGCTTCTTCGGCGGCGGGCGGCGCAACCATTACGATGACCGCATCGGGGTCGGTGATGAACCGCACCCCGGGCGGGGGCTCCAGGTCGGCTACGCGGATGGCGTCGTGAAAGCGCTCCAGGCGGGAGATATCGACCCGGATGGCTTCGGGGATCCGGTCGGGCAGACAGCGAACCTCGACGGCCTCAAGCTGCTGGACGAGGACGCCGCCGGCCTTAACGGCCGGGGATTCGCCCGTAAGTACCACCGGCACCGAGACAGTCACCTCTTCCCGAAGGGGGACGGCCCAGAGGTCGACGTGGCGGAGCCGGTGGGTGATGGGGTCGAAAAATGCCCCCCGGATGAGGACCGGGATGATTTCGGAGTCCACCTGCAGGTTGATGAGCTGACTGGTGCCGGCCTGGTGGATGGCCCTAAGGGCCTCTTTTTCGGCTACCTGAATCGGCTTCGAGCCGACATCCTTACCAAAAACCACGGCCGGAATAAGGCCGAGCCCCAGCAGCCGCTTAACTTTTTTGCCCTTAAGTTCCCGGGGCTGGGCCTGCAAAGTAAGGCGCTCCGGCAACCTCATCACCTCCCTTGTGTTTAGGTTCGGGAAAATGTCAATCGGGTTCGGGCCGATTTCCTTCAGGACATTATACCATCATCAGGCCTACTTCCCGGCCTAACCCCGGCCAGGTTGGTTGCAGGGGCGCATGCCCCTGCGGGCTGGGCCCAAAAAGGCGGGGCGGGGCCGGTGAGTGGCCCCGCCCCCTAGGGTTCGGGTAAGTTGGGCCGACCTAGGCCTCTTCTTTGCCCTCGGCGATGTAGCGCTGGCGCAGCTCTTCGATTACGGCCGGGTCGGTGAGCGTCGTGGTGTCGCCCAGGGCCCGCCCCTCGGCGATGTCCCGCAGGAGCCGGCGCATGATCTTGGCCGAGCGGGTCTTAGGCAGGTCGGCGCAGAAGAAGACGTCCGAAGGCCGGGCGATGGGGCTGATCTTCTGGGCCACCCACTCCCGAAGCTCTTCTTTAAGCTGCTCGCTGGGTTCGTAGCCGGCCTTGAGGACCACGAAGGCCGAGACCGCCTGGCCCTTGATGGGGTCGCTCCGGCCGATGACGGCCGCCTCGGCCACCGCCGGGTGGGCCACCAGGGCGCTCTCGATCTCAATGTTGGAGAGCCGGTGGCCGGCCACGTTCACCACGTCGTCCACCCGGCCGGTGATCCAGAAATAGCCGTCCTCGTCCTTGCGGGCGCCGTCGCCGGTAAAGTAGCGGCCCGGGAATCGGCTCCAGTAAGTCTGGACGTACCGCTCGGGGTCGCCCCAGAAGGTCCGGAGCATGGCCGGCCAGGGCCGGGTGAGCACCAAGTAGCCGCCCACGTTGGGCGGGCAGGGATTGCCCTGCTCGTCAACGACGTCGGCCCCGACTCCCGGGAACGGGATGGTGGCCGAGCCCGGCTTGGTGGTGACCACCCCCGGGATCGGGGTGATCATGATCATCCCGGTCTCGGTCTGCCACCAGGTATCGACGATGGGGCACCGGCCCCGGCCGATGTGCTCGTGGTACCACATCCAGGCCTCGGGGTTAATCGGCTCGCCGACGGTACCCAAAAGCCGCAGGCTCGAGAGGTCGTGCCGGGCCGGGTACTCCGGACCCCACTTCATCACCGTCCGGATGAGGGTGGGGGAGGTATAGAGGATGTTGATGCGGTATTTCTCGACGATGGCCCAGAAGCGGTCCTTATCCGGCCAGTCGGGCGCGCCCTCGTACATCACCGAGGTGCCCCCGTTGGAAAGGGGCCCATAGACGATGTAGCTGTGGCCGGTCACCCAGCCGATGTCGGCCGTGCACCAGTAGTAATCTTCGTCTTTGAGGTCAAAGACCCACTTGGTGGTCAGGTGCACCCCCAGCAGATAGCCGCCGGTGGTGTGAAGGACGCCCTTGGGCTTGCCAGTCGTCCCGGACGTGTAGAGGATAAAGAGCGGGTGCTCCGAGTCTAATGGCTCGGCCGGGCAGACCGGGTCGGCCTTGGCCATAAGCTCATCCCACCAGAAGTCCCGGCCCGCCACCAGCTTGGCCCCGGACGGCTCCCCGACCCGCCGGAGGACGACCACCTTCTCGATGGAGGGGCACTCCTCCAGGGCCTTATCCGCAAACTGCTTGAGGGGCACAATGTTACCCCGGCGCCAGGCCCCGTCCTGGGTGATGAGCACCTTGGCCTGGGCGTCCTGAATCCGGTCCTTGAGGGCGTCGGAGCTGAACCCGCCGAAGACCACGCTGTGGGTCGCCCCGATCCGGGCGCAGGCCAGCATGGCGATGGGCAGTTCAGGCACCATGCCCATGTAGATTGTCACCCGGTCGCCCTTCTGGACGCCCAAGCCCTTAAGGACGTTGGCAAACTTCTGGACCTCCCGGTGCAGGTCCTGGTAGGTGAGCACCCGCCAGTCGCCGGGCTCCCCCTCCCAGACGATGGCCGCCTTGGTCCGGCGCCAGCTCTGGGCGTGGCGGTCGACACAGTTATAGCAGGCGTTGATTACCCCGCCGACAAACCACTTCGCCCAGGGGCAGTTCCACTCCAGGACCTTATCCCACTTGCGGAACCAGTGGAGCTCGGCCTCGGCGTGTTTGGCCCAGAAGCCCTCCAGGTCCCGCTCGGCTTCCTCCCAGGGCGTCCAATCTTTAACCCAGGCCTTCTCCCGGAACTCCGGCGGGGGCGGAAACCTGCGCTCCTCTTTAAGGAGGGTTTCAACAAGGATCTGATTCCGGACTTCCGTGCGCTCGTCGCCGTTAGCCATTCCGCATCGACCTCCTTCGGGCTAGTTATCCCCAATGGGGGCCTGAATCTCGGCCCGCATCTGCTGCCAGGCCTGGCGGGCCTCCTCCACCGAGCCCTCATCTTCAATGGTGGTTATGTCGCCGGGGTCCCGGTTGAGGATCACGGCCTTAAGAACCCGCCGCATAATTTTACCACTGCGGGTTTTGGGCAGCATGTTTACAAAGTTTACCTCGCCGATGACGGCCACCGGCCCCAGCTCCCGCCGGACCGTCTCGATAAGCTCCCGACGGAGCTCTTCCGAGGGCTGGTAGCCCTGTTTGAGGACCACGAAGGCCGAGATCACCTCGCCCCGGACCTCGTCGGGCCGGCCGGTTACCCCGGCCTCGGCCACGGCCGGGTGCTTGAGGAAGGCCGTCTCGACCTCGATGGTGCCGATCCGGTGGGCGGCAATCTTGATGATTTCGTCAGCCCGGCCGGCAAACCAGACGTAGCCGTCTTCGTCGAACTGGGCCGAATCGCCCGTGAAATACACCTGCTGACCGGGAATCCGCAGCCAGTAGTCCCGGGCATACCGCTCCGGCTCCCCCCAGAGGGTCGGGGTCAGGCTGGGGAAAGGCCGCTTGATCACCAAAATCCCCTTCTCCCCGGGGCCGCACTCCTGCCCCTCCGGGGTCATCACCCCCACCTCCATCCCCGGCAGGGGGATGCTGGCCGAGCCCGGCTTGATGGGGAGCATAGCCAGCCCGTAGGGGTTGCCGATGACCGGCCCGCCCGTCTCCGTCTGCCACCAGTGGTCGATGACGGGCACCCGGTCACGGAGAACATCTTTCTGGAGCCACTCCCAGGCCGGGGCGTTCAGCACCTCCCCGGCGCAGACGACCCGCTCCAGGGACGAGAGG
The DNA here is from genome assembly GCA_034432015.1 of Dehalococcoidia bacterium. Classification (GTDB taxonomy): domain Bacteria; phylum Chloroflexota; class Dehalococcoidia; order JAUQQI01; family JAUQQI01; genus JAUQQI01. Next base: position 5,877 of record DAOUCL010000166.1, read on the forward strand.
TCGAACTTGCGGGCCGGCCCCGACCCGTAGCGCATAAGCAGCCTTACGGCCGTGGGCGAGGTGAAAATGCCGGTAACCCCGAAGTCCTCGACGATTTGCCAGAAGGTTTCGGGCCCGGGGTGGTCCAGGGCGCCCTCGTAGGCGATGGTGGCGCAGCCCACCAGGAGGGGGGCGTAGACGATGTAGCTGTGGCCCACCACCCAGCCGATGTCCGAGGTGGACCACCAGACCTCCCCCGGCCGCAGGCCGAAGCACCAGAGGCCGGTGCTGTAAATCCCCACCTGGTAGCCCCCGTGGGTGTGGACGGCCAGCTTCGGCTTAGCCGTCGTACCGGAGGTGGCCAGGATATACGCCGGCTCGTTGGCCTCCATCTCAACCCAGCCGTCCGGCTGGCCCTCGGCCCGCCTTAAGAAATCCTCCCAGAAGAGGTCCCGGCCGGGGGTCATCGGCACATCCTGGCCGGTCCGGCCCCAAACCACCACGTGCTCGACGGTGGCCCCGGCCGTTTTTAAGGCCTCGTCCACCACCTCTTTAAGCCGGACATCCCGGCCCTTGCGGTAGGTTACGTCGGCCGTAAAGACCAGCCGCGACCCGCTGGCGGCAATCCGGTCGGCCAAGGCTCCGGCCCCGAACCCGGCAAAGACCACCGAATGGATGGCCCCGACCCGAACCGTCGCCAGCATCAGCATGATGGCCTCGGGGCTGGTGGGCATGTAGATGGTGAGCCGGTCGCCCTTGTTGATGCCCATCCCCCGGAGGGCGGCCGCCAGCCGCCGGACTTCCCGAAGAAGCTGGGCGTAGGTGTAGACCCGGCGCTCACCCCGCTCGTTTATATAAATCAGCGCGGCCTGGCCGGAGCGGCCCGCGGCCACCTGGCGGTCCAGGCAGTTAAAGGCCAGGTTCGTCCGGCCGCCGATGAACCACCGGAAGGTGGGGAACTCCCATTCGAAGGTCTTATCCCACTTGCGGAACCAGGGGAGCTTCTCAGCCGCCCGGGCCCAGAACCCTTCCGGGTCCTCCCGCGCCGCCTCCACCCACCGCCTGACGATGGGGTTAATCACCTGCATCGGTCGCACCTCCCGGCCAGGTGTGCAAAAGGCACGCTCAGGGGACGGAATCAGTACCCGATCAATGCTAACGGGTTTAAAATGCGCCCCTCAACGGGGGCGGTGCTGTTCGGCCCCCGGAAATTGCCGTTCGGTCCCCCTTTTCGGCCATTGGCCGGCGATTTCTGCCGGCCGCCCTAAATTCCCAGGAGATTGCGCAGGCTGCGAACGTGCCCCCGGCTGACGGTAAGCTCGGTGTGCTCCTTGTCGTCGACTTTCAGTAAATAGACCCCGTTGAAATACGGCCGGATCTCCACCACCCGCTTTAAGTTGACGATAAAGGACCGGTGAATCCGCAAAAAAGGCGGGTTGGGCAGCCGGGCCTCCAGCTCGTTCATGGTGAACCGGACGGTGTAGACCTGGTCGTAGGTTTTGACCAGGACCAGCTCGTCGTGGGCCTCGGCAAAGCGCACTTCGGCCAGGTCGATGAGCAGGGTGCGGCCCGATTTTTCGACCGGGAGCCGGTCGATCAGCTGAAACCGGGGGATTTCGGCCTTCGGCCCCGGGTACCGCCGCTCCCGCACCCGCTCCAGGGTCTCGATGAGCCGCTCGACCCGGACCGGCTTGAGCAGGTAGTCGGCCGCCCGCAGTTCGAAGGCCCGGACGGCGTACTCGTCGTAGGCGGTGACGAAGACCACCACCGGCGGCCGGCTGAACTCGGCCAGAACCTCGGCCAGCTCCAGGCCCGTAAGCCCCGGCATCTGGATGTCCAGAAAGACCACGTCGAAATCCCGCTGGCGCAGGAGCCTGAGGGCGTCGGTGGCCGTGAGGGCGATGCTCACCTGCACCGGCCAGCCCGTCTCCTGAAGCCGGTATTTTAGTTCGATCGTGGCCGGCTCCTCATCGTCCACGATGAGGGCCTTTAGGGTGGGCAAACCTGCGGTCATCGGCGGGCCACCGCCACCCCGGCGTGGAATTTGGGTATGACAAACCGTACCTGGGTGCCCTGGCCGGGAGCCGATTCTACCTCGAGGCCCCGCTCCGGGCCGTAGATGCTTTTAAGCCGTTCGGAGACGTTGGCCAGGCCCAGGCCGCTCCGCTTTCGGGGGTCGGAGTTCAGCACCTGCCTTACCTGTTCGGGGGTCATCCCGACCCCGTTGTCGCTCACGGTGATGAGCACCTCGTTGCCCCGGTCCTCGGCGGTGACCACCACCCGGCCCGGCCCTACCTTCCGGCTGATGCCGTGGCGGATGGCGTTTTCAACCAGGGGCTGCAGGACCAGAACCGGCACCGAGACGGGCAGCACCTCGGGGTCGATCCGGTAGACGACCTCGAGCCGGTCGCCGTAGCGGGCCTTCTCCAGGGTCAGGTACTGGTGAACGTACTCAAGCTCGTCGGCCAGGGAGGCAAATTCGCCCCGCCGCTTGAAGGCCCGGCGGGTGAAGTCGGCAAATTCGACCAGCAGTTCGTGGGCCTGCTCGGGGTTCGTCCGGATAAAGGCGGCGATAGTGTTTAAGGTGTTGTAGATAAAGTGGGGCGAGATCTGGGCCTGAAGGGCGGCCAGCTCGGCCCGGGCCAGCCGCTCGGTCTGGCGGTCCAGCTCGGCCAGCTCCATCTGGATGCTCATCAGCCGGGCCAGGCTGTCGGCGATGCGGATCCGGGTGGGGGTGAGGGCCTGGTTTCCGTCGTAGTAGACCTTAAGGCAGCCCACCGTCCGGCCCCGGACCCGGAGGGGGACGACGACCGCCGACTGGAGGGGGCAGTTGGGGTGGTGGCAGCCGATGGCCTTCGGGTCGGGGGCAACGATGGGCCGCCCCGTCCGCAGCACCTCGCGGGTGACCTGGGTGATGGCCTGGGCGCCGGGTCGGTGGTGGTCGCTGCCGGCCCCGACGAAGGCCAGGATCATGCCGTTGCCCACCAGGGCCACGGCGCTGGGCCGCAGGTATTCGTAGATGAGCTTGACCGTCCGCTCGGCGGTGTGGGGATTGAGGCCGTGGCGCAGGTAGGGCAGGGTGTGGTTCGCCAGGTGGAGGGTCTCCAGCATCGCCTGCTCCCGGCCCTCACTGACCGTCCGGCTCCGGCGGGCGATAAGCAGGGCGACCCCGGCGGCCAGGGCCACCACCCCCATCAGTTCGGCCAGGACCAGCGGCAGGGTCTCCATCGGAACCCACCATTTTTATTCTCTAATATACTCCGTCCGCAACCCAAGCTGTTCGGGGACGTGCATCCGCAGCATCTTTAGGTTAATGTCCAGGGGCACCCGGTCCCGGGTCAGCCGGGAGACCCCGACCATGGTCCCGAAGGCGATGGGGATGGCCCAGATGGCCGGCTGGGCCAAGAGGGTCCAGAGCAGGGACTCCGACGCCCCCGGGTCCAGGGGCGCCAGCCACATGGTGGCCAGGATCGCTGCCGAGGCCGAGATGCCCCCGATGACGGTTCCGGCCATCGCCCCGGGCAGGGTGAGCCCCTTCCACCAGATTCCCAGGGTGAGCAGGGGGAAGAAGGAGGCGGCGGAGATGGCGAAGGCCCAGCCCACCAGCATGTTGATGGCGAACCGCTCCACCTGGATACCGGCGGCGATGGCGATCAGGCCGGCCAAGAGGGCCGAAACCTGGAAGGCCAGCCGCCGGTCCCGGGAGCTGGCCCGGGGCCGGAGGGTGCGGGCGTAGACGTCGTGGGCCAGGGCCCCGGCCACCGCGACCATCAGGCCGGAGGTGGTGGACATGAAGGCGCTGAAGGCCCCGGCCGCCACCACCGCCTCCAGCAGCCGGCTCAGCCATTCCGGCCCCACCGCCGACGGCAGAACCAGCAGCAGCCGCTCGGTCTCCCCTGTGGCGTAAAGCTCCGGAACCAGCGACCGGCCCAGGGTGCCGATGAGGGGCGGGAAGAGGTAAAAGAGGCCGATTAAGCCGATGACGATAATGGTCGTCTGGCGGGCGGCCTCCCCATCCTTGTTGGTGTAGAACCGGACCAGGATGTGGGGCAGGCCGGCGGTGCCCAGGACGGTGGCGACCATCAGCGAGTAGGTGAAGATTAATGGGTAGCCGAGGCCGCTGGTGAAGGGCCCGAAGGGCCTTGCCCAGCTCTCCCCCACCGGGGCGTTGGGGACGGGGGACCCCGCCTGGTACTCGAGCCTGCCCCCGGCCACCACCCGGCTCGGGCCCGGCGGGAGGGTAAAGGCCTCCCCGGCGGCTATCTGCCGGACCTCGCCGCCGGGGAGTTCAAGGGTTACGGGGTCTAAGGCCCGGACCCGGGCCGGTTCCGGAAGCCTTAAGACGGCCCCGGCCTGGTGGGAGACCACCTTCGCCTCGGGAAACCTTAACGGTTCCGGGCCGCTCACCCGCTCGAAATGAAACCCGTACCAGTCGGCCACGGCCATCACCCCCAGGCCCAGGAGGGTAAGGGCGAAGACCTTGACCCAGAACTGGAAGGTCTGAACATAAGTTATGCCCTTCATTCCGCCCAGGGCCACGTTTAAGGTGATGACGCTTCCCACCACCACGACCCCCACCCAGTAGGGGGCCCCGGTCAGGGCGTTGAAGGTGAGGCCGGCCCCCTTCATCTGGGGAAGCATGTAGAACATGCCGACGACCAGGACGAAGATGACGGCGACCCGGCGGAAGGCCGGCGAGTCGAAGCGGCCCTCGGCAAAGTCGGGGACGGTGTAGGCCCCGAAGCGGCGGAGGGGGGCCGCCACGAACAGAAGGAGAAAGAGATACCCGGCGGCGTAGCCCACCGGGTACCAGAGGACGTCGTAGCCGAAGGCCATTATCATCGCCGCCACCCCCATAAACGAGGCGGCGCTTAAATATTCCCCAACGATGGCCGAGGCATTGAGGAGCGGGCTCACCATCCGGGAGGCAACGAAATAATCCGAGGTGGTCCGGACCACCCGGGTGGTGTAGAGGCCGACCCCGACGGCCGCCACCGCCACCCCGAAGAAGGTCAAAAGGGAAAGCCAGTGGATTCCGCCCTCGGCAAGCATCCTAGCGCAGAAGTTCCCGGAATTCTTCCTCGTAGCGGCGGGCCCGGCGGGCGTAGAACCAGGCCAGGACCCAGACGAAGGGGTAGATCAGGGCGGCCGGGATGAGCCAGCCGAGGGGCAGGCCGAAGAGCCGCAGGCCCATAAGCTCGGGCATGGCCAGGTAGGCGATGGGCAGGCCGAAAAGGACCCCGAGGAAGAGGGCGGCCACCCCCAGGCCGAGCCGGAGCTGGCGTCGGATCAGGTCTTCCAGGAGGATGGCCCCGTAGGTGGTCTGCTCGGCGACCTCCTGAATAAGGGCCTGCTCCTCCTCGGCCCAGAACCGGCCCAGCTCGGCCAAGTAGACCTCGATCTCCTCGGCCGTATCGGCCAGCTCCAGGGCCGGCTCGGCGGCTTCCCGGTCGGTGGGCCTTTCAACCCCTTCGGCCACGGCGTAACCCCCTAATCGGCCACCAGGTCGGCATAGTATTCCTGCCGGACCACGGCCTGGGCCCGGCCCACAGCCTTGAAGGCCTCCTTAAGCAAGCTCCGTTCCAGGGCCGAAAGCTGGCCGGGGTCGATGAAGTTGTCGGGGGCCTTTCCGGCCTGAATTTTCGCCCACTGGGTCCGGATCCGCAGGCTCAGGATGAATTCAAACGCCTGGGTAAGCTCGTCGGCCAGGTCGGGTGGGATTTTGCCGGCGGCCTGGAGGGCCTCCAGCCGGCCGACGGTGCTGGTCTCGGTGATGCCGTGGCGCAGGGCCAGAAACCGGGCCAGGTCGAGGATGGGCCGGGTGCCCCGGGCCTTAAGGTCGAGCTGGTTGCGGTGCTCGCCCCCCGGCTCCACGATAAAGCGGCCGAGAAAACCCAGGGGCGGCGGGGTTTTGGTGGAGAGCTGGGCCAGGTGAATCAAAAAGAGGCGGCTGCTGGGCAACAGCCCGTTTATATACCCCCGCAGGGCATCGGCCAGGGTCGGGTCCCCGCAGATCCCCCGGAAGTCAAAAAAGATGAGGGAGTTTAAAACCGCCTCGGGCTCCGGGTTTGCCAGCCAACGGCGGAAGTGGTGTTTCCAGCCCGAAAGGGACTGAACCCACTCAGGATTGTCGGCGGTGTAGCGGCCGGGACACGGCGGAAAGCCGACCTCTACCAGGGCGGCGACGGCCCGCCGGCCGAACTCTAGAAAGTATTCCCGAACCGCCCCGGCCCCCGAGGCCGGGGGGTCGGCGTAGATGAGGGCATTG
>DAOUCL010000167.1:0-1881 GCA_034432015.1 Dehalococcoidia bacterium
CCGGACCATCGCCGAGCGGGGCGTCCAGCTTATCGCCACCGCCCACGGCAACACCCTCGAAAACCTGATCATGAACCCGACCCTAGCCGACCTGGTGGGTGGGGTTCAGGCGGTGACTTTAAGCGACGAGGAGGCCCGGCGGCGGGGTACCCAGAAGACGATCCTGGAGCGCAAGGCCCCGCCCACCTTCGATGTGGTGGTCGAGATCCAGAGCTGGACCGAAGTCGCCGTCCACCCCAACGTGGCCGAGGCGGTGGACCTCATTCTGCGGGGGATCGAGCCGCCCCACCTGCGCCGCCAGCTTATGCCCGACGGCACCATTCGGGGCTTCGAGCCCCAGCAACCGCCGGCGGCCCGCCCGACCCCCACCGCCCCCGGGCCGGAGGCCGCCGAAAAGCCGGTCCGGATCCTGGCCTACGGCGTGAGCCGGGACCGGCTGGCCCAGGTTGCCCGGGGCCTCCAGCTGCCGGTTGTCATCGTCGATTCCCTGGCCGAAGCCGATGCGGTGATGACTCTGAAAAACTTTTACCGTAAGAAGCCCCAGCTCCTGCGGGAGGCCGAAGCCCAGGGGATTCCCGTTTACGTGCTGCGGAGCAACACTATTATCCAGATGGAGCAGGCCCTGACGGCCATGTTCGGCCTTTCGGAGCCTGCCGGGGGCGAAGGGGCCCGGGCCGGCCGGCCCGAAGACGGCTCCTTGGGCCATCAGCCCCGTTTCGGGACGACGGTGAAGGTTGTCGACGCCCTGCGGCGGCTCCGGGCCTACCGCGACCGCGTCGGCTGAGCGGGTGGGTCTGTTTATCGTCTTTGAGGGGCCCGAAGGGTCGGGCAAAACCACCCAGCTTCGCCGCCTTTACCGCCGGCTCCGGCGGGCCGGTCTTCCGGTGGTCCGCACCCGGGAGCCGGGCGGGACCCGGCTGGGGGAACGGCTACGAAACTTGCTAAAGCGGGCGGTCGGGTCTGAGGGGCTTGTGGCCGAGGCCGAGCTTTTTCTCTTCCTGGCGGCCCGGGCCCAGTTGGTGAACACCGTCATTCGGCCGGCCCTGGCCGCGGGTTGGACCGTCCTATGCGACCGCTACTCCCCCTCAACCATCGCCTACCAAGTCTACGGCCGGGGGCTGCCCCGGGACCGGGTGGTGGAAGCCGACCGGCTCGCCACCGGGGGCCTGTGGCCGGACCTGGTGGTGTTGCTGGACCTGCCGGTGGAGGTCGGCCTGGCCCGGCGGGACCGGCTGGGGGCCGACCGCTTCGAAGCCGAGGAGCTGGAGTTCCACCGGCGGGTGCGGGCCGGTTATTTGGAGCTGGCCCGGGCCGACCCCGACCGCTGGCTGGTGCTGGATGCGCAGGCGCCGCCCAGGGAGCTGGCCCGGAAGGTCTGGGCCTGCGTCCGGCAGCTTCTGGCCCAACGGGGCCTTATTAAAAGTGTTCCAGCAGTTTGAGGGTGACCCCTACCGAGGCCGCCTCCCCCCCGAACCTATCAAACCGGCCACCGGTTTGATGCCCAGGTTGCAAATCGGCCTCGGCGAACTTGCGGGGCCCCAGGTTCGGCGGCCAACCACGCCAGCACGTTATAAGGGTGTACCGCCGTGCGCCCTTATAACGCTTGCCATTACGATAAAGCACCGGCCGTCGGGACCCAAGGCCTTGGGCCACTACCGCGAAAGCCCTGTCGGCGGTCAGCTTGACAGGCGGTGGGTATGGTATGCTAGATTAAGCTAACAATTCAATAAAGGCTAGGCCCTCATCAAGAGCGGTGGAGGGAGACGGCCCGATGAAGCCCGGCAACCGTCCGGGGTCCGGGCTTGGCCTTCAGGGCAAAGGCCCACTGCCCTGAAGGCGGGCTCAGGATGCCCGGAAAAGGTGCCAACTCCGGTCCAAGCC
>DAOUCL010000168.1:0-1930 GCA_034432015.1 Dehalococcoidia bacterium
GCTTGGCCAAGTCGCTGAAAATGAGCACCAGGCCGAAGGTCAGGATGAGTTGAAAGGCCACGTCAAGCCGGTACATGGGCCGGAAAAGGAGCCGCTCGATGACGGCCCCCAAAAGGCCCACCGTAAGGACCGAAAGGACGACGGCCGCCCCAAAATCAAGGCCCAGCCGGCCGTAGAGGGTGTAGGCCAGGTAGGCCCCAACCATGTAGAGGCTGCCGTGGGCAAAATTAAGCACCCCCAGCACCCCGAAGGCCAGGGTCAGCCCGGCCGAGACCAGCCACAGGTACATGGCCAGGCTCAGGCCGATAAGCCCTTGAAAGACGAGGTTTTCGACGGTCACGTTCGGTTCTGGCCCCGCCGGATCAGAACTTGATGGGCTCAAAGGGCGGCTTCCGGAAGTAATCTTCGGGCTTTAAGATAACCAGGTCGGCCCCGATAATGGGGATCGGATACTTCGGGTCCATCACCACCCGGCCGGCGGGCACCGAGTAGACCGCCTGGTGGTCCTCCGGCCGGATGTAGCGCTCACCGGCCGGGGTCTTCAGGGTAAGGCCTTCCAGGGCCGGGATTACCTTGCTGGTTTCCAGGCTCCGGGCCTTCTCAACGGCCGCCTTAATGGCGTAGACCGCCGAGTAGGTCGTCTCGGCCGAGTAATTGGGGAACCTGGCCCAGCGCTTCTGGAACTTCTCAACGAAGGCCTTGTTTTCGGGCGTATCCGGGTAGTTGAAAATGTACCTGGCAGTTGCCCACAACTTGCCCTTGAAGGCGTTGGCCTGAACCTCGCCCTTAATTCCCTCCAGGACGTCGACCGAGCCGCCCATCGCCTGCCACCAGGCCTGGACCTTATCGAAGACGCCGAGCTGGACGGCCTGGCGCAGCAGGGTAACGGCCTCGCCGGCCCAGGGCGTGGCAATGATAACGTCCGGGTTGGTGGCCATCACGGCGGCGATGTGGGAGGAGAAGTCGGTCGTAAGGAAAGGCGCCCAGGCCTCGCCGACGAACTCGGCTTCGGGCCGGAAGCGCTTCATGTACTCCTTGAAGAGGGCCCAGACAGCCCGGCCGTACTCGTAGTCGGCCCCGATGGTGGCAAACCGCCGGACCTGGGGCAGTTTGTCCCGGAAAACATAGGCCGCCACGATGGCATCCTGGTAAACGGGGACACTTATTCGGAAGATGTGTTTGATCTTCTTGTCGTAGACAAGCTCTTCGGTCAGCCGGTGGGTTGCGGCGTGGGTGAAGATAAAGATGCGGTCCAGCTCCGGCAGGATGGGACCAATGGCCATGGCCACCCCGCTGGAGTCGCAGCCCACCAGGAAGTGGGCGCCCCAGTCCTGGACGAGCTGGCGGGCGTTGCGGACCCCAACGTCAGCCTTAAGCTCCTCATCCAGCATGCGGGTTTCAATCATGCTGCCCAGGATGCCGCCGCTGGCGTTGATCTCCTCCTTGGCCAGCTCCAGGCCCATGTTAATCTGCCGGCCGTAATCGGCGTGGGCGCCCGAGAGGGCCCCCATCGCCCCGATCTTGATGGTGTCAACCCCCAGCGGCTTCGCCTGGGAAGACGGCTGCGTGGGCGCCTGAGACGGCGCACAGGCGGCCAGGGCCCCAGCCGCGCCGACGGCTATTGCCCCGCTCAGAAACTCCCGACGGCTGAACCGGCGCATGGCTACCCCCTCCTTTTACTGCCTGGAAATGCCGGTTAAAGATAGCACCGCCTCTGCACGGGTGTCAAAAATTTTTGACTGCCAAAGGCTAAGCCGCCTAAACTTGAGGTGAGAGCAGCCCGCCCATAAAGGAGGCTCGGGATGGTTGAGTCCAGAAAGGCCCTTCCCCTGGGCGATTATATTGCCCTTACTTACCAGGACGTCTTTGTCGACCTCTTAACGCCCCTCCGGTTTCTCGAACGGGCGGCCAACTTCCTGGCCGGGAAGCC
>DAOUCL010000169.1:0-4398 GCA_034432015.1 Dehalococcoidia bacterium
CCTGGACCTGGGCAGTGGCCAGCAGCGGCGAAGCCGCGCCAGGATATCCGAGCATGACGTTAAAGCCAGCGGGCTTTGCCCGCGCCGGCCAAAGGCCGGCCGGCTTGAACCCCTGGTAAAAACCTTTGGGGTTGAGGTCATCGTGCGGCTTTGCCGCCTTCCCACGTACAACCTGGTTGCTCAGGCAGCGGCCTTTGGCCGCGCAGGCCCACTGCCGGTTTCACCTCAAACGGCGGGTAGGCGTCGCCTTGGGCGACGACTGGTGAGCAGGGGCGGCCTTTGGCTGCCCTGGATGAAGTCAGATAGCGGCGAAGCGCTGCGCGCTTGGGCTTGAAAATCAAGGCCAGGTTTGACCAGCGGCCAAAGGCCGCTCGTTCAGGACCCACTTTACAGGCTAAAGCCGGGCGGCCTTTGGCCGCGGCTGTCTGAGCACTGGTCCAGGTGCCCGGGGTTCCCTCCACCAACAACCGGACCGAGCAGGCTGAGGGCCAAGACCGACCTTTGCCGGGGTCGGCAAACTTAACATAAGTCGCCTTGCGACTTATGTTAAGTTTGGGGCCACTCAGGACCTTAAGTTCCTCCCACCGCCTTTGGGACAGCGGGCTCCTGCACATCGCCTTGACATCTTACGATTCCATGCCTTAGTGTAAGATTCGGAATGTTTGCCAAACTTTCGAGCAAGGGTCAACTGGTGATCCCGCGGCAAGTGCGCCGGGCCTTGGGGCTGGTACCCGGCATGCGCCTATCTGTTCGGGTTGAGGACGGTCGCATCGTCCTGGAGCCGGTCCACTCAGGCATTGCCGATTCCCTCTACGGTTGCTACCGGGATGCCGACCTGCTCGGCACCCTGGAGGCCGAGCATCGGGCCGAGCTCGCCGCCGATGGCCGAGAGGTTCGTCCTTGATGCCTGGGCGCTGCTGGCCCTGCTCAAGGGGGAAGAGCCTGCGGCCGGGCGGGTGAAGGAGCTTCTGACGGGGGCCGAGCGGGGCGCCGTGGACCTCTTCGTCTCAATAATCAACCTGGGCGAAGTCTATTACATAGTTGGGCGGCTTAAGGGCGAGGCCGAAGCCTCAAGGACCCTTTCGGCGCTGAAGCGGCTGCCCGTGGGAGTTGTTGCGGCCGGGGAGGCTGAGGTCTTAGCGGCGGCCCGGCTAAAGATGCGGTACAGGATTGCGTATGCCGATGCCTTTGCGGCTGGGGCAGCCCGGAGTCTGGGGGCGACTCTGGTTACTGGCGACCCCGAGCTTGCCGCTTTGCAGGGCGAGGTCAAAATCGAATACCTGAGGCGCGGGAGCTGACGTTTCAGGGTCGGTACCGGGCCTGAGGCACATTATGGGCAGGCGAAGGGGGCGCCAGTCTGGGCAAACAATCCCCCCTAAGGTCAGCAAGACCTCGCCTCGATTACAAAACCGGCCTATGGGCCGCGGTTTCGCCGCAGCCTTCCGCCACAGCCAGCCAACAGTAGCTCGGCTAGCTGACGGCCGGGGGTGCCACCTTTGCCCTCTAAGTAACTCGTCAAAAGTTTTAGGCCTCATGCGGCCAGACGCAGTGTAGCCTGCGGGGTAAGTTCAGCGAAGAAGCGGTGGACAACCTCAACCAGGTGGGAGAGCTTTCCATAGCATCGGTTGGCTGATGCCACCAGACCTTCTCGACAGGATTTAAATGGGGACGGCAACCTTACTTGCGGATGTTCAACAAGCGGCGCCAGCGGCGCCCCTACCCTGGCCGAGTGTACCCCAGCTGAGCGGGCGGCTACCATGCGCCTCAGCCCACAAAATTTGTCGCCAGCTTGCGCTCGGTTGCCCCGCTCCGGATATCCAGCCCGCCAAAGACGGTTCCGGGAGTCGGAACCCTCACCTGCTGGCCGCGCCTCATCCACATCGCCCGAACTACCGGCGGTAACTGCACATCGCATTCGTCAACATAAATCACCCCAGCCTCAATGGCCCATTGCCTGGCCAAACTTTCTGAGTCAGGAGCTGAAGGCCGCACGATGAGCTTCGGCCGCCGCCAGACGAATCCGGCGTCGACGGTGCTCTCTCCCAGGTTTACGGCAAGCTCGCGGGTCAGGTAAGCGCAAAGAGCCGCCTGCGGCGGCGTCCACCATCCAAACACCGGTTTGGCCTCTTCGACCAGGCGGGTCGCCGAAGGCGACTCTCGGACGGCCACGGGTCGCCCAGGGCGACGCGGCCGTCGGCCGGCCAAAGGCCGGCGCGGGCCAAGGCCCGCCGGCGGTCCCGGAGCCGGCGTTGAATCTTTCGAGCCAGCGACGGACGGTCAGATTTCGGCGATTCTGTTGACCGGGTAGCCTCGGGGAGCGAGCAAGACCATGTGGCCTTTCCGAAACCCGGCCGACCTCCCGTCGGGCCAGTTGGGTCGCCGAAGGCGACGCGCTCCTGTTCAGTGAGCGGTCGCACTGACGTCATACCTAACCTCCGAACTGACCTACCCAAGCCTACCACAAAACTTTTGACAACTTACTTAGGTTATGCGGGTGTGCGTAGGCACGCACACCCGTCCGCGTGGGGAGGCGCCTGTCAGCCGGGTACAATCTTTCCGGGATGGGAAATTTCGGCCTGCCGGATCCGCTGCGCGGCGGGGCCGGCCTTGGCGGACGCCGGGTTTTAGCCGCGGTAGCCGTCAGCGCCTCTCCCGGCAGGTCGGGAGGCTCACGCTCCGGGCCGCCCCGGCGGAAGCCGGGGTGCAGCCCTCGCCGCCGTGGGGTTGCCGGTTAGCGGGGCACGGAGACCGGGTCAGCCCCGCGGCCTGGCGCTTATGTCAGCAATCCTTGCCTTGCAGCCTCCGTCTTATCTGGCGCCTGCGCCGCTGCTACAGCCCGACCCTGTGACCGGAAGCCGGCGCCCCAAAATCCCGCTTACTGCCCCGCCGGCATGCCGCTGCCGTCAGCCAACCGCAAGCGGCAGCTTCGAGGGCCGGTATCCGGTTGTGATGAAACGACAGCTACCGGGTAAGCCAATCGGCGGCCACATGCCCCGCAGCGAAGCCTGACCGTGCCTGCCCCTGGGGTCCGGAATCCCGGCCAGTAGACCGAGCAAGCTCTGCTGGGTGGCGCCACCGCCCAGGCATAGCCCGGCTTCAGGCCGGTTAGCCCTGCCGGGAGCCGGTCCCGGGGCCCCAGGAACCGGCTGCAGGCTGCGGGCAGCCCCGGACGGCGGGCATCGGCGCAAGGCCGCCGGGTTAAAGATGGCGCCGGCCGCTTCCTGACCGGGGCCCGCGGATGCCCTCGTCTTCTGCCGCCGGCGGCCAGCAGGCGGCCGAGAACCCCGGCCGCAGCCGGCAAAACCGTGGGGACCAGGCGGGGTGCCCCGACCTGCTCCGGGGCCGGCGTCGGGCTAGGGGCGGCGGTCGGCTCCGGAGTCGGACCCGGTGGGCCGGTCACGACCGCCACGCCGGACATCCCGAAGCCGCCCGGTCCGCCGTGGGGAATGCAGTAGTACGGGAGTACGGGTAGCGCCCCGGCCGGTCGAACTCGAGGCTGAAGCTTCGGCCGGGCCCAACCCGGCCCGAGTTGAACCCGCCGTCTGGGCGACCGGGTCGCGGTTTACCCAGACCACCAGCGTCCCGGCTGCCGGGCTGAAGCCGTTGTTGCGCACCCGGTCGGGGGGCCGGCGGCCGCCGGCAGGGCCCACAGCAGGGCCGCAATCACCCGGACGGCGGCCGCCCAGCGGCGCCCCGGCCTCACCTCGGCTCGACCACGACCGTCCCCAGGTGGCCCAGGGGCCAGTGGAGCAAACACAGATACGGGAAGGTCCCCGGGTTGGGGAAGGTCAGCTCAAATTCGGTCGGGGCATTGGGCCCGAAGGCGAAGATCCCCGAGTTGTAGAACCGGCCCGGCTCGTAATTGGCCGACGGCCTGGCCGGGGGCGCCCCCAGCGGTTCGGGCGGCTGCTGGCCCGGGGCCAGGAAGGTGACCGTGTGGGGCGAATCCGCCTTCCAGCGGACCGTATCCCCGGCCCGGACTTTAACCGTCGGCGGAAAGTACTCTAAAAGCTCCAGCGGACCGGTCGGGGTCCAGACCCGTGAGCCCACCTGGACCTCCCAGAGCGTCGTGCCGTCGGGCCGGACGGTCTTCTGGACGGCCGAAAGCCCCTGCTTTCGGGCCGCCGGCACCAGCCCCAGCACCTGCTGGCGCTCCTGTTCGGCCCGGACCCAGCCCTCCGATCGGGTCGTGTACGGCCGGCCCGGTCCGACCACGTTGATGACCCCCTCCATCCCGGGGTGGATGGCGCAGAAGTAGCGGAACTGGCCCGGGTTCGGGAAGGTCAGGTAGAAGCGGGACCCCTTGCCGACAAGAGTCTGTCCCGTAGGTGGTGGGATGAGCATGTAGAAAAGGGGCAGGCGCTCCCCTTAAGCTTGTTTTAGACCAAAAACAACCCT
>DAOUCL010000170.1:0-6136 GCA_034432015.1 Dehalococcoidia bacterium
ACCGTAAGCGACATCCGGGAGGAGCGGCTTTGTGAGCTCGCCAGCCGGTATGGGGTTGGGGTTACGGCCGACAACGTTGAGTGCGTCCGGGGCCGGGATGTGGTGATCCTAGCCGTAAAACCCCAGTCGTTGCCCGAGGTCTACGCCGACCTGCGGGGCCGGCTGGACCCAGGCCAGCTGGTCATCTCCATCGTGGCCGGCGCCCGGCTGGACCAGCTCAGCCTGGGCCTCGACCACGGGCCCGTCGTCCGGGTGATGCCGAACCTGCCGGCCCAGATCGGGGAGGGCATCAGCGTCTGGACGGCCGCCCCGGCGGTTTCGGCCGAGCAGCGGGAGGTTGCCCGCCGGATTCTGGGGGCCCTCGGCCGGGAGGTCTGGGTTCCGGACGAGCTTTACATCGACATGGCCACGGCCGTAAGCGGCAGCGGTCCGGCCTATATCTTTCTCTTTATGGAGGCGATGGTGGACGGGGCCGTCCACATCGGCCTGCCCAGGGAGGTCGCCCGGGAGCTGGTGATCCAGTCCTTCGTCGGGGCGGCCCTTTTTGCCCGCCAGAGCGGCCGGCACCTGGCCGAACTTAAAAACATGGTGACGTCGCCCGGGGGAACCACCACCGAGGGCCTCTTGCTGATGGAGGATGCGGCCATCCGGGCGGCCATCATCCGGGGGATCGCCGCCGCCTACGAGAAATCCCAAAGGCTGGGACGGTAGATGTCTTTTGAGCAGCTGCTGATAACCTTCGTCGCCTATTTGTTTCAGCTTCTGAGTGCGGCCATCTTCATCCGGGCCCTGCTCTCCTGGTTTCCCATCGGCCGGGACAATCCCCTGGTGGTGTTTTTAAACCGGGTTACCGAGCCCATTCTGGCCCCCCTTCGGCGGGTAATTCCGCCCATCGGCGGGGTGATGGATATAACCCCCATCGTGGCGATCCTGCTTTTGCAGTTTTTATCCCAGATTCTTTTCGAGGCCCTCCGCTAACCCTTTCGATACACCCGCACCACCCGGGGCGTGAGCCGGGTAAGAAGCTCGTAGGGAATGGTTTCGGCCAGTTCGGCCAGCTCCTCGAGCCGAATCTCCTCGTCGCCCTGGCGGCCCACCAGCACCGCCTCATCCCCCACCCTTGCCTCCGGCAGGCCGGTTACGTCGGCGGTGAGCAGGTCCATCGAAACCCGGCCTACCAGCGGGCAACGCCGGCCCCGGATAAGGACAAAGCCCCGGTTGGAAAGGTGGCGGGCGTATCCGTCCCCGTAGCCGCAGGCCACCAGGGCCACCCGGGTCGGGCGGGAGGCCACCCAGGTCCGGCCGTAGCCTACGCCTTCGCCGGGGCCGACCTCGTGGACCCGGACGACCCGGCTTTTAAGGGTGAGGGCGGGACGGAGGGGGACGCCCCAGCCGACGTATTTCGAGGGGCGATAGCCGTAGATTCCGAGGCCGACCCGCACCAGGTCCAGCCGGAGCTCCGGCAGATCTAAGGCCGCGGCGGTGTTGGCCGCATGCCGGAGGGGGACCGGCGGAAGGTCGGCTAGAACCTCCCGGAAGAGGGCAAGCTGACGGTAGGCGAAGCTTTTATCGGCCTCGTCGGCCGTTGCCAGGTGGGTCCAGAGGCCTTCGACCCGAAGTTGGGGGTATTGACTTAAACACCGGATAAAGGGGCCGGCTACGGCTGGGGCGATGCCGTAGCGGTGAAGGCCGGTATCTACCTTCACGTGGACCTCCACCGGCCCCGACCCGGCCGCCCGGGCAAGGGCATCCGCCAGGTCAGGGTCGCAGACGGTCGGGGTAAGCCGGGCCCGGACGACCTCAGGGGCAAGGGCGGGTAAGGTGGGGCCGAGGATGAGGATGGGGGCGTCGATGCCCTCGGCCCGCAGGGCCAGGCCCTCTTCAGGCCTGGCAACGCACAGGCCGACCGCCCCATTTTCCAGGGCGGTTCGGGCCACCGGCCCGGCCCCGAGGCCGTAGCCGTCGGCTTTCACCACCGCAAAGAGGCGGGCGGGCTTTACCAGGCGGGCGATGCGGCGGGTATTGGCGGCGACGGCCTCGAGGTCGACTTCGGCCCAGACCAGGCGGCGGTTCAGGGAACCAGGGTCCACTCCACCGGGAGCTGGTAGCGCAGCACCCGCCGGACCGAGCCGTCCTCAGCCCGGACCCGGACCCGGCCGACCCGGCGGATCTCGGCGTAAGTATTTTGAATCTGGACGATCCGTCGGGCGTTCAGGTTAAAGAGGACGACCCCGGCCCGGGCCGGCCTCAGGCTCGCTTCCCGGGTGACCTCGTCGACGACCCGGAAGACGGGTTGCTCCCGGGGGGAGGTGCGGGCCAGGGCCTCGTGGATCTGGCGGTAGTTTCCGGGGGTATTATGTTCGTCGAAGACGGCCAGTCCGGCCTCAACGTAATCCCGAAGCCAGGGGTAGTATTCGCCGGCGAAGGTGAGGAACTGGCGGAGGGTGCGGGGGTTTCGGGAGCAGGCTGCCACCAGGGCGGGGAGGGCATCGCAGGGTGCGACAAAGCTTACGGCGCCGTCGGAGTCCACTACGGTGAAGCGCATGACGTCGTTCATAACCGGTCGATTTCAGTCTACCAGCCGTTTGAAACCGGTGTCAAAGGCTTTGCGTCGCCTTTGCCTTGACGGCCGCCGGCAACCGGCCTGACAGCAGTCGGCCCCCGATTCAGCTGTCAGCCTGCCCGGTATAAGCGAAGCAGGCGCGGGTAGTCGGAGCGTAGCCTAGTAGACGGAGGCCCTTTACGGGCCCAATATCTTGCGGTCGGGCAGGTTGTGAGGCCCCAGATATGGGCGCGCCCGGAGGGATTCGAACCCCCGACCCTCTGGTCCGAAGCCAGATGCTCTGGTCCGCTGAGCTACGGGCGCAAGGGGGCGGGGTGGGTGATGGGATTCGAACCCACAACCTCCTGAGCCACAGTCAGGCGCTCTGCCGTTGAGCTACACCCACCGTCGGCCCAATGGGGCACAGGCCACGGCCCCCTAAAGAAATTATACCCAACGTAAATCCCGCCGCAACCTGACCGGGCCAACGTCGGCCCGGGTGACAAACAGGGATTTCCGGTTTTCGGCCCTAACCCCTGGCAAGCACCTATCAGGCTACGGCCAGCCATTCTGTCGGGGCGCAGGGCCCTGCGCCCCGTCTGCTGGCAGCTTGGGAATAACTCCAAAGCCCTGGGTGATAAACCCGGTTCTGGTTGCCGATAAAGGATAATGGCATAGTGTATCAGCTTACAGAGCGAAGATGCGGCTTAGGGTCTGCCTGTTTTCTTTAGGACTCCTTGGCCTCATTATCCTGACGGCCACCGGCCCGACCGGTCGGGCCGAAACCCGGCCCTTGGCCCAGACCCCGGCCGGGACTTTCGGGGCCCCGGCCGTCCAGACCGGCTTTCGGCTCTTCTTGCCGGCTATTTTTTACCTCCAGCCGCCGGCCTGCGACCCGATTCCGGGCCAGAGCTACGAGGCGATTCCCATCATGGGCCAGCCTACGACCAGTCCGGCGGCCGAACAGCATCCGGACATCAACGCCCTGGCCGTCCGGGGCTATGTTTTAACAAATGCCCCGAAGACCCTGGTGGATTACGGCGGGGAAGCCGACCCGGCCGCCCCCCAGCTTTACACCCTCTTTCTTGACAACCGGGTGCCCCAGCTTCCGAACGTTTATCAGGTCTACGACTGGAACTGGGCGACCAACAGCCGGGGCGGTCTTATTGCCACCTGGCCGGTCACCCTCCTGGGCATGGGTACCGCCCGGGGGGAGGTGCTCAGGCTTCCCTTCCGCAATGCGCCTGATATTTATCGGGGGGTTTACTGGGCCCTGGTCCTTTACGCCTCGACGGAGCGGATAACCTTCGTTTACACCCGCCTGGATACGGTGGCTCAGGGCTACACCATCCACGTCGAGGGCCTCTGCGTCGAGCCCGGCCTCTTAAGCCTTTATCAACAGCAGAATGCGGCCGGCCGCTGGTCCCTGCCGGCCCTCAAGTTCCAGCAGCCCTTCGGCCGGGCCAACGGGGCCGAGCTAAAGGTGGCCATTCGGGACAACGGCTCCTTTATGGACCCGCGCTCCCGCAAGGACTGGTGGCAAGGCAAGTAAGGGCCGGCAGACCCACCGCAAAATCGGCTAAAATTGCCCAGACGACCTCACCGAGGAGGCACCCATGTCCGACCGCACGCCCGAACTGGACCGCCTTTTTGAGGCCGCCCGCAAGTACTGCAACTGGGGGAAATGGGGGCCTGACGACGAGGCCGGCACCCTGAACTACATCACGCCTGAAGACATCGTCAACGCCGCCCGCCTGATCCGCAAGGGTCGGGTCTTCTCCCTGGCCATACCCTTCGGGGCCAGCGGCCCCCAGCGGGGCGGCCTGCGCCGGTTCAACCCGATGCACTTTATGCTCCGGGACGGCTCGGATGTGGTGGTCGGGGCCATTCCCGGAATGCCCCCCGGTATCGGCGGGGCGGATGACGTGGTTATCCTGGCCACCCACGGGGCAACCCACTGGGATGCCCTGGCCCACATTATCTTTGATAACAAAATATGGAACGGCTACGAGGCAACCCGGGTGAGCAGTCTGGGGGCGTCGAAGAACAGCATCATGAGCTACCGGAACCGAATCGTCGGCCGGGGTGTCCTCCTTGATGTGCCGCGGGCGAAGGGCCTCAAATACCTTGAGCCGGGCTACGGCATCACCCCGGCCGAGCTGGACGAGACCGCCCGGGCCCAGGGGGTTGCGGTGGGCCGGGGGGATATCCTCCTGATCCGGACCGGCCACATCGCCCTCTGCCGGGAGCGGGGCGATTGGGGCGATTACGCCGGCGGGGATGCGCCCGGCCTTACCTTTGACACCCTGGGCTGGCTTTACGAAAAGCAAGTCGCGGCGGTGGCCAGCGACACCTGGGGCGTGGAGGTCCGGCCGAACGAGCTTCCCACCATTAACCAGCCCTGGCACCGGGTGGCGATTCCCCAGATCGGGCTGGCCGTCGGGGAGATCTTTGACTTAGAAGAACTGGCCGAAGACTGCGCCGCCGACCGGGTCTATGAGTTCTTCGTGGTGGCCGTACCCCTGCCCCTGGAAAACGCCGTCGGCGGCCCGGTGAACCCGGTCGCCATCAAATAAATTTAGAGCAGCAGGGGCGGGCCCCGGGCCGGCAGCTGCCCTTAGCGGATGACGGCCCGGCCGGTTTAGACTGGGTGTAGAAGCGTCGGGGGTTGGGTCGGCATGGGCGATAGTGACGGGCGACCCAAAATTGTTCTCCGCAAACCGGCCCCGACCCAGCCGGCCCGGACCGCTGCCGAGTCGGCGATGCCCCCGGTCCGGCGCGTCCTCCGGGGGCCCATGCGGGTCCTGGGGCTACCGGTCGCCGGGGTCAGGTTCTTCATCCGGGGCCTGGATGTTCTGCTCCGGTGGGCCTACGGCATCCGGGAATTCTCGTCGGACCCCGACTGTATTTTTCGCATCGCCCGGGAGCGAAGTCCCGAGACGGTCTGGCTTTCCGACGGTACGGTGGTTGTCAGGGGCGACCCGGTGCTGGGGCTCCACTTCTGGAACGAGCACATCCCACCCATGGGCCCGGCCGGGCCCGACTTTGCCTGGGGCCTCAAGTTCTACCGCCGCCTCGGCAAGTCCCTCCGGGCCCTGGCCCGCTACATCCGGACCCACGACGATTTCCGGGATATCGTCGCCCTCTACGGCGAGGTCTCATTTCCGGCCGAGCCGGGCCTCGGCCGCTACAGCCGCCTGCTCCGAACCCTGGGTTTTGACTTCAAACCGTTTCCCCCGCTGGGTCCCCTGGGCCGGGTTGCCCGCTTCTTCCAGCACCTCTACACCTGGGCCCTCATCTGGGTCTTCAACCCGTCGAGCCTCCGGCGGAAGAACGTTCTTGCGGCCGAGCGGGGCCGGCTCTGGATCTCCCGGGCCGAACTGCTCCGGCGCTACCCGGATTGATGGCGGTTAGACGCTCCTTCGGCGGCAGGGTTCGCCGCTGGGCATACCTGGGCGCCTCCGGCGTGGTTGCCCTTGGCCTTGCTTACCACGTCCTTGCCATCTTCGAGGTGGTGGCGTTCGTCCGCCACTGCCGGCGGGTGCGGCCGGGCCGATTTGCGCCGACGGTAACCGTACTCAAGCCCGTGGCGGC
>DAOUCL010000171.1:0-8257 GCA_034432015.1 Dehalococcoidia bacterium
TGAGGACGGCCGGAGCTGGCCCTTCAAGGTGGACGAGTTTCGGCGCTACTGTTTACTTAACGGCCTGGACGATATCGCCTTGACCCTGCGGCACGAGGATAAAATTGCGGCCTACGAGGCCCGGCGCCTCCCCTGGGGCGGGGTGCCGACCGGTTTTTGACACCCCGCCCGGCCACCCGGTAGAATCTGGGTAGAGTCCGAGCCGAGGTTGGCCGACGTTGCCCAAGCGAACCTACCAGCCTAAGGTCAGACGGCGCAAGCGTGTCCACGGCTTCAGGGCCCGGATGAAGACCCGGGGTGGCCGTGAAGTCCTCCACCGACGGCGCCTTAAGGGGCGGCACCGGCTCACCGTTTGAACCGGGAGCGCCGCCTAACCCGCCGGCGCGAATTCGACGTCGTCCTCCGCGAGGGGCAGGCCTGGTCAACACCCTTCTTCGTCGTCCGGGCCCGGCCCAACGGCCGGGAGGTCACCCGTTTTGGGTTTATCGTCAGCCGGCGGCTGGGCAAGGCGGTGGCCCGCAACCGGGTTAAACGGCGGCTGCGGGAGGTTTGCCGCCAGCTTCCCCTGAGGCCCGGCTGGGACATTGTTATAATCGCGCGGGAGCCCGCAAAAACGGCCGATTTCTGGGAGCTCAAACGGGCCGTGGAGGAGACTTTCCGTCGAGCAGGTCTGCTCGCCGAGGGTTGAATGCTGACCCGACTGGCGCTGGGACTTATCCGCCTTTACCAGCGGACCATCTCGCAGGTGACCCCGCCCACCTGCCGGTTTATCCCGTCCTGCTCCGAGTACGGCTACGAGGCCATCGAAAGGTACGGCCTGGTGCGGGGGGGCTGGCTTGCCCTGAGGCGACTGGTCCGATGCAACCCCTTCAACCGGGGGGGTTACGACCCGGTCCCATGAGCCGGACGGCCCTGGTGATTCTCTTGGGCCTGCTGGGGGCCGCCGCCTGCGCCCCGCCGGGGCCCCACGGCTGGGCCAACGCCGCCTTCGGACCGGCCGCCCAGGGTACTCCTCTGGTCTACCTGGTGGGGGCCGAAGCCAAGCTCTTCGCCATCGACCCCGACACCGGCCAGATACGCTGGCAGTTTCCGCCCGAGGCCGACCGCAACCTGACGGCGGTCTACGGACCCCCGGCCGTCGGCGACGGCCTGGTGGTGGTCGGAGCCTACGACCGCAAGGTTCACGCCCTGGACGGGGCGACCGGTTCCGTCCGGTGGGAGTTCGACACCGGGGCGCCGGTAATCGCCAGCCCGGCGCTGGGGCCTGGCATCGTCGTGGTCGGCAACGGGGCCGGACGGGTAGTGGGCTTGGACCCAGCCTCGGGCCAGTTGCGCTGGGAGTACCGGACCGAACAGCCGGTCTGGGCCCGGCCGGTAGTCGTGGGGACGACGGTCCTCATCGCCGGGATGGACCACCACCTGCGGGCCCTGGACGCCCGGAACGGCCAGCTCCGCTGGCAGTTCCGGGCCGACGGTGCCCTCCCGGGCAGCCCGGCCGTTGACCAGGGGCTGGTCGTCTTCGGGGGCCTTGATTCCACCATCCGGGCCGTTGGGCTCGAGGACGGACGGGAGCGGTGGCGGTTTTTGGCCGGCCACTGGGTCTGGAATACCCCGGTGGTGGCCGGGGGAACTGTTTACGTGGGGGCCCTTGACGGGAAAGTGTACGCCCTGGATGCGGTCGGCGGCCAGACCCGGTGGGTTTATGCCGCCCCCCACCGGGTGAAGGCCGACCCGGTGCTGGCGGATGGGGTGCTGGTGGTGGCCGACGAGGGGGGACAGGTGGTGGGCCTGCGGCCGTCGGATGGGCAGGTTCTCTGGGGTGGGCAGGAGCACAACCTGGGGGCGCCCGTGGTGGGGGCGGTGGCGGCCGGGCGGGGCCGGGTTTTTGTCGCGGCCCAAAATTATTGGGTATACTCTTTTGATAGCGTGACCGGCGCCCCGAAATGGCGGATTCAGACGAGGAAATAATAACCAATGCCTTCCGTCGGCTACCTGTTTAACCTCATCCTCTTCGACCCGATGGTGAACGCCCTCCTGCTCCTCTACGTCCTTTTGGGACACAACTTCGGGGTGGCGGTCATCGCCTTCACCATTATCGTCCGGGCCCTGATGTTGCCCCTTACCCTCCGGCAGCTTTACGCTTCCCGCAAGCTGAGCCAACTTCAGCCCAAGATTCAGGAGCTCCAGCGAAAATACCGGGACGACCGGGAGAAACTCTCCCGGGAAACCATGGCCCTCTACCGGGAGCACGGGGTGAGCCCATTGGGCTGTCTGGTTCCCACCCTGATCCAGTTTCCCATCTGGATCGGCCTTTACCAGGCCATCGTCTTCGCCCTTTCCGACCGGCCCGAGGGCCTGCTAGAGCTTTCCCGCCACATCTATCCCTGGCTAAGGGTCGTGCACCAGGCGATCCCCCTTAACAATCGGTTTTTGTGGCTCGACCTAGCCCACCCTGACCCGATTTATCTTCTGCCGGTGCTGGTCGGGGCCTCAACCTGGGTCCAGCAAAAGATGATGACGATGCCTTCGGCCGACCCCCAACAGCAGCAGATGAACCAGATGATGCTCATCACCATGCCCCTGATGTTTGCGTTTTTCACCATCCAGTTTCCGAGCGGCCTGGCCATCTACTGGCTGGTTTCTAATCTGATCAGCATCGTGATCCAGTACTTCGTGACCGGTTGGGGTAGTCTTTTGCCCGCAACTTCGACAAGACCGAAGCCGGCCGCAAGCCGGCGCAAGTGAAGAGGTGGAGGACGTAATGGAATCGGAAATCAAAGAGTTTGAGTTTTCCGCCCGGAGTGTTGCCGAAGCCATCAGAAAAGCCGAGCAGACCCTGGGTCGAACCCGGGAAGAGCTCGACATCTTCGTCGTCACCGAAGGGCGCGGGGGCATTCTCGGCCTTGGGGGTGAGGATGCCCGGATAAGGGTAAGGTTGCGCAACGCCGCCGTGCCGGCGATCCCCAACGACTTTTCCGAGGCCGAGCGGGAGGTGGCCGTCGCCGCCTGGGAGGTGGTGAGCGGCCTCCTTTCGGGCCTTGGGCTTGAGGCCACCGTGGAGGTTCGGCGGCCGGCCGCCAACGAGGTCACCCTGGAGCCGGCCCCGATAACCTTGAACATCCAGGGGGAGGGGGTTGAGGTGCTCATCGGTCGGCGGGGCGCAACCTTGGCCAGCTTTCAGTTTCTGGTGAATCACTTACTGGCCCGCCGGTTCCAGGAGCGGGCCTCGGTCAACATCGACATTGAAGGCTACCGGATTCGGCGTGTCCAAGCCCTTAAGGCCCTGGCCCTGCGGGTGGCCCAGAAGGTGAGCCGGACCCGCCGGCCGATGTCTTTAGATGCGATGCCGGCCGCCGAGCGACGGGTCATCCACCTGACCCTGGCCAACCACCCGGAGGTGACCACCCAGAGCACCGGCACGGGCGAGGGCCGGCGGGTGGTGGTGATGCCCCGCCGGCCCCGGGGTCACCCCCGCGGCCCGGCCCGCCGCCCCTTCCGACCCCGTCCCCGGCCGTGACCGACTACCTGGTCGTCGGCCACGTGACCCGAGACGTGGCCGACGGGCGGGGCCGTCCAGGAGGGACCGTCCTCTACGCCGGGTTGCTGGCCGTCCGGTGGGGCCTTAAAGTGGGGATTCTCACGTCGGCCGAGCCCGCCTGGGTCGAGGGCGCCGTATTCGGCCAGGTCCCGGAGCTGCGGGCAGAGCGGACCGGCATTTCCGGGGAGTTTTATCTTTACGAGTCCCCAACGGGCAAGGTCCGCTGGGCGGTTCGGGCGGCGCCAGAGACCACCACCTTTGAAAATATTTACACGCCGACGGGCCGGCGCCAGCGCCTTTTAGCCCGGGCCGGTGGCCTGAGCCCCCAGGACCTGCCGGCCGATTGGGGGTCCAAAGTCCTACACCTGGGCCCGGTGGCCGATGAGGTGGCCCCCACGGCCGAATGGGTCCGGCTGGGGCCCCGGTTTTTGGGGTGCACGCCCCAGGGCTGGCTCCGGCGTTTTGGGCCCGACGGCACGGCGGCGAGCCGCTGGCGGCCCGAGGTAGGCAGCCTCCTGGAAATTTCCGACGGGGTGGTCCTCTCGGCCGAGGACCTGGGGCCGGACCTGGGTCTTGTCGAAAGGCTTGGTCGCCTGGCCCGGTGTCTGGTGATTACCCGGGCCGAGGCCGGGGCCGACCTCTGGGTGGCCGGCCGGCATTATTACATTCCGGCCTTGGTTCGGCCGGCGGTCGACCCCACTGGGGCCGGGGATGTCTTTGCGGCCGCGTTTTTTATCCGCCTTGAAGCCGGCGACGACCCGGTTGTGGCCGCCCGGGTTGCGGCGGCGGCCGCGGCCCTGAAGGTGGGGCGGTTGGGCCCGAATGGGGTGCCCGGGTGGGAGGCGGTTGAGGCCGAGCTGGGCCGAAGCTTAAAATCTTGCAAGCAAGTTTCCCGGAAAGGAGACAACCATGGCCGAGATTGAAGTTGGGATGCCCGCGCCCCAGTTTGCCCTGCCGGTCTCCCGGGATGCCAAGGTCTCCCTTTCGGATTACCTGGGCCGGAAGCTGGTAGTCCTTTGCTTTTACGTAGCCGACTTCACCCCCGGCTGAACCAACGAGCTGCGGACCTTGCAGCGGGCCATCGACCGCTTCGAGGCCGCCAACGCCCAGGTCCTGGGCGTCTCTTGCGATACGGTCTTCAGCCACCAGGCTTTTGCCGAAAAGCTGGGGGGCATCGATTTTCCCCTCCTTTCGGATTTCTGGCCCCACGGGGCCGTGGCCCAGGCCTACGGGGTTTTTAACGCCGAGCGGGGTTTCCCCGTTCGCAGCGTCTTTATCATCGACACCCAGGGAATAGTCCGCTGGAAGAAGGTCTACCCGCCCGGCACCCTGCCCGAGGCCGACGAGCTTTTGGGGGCCCTGGCCGACCTCTAACCGGCCGGCGGCCGACGGCGGAGCAGTTCGGCCACCCGGTCCAGAATCCGGTGGGCCACCTCGTACTTGGGCAGGAGGGGAAGCTCCTCGGCCCGGCCGTCGGGGTAGACAAAGACAACCCGGTTAGTGTCCACCTCGAAGCCGGCGTCGGGGGCGGTGATGTCGTTGGCCACCACCAGGTCCAGGCCCTTTTCGGCCAGCTTCTGGCGGGCATTAAGGATGAGGTCCCGGGACTCGGCCGCAAACCCGACCCGGACAAACTCCCCCCGGATTTCGCCCAGGATATCCGGGTTCCGGACGAGCCGGAGGACCACCTCGGGCTGGTCGGCCTTTTTGATTTTGTCGGCCGAGGCGGCCTCAGGTCGGTAGTCGGCCACGGCAGCGGCCGCAATCAGGGCGTCGCAGCCGACCACGGCCGCCTTGACCGCCTCGTACATCTCGCAGGCGGTTCGAACCCGGCGCACCTCGACCCCGTAAGGGTCCCGCAGGGCCGTGGGCCCGGCAACCAGGACCACCTCGGCCCCCCGGTCCCGGGCCGCCTCGGCGACGGCGAAGCCCATCTTACCGGAGGAGCGGTTAGTTATGACCCGGACGGGGTCGATGGGCTCCTGGGTGGGGCCGGCGGTGACGACAATCTTGCGGCCAGCCAGGTCGCCGCCGCGGCCCAGGGCCCACCGCAGGGCGCCGATAATGTCCTCCAGGTCGGCCAGCCGCCCGGGGCCGAAGGCCCCTGAGGCCAGGCGGCCGCTGGCCGGCCCGACCACCACCCAGCCCCGCCCCCGGAGGGTCGTCAAGTGCCCCTGGGTGGCCGGGTGCTCGTACATGGCCGTCTCCATGGCGGGGGCAACCACCACTGGCGCCCGGGTGGCCAGGAGGGTGGCCGAGAGGAGGTCGTCGGCCAGGCCCAGGGCGAACTTGGCGACGGCGTGGGCTGTGGCCGGGGCCACCACCACCCCGTCCACCTCCCGGGCCAGGGTCACGTGCTCCAAGGCTTCCGGCTGGTTCGGGTCGAACATTGAGGTTAAGACTTGCCGGTGGGTTAGGGCCCGGAAGGCCAGGGGCGTCAGGAACTCCAGGGCGCCCCGGGTGAGGGCCACGTCCACCAGCGCCCCGGACTTCACCAGGTCGCTGGCCAGCTGGACCGCCTTGTAGGCGGCGACGCTACCGGTTACCCCGAGCAGGATGCGTTTTCCCCCTAGCATCATGCCTCCTTTGGCCGGTTAAGCTCGTAGATAATCCGCAGGCCCTGCAGGGTGATGTCGGGAACCACCCGCTCGATGGCGGGGATATCGGGGGCGATAAGGTCAGCGAGGCCCCCGGTGGCCACCACCCGGGGCCGTTCCCCCAACTCCTGGATTATCCGGTTAAGGATTTCGTTTACCAGGCCCACATACCCGAAATAAAGGCCGGCCTGAATGGCGGCGACGGTATTGCGGCCGATGGCCGAACGGGGCCGGGCGATTTCGACCCGGGGGAGCTTAGCCGTCCGGCGAAACAGGGCCTCGGCGGCGATGCCGATTCCGGGGGCGATCACCCCGCCCAGGTACTCGCCCCGGGCGGAGACGACGTCGAAGGTGGTGCCCGTCCCGAAGTCGATGACGACGGTGGGCCCGCCGAAGAGTTTAAAGGCGGCGGCGGCGTTGGCCACCCGGTCGGCACCCACCTCCCGGGGGTTTTCGTAGAGGATTTTCACCCCGGTTTTGACCCCGGCCTCGAGGATGAGGGGCCTGATGCCCCCGAAGTAGCGACGAAAGACGTCGAGGAAGGTGGGGACGAGGGGCGGCACGACGCTGGAGAGGACCCCGTCGCGGACATGCGCCGGGGACCAACCCGAATGGGCCAGCAGTCCGCTCAAGGCGAGGCCGTATTCATCTGGCATCCGGTCAAGGTCCGTGGCCAGCCGCCAGGTGGCCTTGAGCTCTTCGCCGGTGAAGAGGCCGACGGTGACATTGGTGTTGCCGATGTCGACGACGAGCAACACGGGATAACACCTCCCTTTTGCCGCCGCCCGGAACCAAAAAGCCTCCCGGCCGGGAGGCATCAACTGCCGTCTCGGTCCGGGCGGATCCGAGCGGTCTTTCTACGGGTTAAGGCCCGAAAAGTGGCTGCCGGCCGGATGGGGTCCGGCTGCCAGTTTAGGCTAACAGACCGGGGCCTTCCGGGTCAAGGCAGTCCCCGGTTTTATTAAAACTCTTCAATATTTGTGCTATTATGGGCCCGATGAATGGGGCCGCCCCACAGGCTACCCTGGGCCCCGGCGGCCGGCCGCCGGACCGCCTCCCTGGCCCGGGGGCTTAAGGCCCTCGCCCACCCAGTCCGCCTGGAGATGCTGGCCATCTTGAGCCGGGCCGGGCAGAGCCTCTGCGAGCTTGAGGCCAACCTGCCTGTAAAACAGCCCACCGTCTCCCGCCACCTGCGGGCGGCGGGGCTTCTCGGCCGCGAGCAACGGGGTGTCTGGGCCTATTACTCGGTCCGGCCCGACCGGCTGGCCGAACTCTGGTCCCGGTTGGCGGCCCTGACCGGCCACCCGTCAGGGGTTCCGGTGGAAGTCCGGATTGAAGGGGCCCGGCTGGGAGCCGCCGGCCGTGGGCAGGCCGGCACTGCCGACCACCTGCCCGCCGCCCCGGTTGCCCGGGCCGGGCGGCGTATCGTCGGAAGCCGTGGTCAGCTTTCGGGGCTATCGAGGCCCTCCGGGTCCTTAAGCCCGGCGGCCGCCTGGCGGTGTCCGACATCGTGGTCGACCCGGACCTGGCCGGTCTTCCGCTGGGAGAAGGGGCAATTCGGTCGGCCCTGAGCTGGGCGGGGTGTATCGCCGGGGCCCTGACGACCGGCCAGTACCGGACCTTCCTGGAGGCCGCCGGCTTTGAGGCTGTGAATATCCGCATCAACTACCGGTACTCGCCCCCGGACCTCCAGGCAGAGATGCCGGCGGTGCTGCGCCGCCTGCCGGCCCGTGTGCTCGAGGACCTGGCGGGCCGGTTTGCAAGCGCCACGATTAGGGCGTATAAACCCCTTTGAGGTGACTGGAAGCCGGCAGGCATACCTGCTGGGGCCGGTTCTGGCCCTGGCCCTCTTGCCCTCTAATCTGGTGGCCGCGGCGGTACCCCTGTTGATGGCGGAATGGGATGCCGGGGCGGCCGCCCTGGGCTGGGTATTTTCCGCCTATCAGGTCGGGTACGTCATCGGCGTGGTCTTCCTCCTGCCCCTGACCGACCGGGTCCGGGCCGGGGTGGTGATCACCGGTTGTGCGGCCGTCACTTCAACCGCCTTTGTTCTCTTTCCGGTCCTGGCCCACGATGTCGTGAGCGCCAGCGCCCTCAGGATGCTCGCCGGCCTCGGTCTGGC
>DAOUCL010000172.1:0-10061 GCA_034432015.1 Dehalococcoidia bacterium
TATCCGGTCGCCCTGGGCCGGCGGGAGTTTGCGCCCCACTACCTCCTCTGGGTTGGGGCCCTGGGCTGGGCCTTCGTCGGTCTGGGCATCCTGCGGTTGCCCCGGTTGCTTTCGGTAGTAACCCTTCTGGTCGTGGTCGCGGCCGAGCTGTTCGGCCTCTTTAACCTTTATTACGTTCCCCGCTACTGGAACGACGACCTTCGGGGGGCGGCCCGGCTGGTGGCCGGCCTTGGCCGGCCGGGGGAGGCTGTCGTCGTAAACGCCCATTACGCTGTGGTGGCCCTGGACTACTATTACCGGGGTGCCTCGCCCCGCTTCGGCCTCCCCACCAGTCCCGACCAGCCCGACCCTGCCCTCGAAAGGGAGCTGGCCGCCGTCGCCGGGTCCCATCCCTTTGTCTGGCTGGTCCTCTGGCAAACCTACTACTCCGACCCCCAGGACCGGGTCCGAAAGTGGTTTTCGGCCCACGGCTACCTGGCCGAGGATTGGGAACTGCGGGCCCATGCCCGGGTGCTGGGGTTCTGGACGGTTCCGCCCGTCCTGGACCGGCTGCCGCCGGAAGCCGTGTCCGGTCCGCCGGAGGCCCTGGGGGAGAGCATCCGGCTGGCCGGTTTTACCCCGCCCCGGCCGGTCCTGGAGCCGGCGGAGCTGGCCTCGGGGCAGGCCGAGCTTCATTACACCCTCTACTGGGAGGTGGTCAGGCCGGTATCCGAGCCTTACAACGTCTTCGTCCACGTGGTCGACCCGGCCGGGCGGGTGGCGGCCCAGGGGGACGGCCCGCCCCTTTACGGGAGCTTCCCGACGGACCGCTGGCCGGCCGGAAAAATTGTCCGGGATGACCGGAAGCTCCGGCTGCCGGCCAACTTCCGGCCGGGCGAGTACCGGCTGTTGGTGGGGATGTACCGGTTGACCGACCTGGTTCGCCTCGGCCACGGCGGGGTTGACCGGGTTGAGGTCGGGCCTTTGAAAATCGGGCCCTAAAGGGCTTGGCCGGGGGCCCGAATCCCCTATTATGAAGCCGAGGAGGAAGCTCGGCCGAAGCCAAGTCCCAACCGCAAATCAGGCTGGTCGGCCGGACCCGGCACGGGGAGCTTACCTTCGACCAGGTCGCCGAGATTCAGCCCGGGCCGATGCCGGAGGTGAGTATCTATTGCATGTTTTACGCCGCCCGGTGCGGGAACTGGGGGCTGGCCCGCTACTGTTTGGGGCAGATTCGGGCTCTTTTTAGGGTCGGGGCCACCACCCGGCCCCGGATGCCGCCTTACCTTGAGGCCTTCAACCGGGACTACCTGGGTCTTATCGAGGCGGCGGTACGGAACCAGGATTGGGCCGCCTTCGAAGTAGCCTACCGGCAGGGAATAGTGGGGGCGAACGAAACCCACGCGGCCGTGGGCCACCCGGAGATTATCTGGCCGTTGCCCCCAACCCTGCCCCAGCACCTTTGCCTGGGGCCCATTCCCCCGCCCACGGATTGACAGCGGGGCGGCAACGGTGTAACCTTTCTTTCGGGTAAATCCCCGGTCCAAGGGGAGTAGCGAGCGGGCGGTGAACCGCCCGGCGGCAGGGCCGTCAGCACGGGTTTAGTCTCGGCCCCGGCCCTGCCGGCCCGATGGGCGAGCGAGACCTTGGCCCGCTGACCGCTAAGGTCACCGGGCCAAGGTCTTTAGTTTTTCAAGGGGGTAAAAGGCGATGAATTTTACGTTCTGGGCCTGGGTTTTCTTTCACGCGATAGTGCTGGCGATGCTGGTAGTGGACCTGGTGCTGGTCGGGCGTGGGGGCCGAATAACCCTGAAAATGGCGGCCTTTTGGAGCGTGGTCTGGACGCTGGTGGCCCTGGCCTTTAACGCCCTGGTACTCGTCTGGCGCGGACCCGAAGACGCGATTGTATTCTTAACGGCTTACATTGTCGAGCGAGCTTTAAGCTTCGACAACGTATTTGTATTTGCGGTAATTTTTAATTATTTTCATTTATCCATGCTGGTCCAACATACTGTGTTGTTTTTAGGAATTGTACTCACCATTATTCTGCGGGCGGTATTTATTCTCTTAGGAATTGAGCTGGTTCAGGCGTTCCATTGGACGGTTTACGTCTTTGGGGCTTTTCTGATTTATACGGGCATCAGGCTGGCCCTTCACCGGGGCGAACCGCCCGACCCTGAGAAGAATGCGGTAATTCGGCTGGCCCGCCGTTTTTTACCCATTGAAGTGGACACCCAGGCCCACAGCTTCTACGTAAGGCGTGGGGGGCGGTGGGCCGCAACCCCCGCCTTCCTGGCGTTGCTGGCGGTGGAGACCACCGACGTGGTCTTCGCCATCGATTCGGTTCCGGCGGTGCTGGCCATAACCACCGATGTCTTTCTGGCCTACAGCTCCAACATTCTGGCGGTCCTGGGCATGCGGGCCCTCTATTTCCTGGTGGTGGGCCTCTTGGTGGAACTGCGCTACCTGGATTTCGGGCTGGCCATCGTCCTTGTCTACATCGGCCTCAAGATGGTTCTGGCCGAGTTTATCCATATCCCCACCGGCCTCTCCCTGGGGATCGTCCTTACGGTGATCCTGGGTTCGGCCCTCCTCTCCCTCTACGCCGACTGGCGGGAGGGACGGCTGGGCGGCCCGGCCGGGGCGGCGGACGACCCCGAAAGGGGCGCTTAACCCCCGTCCGGTTTGGCGGCCCAGGTCACGTACCGTTCGGGCTGGATTTTAATAACCGGCCCGGCGTCGATCGGCATCGTCCGGTACTGGGGGTATTTTTCCCGTAGAAGCCGGACCGCCCGGGCCTGTTCCTCGCCGGCGAGGAGCACCTCGGCCCGGCCGTGCACCTGGACGTATCTTAGGTTTGCCCAGTTTTCTTCGTAATGGTCTACCATCAGGCAGACGTGGGGGTTGGCCCGGATGTTGCGAACCCTGGCCAACCGCTCGGGGGGCACCCTTTTGGGCTTCGGGTCGATGACCGAGTAAAAACTTTCGCCGTCGAAGGCGTAGCAGATCGCCACCACGTGGGGGCGGCAGTCGGGCGTCACCGTAGCCAGGTGGGCCACCCGGGCCTGCTGTAAAAAGCCGATGACTTCCGGCGGAGGCTTCAACCCCGGTCGGCTTCTTCGTCCCGGTAAGCCCCGAGTTCCCGCCGAACCTGGAGCAGCCGGAAGACGCTCGCCCGACTCACCACTCCGACCAGGCGGCCGTCGGCAACCACCGGCAGCTGGTTCAGGCCGGTAGCGGCCATGACCTCCACCGCCGCGGCCAGGTCGGCCTCGGGGCCGACGGTTCGGAGGGGCATTCGGGTCATTACGGTGCCAACGGCCCGCTCCTCCCATTCGTCTTCGGGCAGGTTGCGGACGTCGGTGACGGTGACAATGCCCACCAGCCGGTCCCCTTCAACCACCGGGAAGGCCCGGATCCCTTCCCGGAGGATGTGGTCCCGCACGAGCTGGCGGACCGTCATGGACGGGGGAACCGCCCGGGGGTAGGCATCCATAACGTCCCGGACCCGGATCCCCTTAAAGACCCGGGTGGCATTGGCCTGGGTGCGGGCGGCCTCGGCGGCGTTGTTTAAAAACCACCCGATAAACGCCAGCCAGATCCCCCCAAGGATGTCGCCGCTTAAGGCCAGGAAAAACCCACCTGCCACCAGCAGCCAGCCGATGCCCTGTCCGACCAGGGAGGCAACGTCGGTGGCCCGGTAAAAGTCGTGCCAGGCCAGCCAGAGGATGCCCCGGAAGATGCGGCCCCCGTCGAGGGGGAAGCCGGGCAGCAGGTTGAAGGCGGCCAGGGCCAGGTTGGCGTAGGCCGAATAACCCAAAAGGGCCGCCGCGGCCGGGTCGGGCGCGGCCAGGCCGAGGACGAAAAAGAGGGCGGCCAGGCCCAGGCTCATCACCGGGCCGGCGGCGGCAACGGCCACCTCGTCCCGGGCCCGCCGAACCTCAGCCTCCATGGCCGCAATGCCCCCGAAGATGAACAGGGTGATGCTCCGCACCCGGTAGCCGAGGCGCTGGGCTACCAGGCTGTGGCTAAGCTCGTGGAGGAGGACGGAGCCGAAAAGGAGGACCGTCCCGGCGGCCCCAAGGCCTAGGTAGGCGCCGGTATTAAGGCCGGGGACGAGGCGGGGAAA
Organism: Dehalococcoidia bacterium; assembly: GCA_034432015.1. Classification (GTDB taxonomy): domain Bacteria; phylum Chloroflexota; class Dehalococcoidia; order JAUQQI01; family JAUQQI01; genus JAUQQI01. Next base: position 4,109 of record DAOUCL010000172.1, read on the forward strand.
GACCCCGGCCGCCAGGGACCAGGTTATCAGGAAGAATACGATCAGCCAGGTGTAATGGACCTGGATCCGGATGCCCCGGATTTCGCCAAGGACCAAAGAGCCGCCCATCAAAGGCCACCTCCCACCAGTATATTAGGCCCTCGGGGGCCGGGCCTACAAATGGGGACTAGGTTGGGGGTTTGCGGGCGATGACCTCCAGCCAGCGCCGGGGAATATAGCGACGGCCGTGCTCATCTACGAAGCCTAGCTCGTCCAAGACCGAGACAACGGCCCGGCTCAGCACCTTGGCGGCGATATCCACCGGGTAGCCGTGGAGGGCCCCAGCGGCGTAGTCGGCGTATTCACAGATAAGCCGCCACCCCTCCCGGTAAACCCGGACCTCCCGCTGGCCCAGGTATACGACCTCGAAACCGGCCGCCCGGACCAGTTCGGCATATTCTTCGGGCTTAAGCCAGTTGCGGGCCTCGGCCCGGCCCTCTTTCGACCGGGGAATCCCCAGCTGCTTGAGTTCGGCCACGGCCCGCAGGATCTTCGCCCGGTAAAAAGCCTCCGTTCCCTCGACCACGGTCCCCTCGTAGAAAGCGCTGTTGAAGAAAAGCAGACCCCCCGGTCCGCTTACCCGGAAGACCTCCTTAAGGGCCAGCAACTTGTCCTCGTGGCTCAGATTGTGGATGCCGTTGCCAAAGGTGGTGAGCTCGAAGGGGCCTTTAAGGGGGAGGTGCTGGGCGAAGGCCTGGACCCAGTGCAGGTTCGGCTCGGCGGCCAGCCGCCGCTGGCCGGCGACGATGGCTTCCCGGGAGGCGTCGACGCAGACGACCATGGCCTGGCGCAGGGCCGGAATCTGCTCCCGGCCGAGCTGGACCACCGTCCCCACCCCGGTGGCCAGGTCCAGCATCCGCCGGACGGCCCCCGAAATGTGGCGGCCCAGGTTGCTCAGCGCCGCCCGGTTGACGGCCAGGTACTCGGCCGTCTCGGCGAACGGCTCAAACGAAAACCGTTTGGTTGCTGGCGTTGCGTCCATCGGGACCTCAGCTGGCGTGGAATTTACCCGCATTTATTAACACCGTTCAGTCAGGAAAGTTTCGGTTCGGGGCCGGATTAACCGTTGTCCTGCAGCCGGCTTATAGGATTGGGTAGCTTTCCCTCAGCCCCCAGCTCCCGCCAGTGGGGCATGATGCCGCAGCTTTCGGGCTCGTCGCAGTAGCCCAGCCGCAAACATTTAGGAACCAGGTGACTCGCGAGAAAGGGGGCAACCTTCAAGACCTCGGCCGCAACTTTAAGAAAGAGCTGGTGAATCTCCCACTGGGCCCGGGGGCAGAGCCTAAGTTCGCAAATATGGATAAGCTCCCGGATGTTTACGGTCATCACCAGGTTGCAGGTGGCGGCATTGGGCAAAACAAAGCGGGCATCTTCCGGGGCGATACCGGCCTCGGAAAGTTCCCGGTAGGCCGCCCAGGCCTCGGCCATGGCCCGTTCAAAGCGCCGGAGGATTTCGGGTTCGACCCCGACGCTTGGGGGCGTAACGTAGGTCGGCCGGTCAAGCCGGACGTATCTTTGGGATTGGACGGAGAAAGCAATTCCCACGCGGTGGCGGGTAAGCTGGGCAAGGCATGAGCGGGAGATTCCTGAGATCCCCAGGGTGAAGGAGACGTGTTCTAAGACCGAGTGGTGCCCCTGCTGGATAAGGCGGTTTACGAGGTCTGCCATCTTGGCCTCGGGGACCTCGTCCGCCCAGATCTCCGCCGGCGACCTGGCCGAATAGCAGGTCCGGGCCGCGGTGTAAATCACCTTTAAGGGCTCGGGCGTATATGCTAAAAGTTTTACTTCCATTTTCGTTTCTCCCCTAAGAAGGCCGGCCTCAGTTAAGTGGGGTTTACCCTTCGTGGGATGCGCCCATCCAGGGTTTAATCTGCGGCCTTATCCACTAAATTCCCGGCAGACTACCGGCCCGCAGGCCGGGCCGGGTGGCTTAGGCGCTCAGCCCGGAGGGTCCCAACCCGCAGTCCGACCATGCTCTCCACGGTGAACCGGTAGCCGTCCACCTCCACAGTATCCCCCACCCTGGGGATCCGCCCCAGGCGGCCCGTGATAAAGCCCCCGATGGTATCGTACTCGGGGTCGTGGATATCGGTCCCCAGGTGTTCGTTGACCTCTTCAATGGAGGTAAGGCCGTCGATAAGCAGGCTGCCGTCGGGCTGGGCCTTAATATGCCGCTCCGGGGTCAGCTCCCCTAAAATCGCTGTAACTAGGTCCGTCAGGGTGACTAGGCCGGCGGTTCCGCCCCGCTCCTCGACGACGATGGCCAGTTTGCTCCCCCGGCGCATCTGGGCCAGAACCGAGTCGATGGTGGCGTTTTCGGGCACAAAGAAGGGCTGACGCATCAGCTCCTTTACGGGCCGGTTGCACACCTTTGGGTCGATGTTGGGCCAGACGGCCGCAATCATATCCCGCAGGTGGACGACGCCCACGACGTTGTCGATACTATCCCGGTAGACGGGGAGGCGCCGGTGGCCGCTGCTCAGGCAGAGCTTGACGGCGTCGTAGATGGTGGCATCCTCGGGCACGGCCACGATAAGGGTTCGGGGCACCATGACCTCGTAGACGGTCTTTTCCCCGATCACCAGGGCCCGTTCGACAATCTCTTCCTCGGTGGGCTCCAGTACCCCGGCCTCCCGGCTGGCCGCAACCAGCAAGCGGAGCTCCTCGACCGAATGGACGAGCTGTTCCCCGGCCATCGGCTTGAGGCCGAGGGCCCGCAGGGTGAGGCTGCTGGCCCCATTAAGGAGGAGGACGAAGGGACGCAAAACCACGAAAAAGATGCGCATGGGTACGCTTACGGCCAGGCTCACCCCTTCGCTACGCTGGATAGCCAGGATTTTAGGGGCCTGCTCCCCGAGGATGATGTGCAGGGCGGTGATGAGGCCGAAGGCCACGGCGGTGGCGACGGCGTGGGCGCTTACCACCTGCAGAGTCGGGCTAAGAAACCCGAAAAGGGGCTCAAGGAGTTCGGCCAGGAGGGGCTCACCCACCCACCCGAGGGCCAGGGAAGCTATGGTTATGCCGAGCTGGGCAACGGCCAGGTAGGCGTTCAAGTGGTCCAGGGCGTAGCGGACGGCCGGGGCCAGGGGGTGGCCTTCGGCTTCAAGCTGTTCAACCCGGCTCCGGCGGACGGCCACCAGGGCGAACTCGGCTGCCACGAAAAAACCGTTTAAGGCCACGAGGGCCAGGATTACCAAGAACCGGAAGATTACGTCGATGGGGTTGATAACCATGGGCCCAGGCCGGCCTTCGCTGGGGTTAAGCGGCCGGTCCGGCAGTATCGGCCCGGGACTCGACCGCCCCGGATGCGCTTTCGGCCCGAACGAGCCGGACCCGCTCGATCTTGACCCCGTCCATCTCCGAAACGACCAGCTTCAAATGGTCGAAGGTCACCGAGTCGCCAACCTTGGGAATCCGGCCTAGCCGGGCGAGGATAAATCCGGCAACGGTGTCGTATTCGCCTTCGGGAAACTCCACATCAAGCAGGTCCTTTAGCTCGTCGAGGCGCATGGTGCCGTCGACCTCGATGGTCCGTTCGTCGATCTGCTTTACGCCCTCTTTGCCCTGGGGTCGCTCATCGCCCAGCCGGCCCACGATTTCACTTGTAAGCTCGTTGATGGTAATAAGGCCGGCGGTGCCCCCGAACTCGTCCACCACGACGGCGACCGACTGGTTGCGCTCCTGCATTTCGGCCAGCAGTTCGCTTATGTTTTTAGTTTCGGGCACGAAATACGGCTCCCGCATTAGACTATCGATGGGGCTCGTCAGGGTGATGGTTTCCCGGGCCAGCCCCATCACCACGTCCTTCAGGTGGAGGATACCGACGATGTGGTCGAGGCTGCCCTCGTAAACCGGGTAAGCGGCGTGGGGGGCCCGGGCGTAGACCTTTCGGAGAAAATCGGCGACGGTCATGCCTTTAGGCACCCCCACAATATCGGTGCGGGGAATCATCACCTCGTAGGCCTGCCGGTCCCCGAACTCGAAGACCCGCTCCACCATCTGCCACTCGGTCTTTTCGATGGTTCCTTGCTCGCCCCGAATCTCCAGTAAGAGCCGGAGCTCTTCCTCGCTCAGGAAGGGCGAGCGGCGGGTTGGGGGTTTGCCGCCCATGCGCAGGAGAAGTTCGGGAAGCTTCATAAAGAGGGCGGTGGGCCACCCGGCCACCACCATCAGGCCCCGGACGAACCAGGCCAGGACCGGCGCCACGGCCTCGGCGTGGGCGGCCGCCAACCGCCAGGGGGTGATCTGACCCAGCACGGCCACGACGGCCGCGGCCAGGGCAGTCAGGGCGTAGACGTTCCACCCGAAATAATAGATGCCCAGCAGCAGGGTAATAACGGCGAAAAGGACTGTAAGCAGGGTCACGGTGAGGCGGATGGTCCCGAAGAGGTGGTCGTAGTTGGCGAGCAGGTCTTCAACCAGCTGGGCTCCTCGATTTCCGGACCGGGCCAGGTTATGGATCTGTACCCGGTTGGCCGAGATGAAGCTCGCCTCGGCCGCGCTCAGGAGGGCGATGAGCAGCAGGGCCAGGGCTCCGGCCAAGAATAGAAAGGGCACATTCTCCGGGTTGACTAACAGGGCGCGGTCCGGCAAGGGAAAAACTCCCGGTCGAGCGGGGATAGACTTAGTGGGCGAGGCCTCAAAAACGGCGGGGACGAGGCCCGATTACTCGGAAGCTCGTCGTTCTTACTCATGGGCGAAGGGCGAACCTTCCAGCCGCACCTCCCACACCGGATTATAGCACACCCGGGGGGCGGCCTATCAGAAGGCCCGGATCGCCTCGTCGGGCAGGTCGGTAATGAACATGTGGGCGGGATAGTGGGTGATGGCCAGGTCCGGCCGGGCCCGGGCCAGGGCCAGCTGGGGCGTAACCCCGCAGGCCCAGAAAACGGGTACCTCCCCCGGCCGGATTTCCACCGGGTCGCCGAAATCCGGCCGGCTAAGGTCGGCGATGCCGAGGCCGGCCGGGTCCCCGACGTGGACCGGGGAGCCGTGGGCCAGGGGGTACTGGGCCGTGGTCTGCACCGCCCGGGCGACCTTGTCCGCCGGGATCGGCCGCATCGATACCACCAGCGGCCCGCTGAAGGGCCCGGCGGGCTTGCACTCCCGGTTGGTAATGTACATGGATACGGTGCAGCCGCATTCGATGTGCCGGAGGGGAACCCCGGCCCGAAGGAGGGCGGCTTCGAAGGTGAAACTGCACCCCAGGAGGAAGGCCACCAGGTCCGGCCGCCAGTAAGCCGAGATATCGGTCGGCTCGTCGACCACCTCCCCGTGGCGGAAGACCCGGTAGCGGGGCAGGTCGGTGCGCAGGTCGGCGCCTGGGGCGACGTTCACCGGCTCAGGGGAGCCCGGCTCGGTCACCTCCAGAAGGGGGCAGGGTTTCGGGTTGCGGACGCAGAACCGCAAAAAGTCAAAGGCGTACTCTTTCGGGACGATTACCAGGTTGGCCTGGACGTAGCCCATGGCCAGGCCGGAGGTTGGGCCGGTCCAGGCGCCGCTCCGGATCAGGGCCCGGGCCTCGGCCGGGGTTTGGGGCAGGGCCGTCTGACTCATCCCGACCTTTTGATTAACACCTAAGCCCCCTTAATGTCAAATCAGACCAGGCCGGCAAAGCGGAGCAGAATCCGGGCGGTGTGCTTGGTGCCCAGGATAAAGTCCTCCAACCGGATGTGCTCGTTCGGGGCGTGGGCCCGACTGCCGGGGTAGCCCACCCCCGAAACCCCAACGGGGACCTTTAAATACTTAACAAAGGGGTACATGGGCCCCGACCCGCCGATGAGGGGGTGGACCACCGGCTCTTTGCCGTAGACCTCCTGGGCGGCCTGGATGGTGAGCTTAACGAAGGGGTCGTCGGGGTCGACCCGGGCCGGGTGCTCGGCCGAAAGCAGGCTCAGCTCGACGTCCGCAAAGC
>DAOUCL010000173.1:0-7077 GCA_034432015.1 Dehalococcoidia bacterium
GCCCGGGCTTTTCGGATGAACTCTACCCGGGTGACATCTTCCGGGCCGTACAGACGGTACCCGGCCGGGGTGCGACGGGGCGGCGGCAGCAGGCCAATGGCCTCGTAGTAGCGAATGGTTCGGGGGCTGGCGGCCGTTCTGGCCGCCAGCTCGCCGATGGTCAGGCCGTACCGCATGGTCCCCCGACCATTATAAAACCCCTTCACCGGGGTTGAATCCTGCCTGCCTGACAGCCGCCTTAACCACCCCCGGGGTCGACGGTCCCTTCCCGGTAGACGACCCGAACCGCCTTCGCCCCCGGGTCCCCCGTCACGGTCTCGACCCCCTCCAGGCGGGAAAGGGCTCGCCGGATCTGCCCCACACAGACCCCACAGCGGATATCGGGCACCCGCAGCACCATCTCCCGGCGGGCCCCACTTTCGGTGGACGGGAGGAGGCGGGCAAAAAGGGAACTTGCCACCACCAGGCTCACGCTCAGGGCCATGGCCGCCATGGCCCAGACCGGCGTTACCCGGCCGCTCAGGGCGGCCAGGAGGCCGGCCCCGTTAAAGGCCAGAGCGAAGAAAACATTCCGGACGGTCAAACCGTAGCTCCGGCCGGCCAGCTCCAGGGCATCGACCAGTCTGCCCAGCCGGTCGCTGGCGATGACGACGTCGGCGGCTTCCAGGGTCACCTCGGCCCCACTCCCGGGGGCAACCCCGACGTCTGCCTGCATCAGGGCCGGGGCATCGTTAATCCCGTCGCCGACGAAGGCCACCCGCCGCCCCGCCCTTTGAAGCTCCCGGACGGCATCGGCCTTCTCACCCGGAAGCAACCGGGCCCGGACTTCCCCAATGCCCAGGGCATCCCCGACGGCCCGGGCAACCGGCTCGCCGTCGCCCGTAAACACCACCGGCGTGATCCCCCGCCTCTTAAGGGCCTGAAGCACTTCGGCGGCGCCCGCCTTGATCTCATCGGCCAGGCCGATGACGCCGGCCGCGACGTCGTCAACCGCGACCAGTACGGCGGTTTGCCCCCGGCCCTCCACCCGGCGGATAAGGGGCCCGAGACGGTTTGGGTCAACCCCTTCCCGGGCCAGCAGCCGGGCGTTCCCAAGCAGGACCCGGTGGCCGTCGACGGCCGCCCGGATGCCCAGCCCGGCTTCCGCCCGGAACTCGGCCGGATTCGGCGGCGCCAGGCCGCGGGCCCGGGCAGCGGCCACGATGGCCCGGCCCAGGGGATGCTCAGAAAAGAGCTCAGCCCCGGCCGCAAGCCGAAGGACTTCGTCGGGGTCCAGGTCAACGGCACGCACCGCCGCGACGGCTGGCCTGCCGACCGTAAGGGTGCCCGTCTTATCGAAAACCACGGTGTCGACCGTCCGGAAGAGCTGGAACGCCTCGGGGGAACGAAGCAGGATGCCCCGGGCGGCGGCAAGGCCGCTCGCCCGGATGATGGCCAGGGGTGTGGCCATGCCCAGGGCGCACGGGTAGCCCATGATCAGGGCCCCGAGGCCGGCAAAGGCCGCCCGGACGGGGTCGGGCTGGCCTCCAGACAGCAGGGGCGCCACCAGCCAGCCGGCAAAGCCGAGGGTCGCCGCCCCGAACACAGCCGGGACGTAGAACAGGAGCACCTGGTCCACCAGCCGCAGGATGCCGGGCTTGAGCGCCCGGGCCTCGGCCACCTGGCGGGCCACCGTTCTAAGAAAGGTCTCGTCCCCAACCCGGCTCACCTCAACGACCGCGGCCCCGGCCAGGTTAAGGGAGCCGCCGGTGACCTGGTCGCCCGGAAGCTTGTCAACCGGCCAGGGTTCCCCGGTCACCAGGCTCTCATCCACCGTCAGCGCCCCTTCGACCACCCGTCCGTCCACGGGAATCCGGTCGCCGGGCCGAATCCGCACCCGGTCGCCGACCCGAAGCCGGCCCACCGGCACCTCTTCGTCGACGCCGTCCGGACCCACCCGCCTGGCCGTGGGCGGTGCCAGGCTCAGCAACCGGCGAACGGACTGGGAGGCCCGGACGTGGACAGCCACCGAGGCGTAGCCGCCCACCAGGTGGAAGGCCAGGACAAAGACCGCGGCCCCGAAAAACTCCCCAGCCGGGAAGGCCGGAACGAGCAGGCCGGCAACCCCCCCGACCAGGCCGGCCAGGGCCGAGGCCGAAGCCAGGACGTCCTGGTTGAGAATCCCCCGGCGCAGGGACTGCCAGCCGTTCCGGAAGATGATAAAGCGGGCCGGTCCGAACACGGTGTAGAGGGCAAGGCCGGCCATGGCGAGCATCCCGGCCTGGCCCGGACTCCACAGCCGGGCGGCCAGCATGAGGGCCGAGGCCAGGACCAGCAGTGCGCCGGCCTGAAGGGCCCTGCGCCGGGCGTCAGCCAATTCCTGCTCCTCGGCTGCCAGGAGGGCGGCCTCATCCGGCTCCCGGGGTTCGAAGCCGATGGCTTCAAGGGTGGCCCGGATCTGGCCCGGGGTTACCCGGTCCGGGTCGTAGGCCACCAGGACCTCCCCGTGGGCGATGCTCACGCTGACCGAGTCAACGCCGGGTAACCGGCCCACGGCCTTTTCAACAGACCTGACGCACAGGGAGCAGTGCATCCCGCCCAGTTTCAGGTGGAGTTTTCGCACCGTCACGGTAAGCCTCCCCGCCTCGGGTAAGGTAAACCTTCCAGTTAACTGGAAGGTCAAGGCCGGCCCCTGCGGCGCCCGGGGTTTATAATTCCTGCGGTGGAACGGCAGGTTGCGCTGGTAACCGGCGCCAGTAGCGGCATCGGCTGGGCCACGGCCCGGGCCCTGGCCGCCCAGGGCTTCCGGGTGGCCGTTACCGCCCGGCGCCGCCATCGGCTGGAACAACTGGTGGCCGGGATTGCTGCGGCCGGCGGGGAGGCGGTCAGCTTCCCGGCCGACCTGAGTCGGCCCGCCGACCGGGAGGCCCTGGTGGGGGCCGTTCGGGACCGCTGGGGCCGCATCGACATCCTGGTCAACAACGCCGGCTTTGGCCACTACGGCCCCACCGCCGAAATCCCCTGGGAGCTGGCCGACCGGATGCTGGCCGTCAACATTGAGGCCGTGGTCCACCTGACCCGGCTGGTCCTGCCCGAGATGCTTGCCCGCAATTCGGGCCACATCATCAACGTAGCCTCGGTGGCCGGCGACCTGGTCGTGCCCCCGTCGGTGCTCTATTCGGCGACCAAGGCTTTCGTCCAGGCCTTCACCGAGGGCCTTTACCGGGAGCTTCGGGGAACCGGCGTGCGGGTCTCGGTGGTGAACCCGGGGCCCGTCCGCACCGAGTTCGCCCGGGTTTCGGCCGGCCTTTCGGCGGAAGCGCCGGCCGAAATCGCGCGGGGGATTCCGCCGGAAGACGTTGCGGCCGGCATCGTCGGGCTGGTCCGGCGGCCCCGAAAGCGGGCCTACGTCCCCTGGTACTGGGCGGCTGCCCCCTGGGTGGCCCTGCTCTTCGGGTGGGCCGTCGACCGCCTCTTCTGGGTCTGGGAGCGCTACCGGCGCGGGCCGGTCGAGGCGGCTGTCGGCCCGGGCCGGTCGGGAACTTAACACGGGAGGTCTTCGGCCATGGTCTTTGCCATCGATATGCACGTCCACGTCCCCCAGGAGCCCGGGGTACCGGAGGGGAAACTGGCCGAGCAGATGCGCCGCTACTTCCGGGCGCCGGCCCCGCCCACCGTCGAGGAGATGGCCGCCCTCTACGACCAGTTGGACCTGCTCGGGGTGATTTTTACCATTGATGACGAGACGGTTTCCGGGGAGCGGCCCTCCAGCAACGACTGGGTCGCCGGAATCGTCCGGCGCTGGCCGGAGCGGTTCATCGGGTTCGTAACGGTGGACCCCTGGAAGGGTAAAATCGCCCTTCGGGAGCTGGAACGGGGGGTCAAGGAGCTGGGCCTGCGGGGGCTCAAGCTTCACCCGGCCGTCCAAGCCTTCGAGCCCAACGACCGTAGGTTTTATCCCCTTTACGAGAAGTGCGTCGAGCTGGGAATCCCCGTGCTATTTCACTCCGGCTTCGGGGCCACCGGCGCCGGCCTGCCGGGGGGTGCGGGCATCAAGCTTAAATACTGCGCCCCGATCCCCTACTATGACGACGTGGCCGCCGACTTCCCCGAGCTCACCATCATCCTGGCCCACCCGGCCTGGCCGTGGGTGGAAGAGCAGGTCGCCGTCGCCCTCCACAAGGCCAACGTTTACATCGACCTTTCGGGCTGGGCCCCCCGGTATATTCCCGAGACCCTCATCCGGGAGACGAACAGCCGATTGCAAGACAAGGTGATGTTCGGGTCCGATTATCCGTTCATCTCTCCCGAGCGGTGGCTGCGGGAGTTCGCACAACTGCCCATCAAGGATGAGGTCCGGCCCAAGGTCCTCAAAGAAAACGCCAAACGGGCCCTTAAAATAAACAGTGGGTGACCCCAAATGGACGAGCGCAGAGAACCCCAAATTCCGGCCCGCTCCCTGGTGGTTCGGGAGCCCTGGGCGAGCTATATTGTCGGCGGCCGCAAGACCTGGGAGATCCGGCGCTACCCGACCCGGATTCGGGGCCGAATCGGCATCGTGAGCGGCCGGGGCCTCATCGGCACGGTGCGGCTGGTGGAGGTCCTTGGGCCCTTCACGGTGGAGGAGCTCCTTCGCCACATCGAAAAGCACCTGGCCCCGGAAGAGATGCTCCGGGAGTACGCCGGCGACAGCGACCTTTACGCCTGGGTCCTGGCCGAACCGGAGGAGTTTCCCGAGCCTTTACAGGTAGAAAGGCCCCGGGGACCCCGCACCTGGGTCACCGAAACTCAGGTAAGGCGGACCACGCCCCCGTAGCCCACCAGCAGGGTGTGGTCGGGCCGGAGGGTTTCGAGCACCTCCGGCCGGTGGGTAGAGACCACCAGGGTGACCCCGAGCCGCCGAACCAGCTCCCCTACCTTCCGGGCTACCCGCCGGGCCAGGGCCGGGTCGAGGTGGGCGCAAAATTCGTCGATAAGGAGCAGGTTCGGCCCCCCGGCGAGGAGATAGGCCATGTTAGCCCGCTCCCGCTGGCCGGTGGAGAGCTGGCCGACGGTGGCCCGGAAGAGGACGGCGTCGCTTAAGCCCACCGCGTTTAAAACCTCGATGGCCAGCGTCTCATCTTCGGTTCGGCGGTAAACCGCCTCCAGAATAGAAAGGTTGCCGAACTCTGGCTCGGCCTCCCCCGGCAGGTAGGCTTCGACCCGGACGTTGGGGGGCATCACGACCCGCCCCCCGTCCGGCCGGTACCGCCAACCCGACCGCCGCCCCGCCTGCCCCCAGAGGAGCCGCAAAACCGTCGTCTTGCCGGCGCCGGAGGCTCCCACCAGGGCGATAACTTCCCCCGGTTCGATTCGGAGCCAAAGGCCCCGCAGGACAAACTTTTGGATGAGCCGGCGCCCCACCCCGAAGGACCGGAGGACCTCCTGGAGGGCCGGGGGCAGTCTTTCGAGGGTTACCCAGCTCTGGTAAACCTTGGAGACGTTCTCAAACCGGATGGGCCCGGCCAGGGGCTCCACCGGGCGGTACCGGGGCCGGTAAAGCTTTCCCCCATGTTGGCGGGCGACCGGGTCGGTCTCAAGGAACCGGTCGATAATAGCCTCGGCCTCCGGGATGAGGCCCCGGTAAAGGACCGGCCGGCCCGAGGCCGTATCCCACAGGTACCGAAAGCCGGCCCGCTCGAAGAAGGGGTTGTAACGGGCCATCATCGCCACCGTCTCGACCACCGCCTTGGTCCGGCGGACCTCGGGGATGCGTCGGACGGCCACCCAGTCGAGGGCGCCGTTTACCAGGCTGTAACCCAGTCCTTCGCCCCGGTAGTCGGGGTGGACGACGACCCGGGCGATGCGGGCGGCCCGGGTGTTGCACTCTTTAAGGGCCTGCTCTTCGGCCCGGGCCCACAGCTCCTCGGGGTCGGCCTCGGGGTGGGCCGACCGCCACGCCCGGTAATGGGCCTCCGGCCAATAGGTCGGCTCAAACCAGTCGGGCGGAAACACCTGAAGCCGAATATCCCGCTGGATGGTGCCGTCCGGCAGACGCCGGTGCATCGCCGGGATGGGCGGGTCCACCCGGACGTAGCCGACAAATTTTGGCTCGTAGGGCTGGCCGCTGAGCAGTTCGGCCAGGAGGAACCGGCTGGAGCGGGTGGCGTCGGTCAGGTCCCAAAAACGCATCGGCTGGTGGCAGCGGGGACAGAGGGGCCGAATGTTGGCCGCTTGCACCGCGCCGTCTTCGGGACAGACCCACTTGGCCAGGATCGATTCCTCGGCGGCATAATGATACTGCTCCAGGTCGACGACGGCCACGTAATCCGACTCCCGGGTCGCCTCCCGCAGCCGAAGGCTGTAGGCGTAGATGGGCCGGTCGTCGAGAGGTGAGCGGCGCACCAGCTCCAGCGACCGCTCGTAGACCGGCCAAAGCTGGACGGGGCCTTCGGGAGTGAGCTTCCAGAGACGGTAATCGTCAAAACCGGGCCGGTCCGTCTCGGTGGTGAGCTCCAACCCCACCTGGTCGCCGGGCAGCAGCCACTGGGCCACCACCCCGGCCATGGGCAGAATGAGGGAGACTTCCCCCCGGCTCACCGCCACCCGCCCGAACCACCGGTAGCGCCACAGTTCGACGTCGACTTCGGTTACGGTCCAACTATCCATTGGGCGCACCTAACGATTATTAAACAGTAACGCCTGCCTTCGCACGCGGGGCCCCTGCGCAAAAGCCGGTTCGTTGTCGGGGCGCACGGCCGTGCGCCCCGACAAAAGGCGGTTTGGGCGAGCCTTGGCGGTGCCTTTACGCCGAAAACGGGCGAACCCGGTTTCGCCGAGGTCAAACTGGGCTTGTCTTACCAAGTCCGGTTAGAAGGGCCAAGTTGGACCCGAATCGGTCGGGTTGGCAGCAGGGTGAGCAGGATGCGCCGCCCCAAGCAGTAAGCCTGGGCTTAAGCTCCCGCCGAACACACCCTCGCCTACACCCCGAAACCGGGCTGATTTGGGGACAGTTTTCAGGTGAAGCCTGGGAGGACAGCTTCAAAGGCCCACCGCTCGGGCAGCTTCAGCCCGAGGCGTACGGCCAAGACCCCAAGCCGGCAAAGGCAAAGCACCCGC
>DAOUCL010000174.1:0-2519 GCA_034432015.1 Dehalococcoidia bacterium
CCAGGACGACCAGTAATGAGATGGAGAAGGCGAAGACGCTGGTCGGGTCGATGTAAAGGACGTACATGGAGTAAAACGAGCCGCCCAGGGACGTGAGGGCGGCCGTCATGGCGTACGCAACCATCTTGTACCGGGTGATATCGATGCCCAGCGACCGGGCGGCATCCTGGTCGGCCCGGATGGCCCGGAAGTAATACCCGAGCCGGCTGCGCCCGACCCAGACGTTGAGCAAAATCACCCCGATGAGCATGCCCAGGGCAATGTAATAATACGGGGCTTTTGAGCGGTGGAACTGCAGGTTAATAAAGCTTTCGGGGAGAATCGGCACGTAGATGCCGACGGCCCCGCCCACGTATTCCCAGTTGGTGAAGATGGTTGCGACGATCTCGTTCAGGGCGATGGTGGCGATGGCAAAGTAGTGGCCCCGGACCCGGAAGCACGGGTAGCCCAGAATCACCGAGACGATGACCGCGTTGACGGCCCCCACCAGCATCCCCACCCAGGGGCTCAGGCCCAGGTCCCGGAGCAGGATGACCGTGGTGTAGGCCCCGATGCCGAAGTAGGTGGCATCGCCCAGGGAGACCTGGCCGGCATAACCCCCGATGATGTTCCAGGCCAGGCCCATCATCGCGTAGAGAAAGATCAAAATCATCACGTGCTGGGGGTAAGGCAGGGTGACCACCAGGGGGAAGACGATAAGCCCGACGAGAAGAACCCCGAGGCCTGCCGCCGGAAGGAGCCTGCCCCTCACCATCGGCCGAAGAGGCCCTGAGGCCGCCAGAGGATGACGCCCATATAGACCAGGTAGACGACGACCATCTTAAAGGCCGGGGTTATGAAGCCGGCTACGACCTGGACCAGGCCGATGATGAGGCCGCCGATGAGCGCCCCGGTCACGCTGCCGAATCCGCCCAGGGCAACGACCACGTAAGAGGTCAGGGCAAAGACCGCCCCGACCTCCGGGTAGATGTAATAAAACATTGAGAGCAGGGCCCCGGCCACCCCGACGCAGGCCGCCCCAATACCCCAGGCCAGGGTCAACATCCGCTCGGTGTCGATCCCCATGAGGGCGGCCGTTTCCCGGTCCTCCGAAGTGGCCTGGAGGGCCCGACCCAGCTCGGTCCGGTAGATCAAAAGATAGACGGCCCCGGTGGCCAGGACGGCCCCGAGGGCGGCCGCCACCTGGGGCAGGCCGAAGAAGACCCCGAAGATTCCTACCCGGCCCCCCAGCAGGGGCTCGGTGATGGAGCGGACGTTAGGGCCCCAGAGAAACTGGGCCAAGCTCTTTAAAAAGACCGAAAGGCCGAAGGTGCAGAAGATCTGGGCCAGCATGGGGGCATTGAGGATGTGCTTTATTAAAAGCTTGTGGGTAAGGACGCCCACCAGAAAGAGCAGAGGGCCGCAGACCAGGACCGAAAAGACCGGGTCAACGCCGAAGAGGGAATAAAGCCAGAAGGCCGCAAACATGGCGAGCATAAGGAACTCGCCGTGGGCAAAGTTGACGATATCCATCACCCCGAAGATCAGGGTGAGGCCCACCGAGATGAGGGCAAAGACGAACCCGATAAGGACCCCGCTGACAACCACCTGAACGAGCACGTCAGCGCTCACCATTAGCGCTGGCTCCAGTTAGGCATCGGCCAGAGCAGGTCCCGGACGGCCACCTCGGGAGGCCAGACCGTGTAGTACCGCCCGTCGATTACCTGGTCGAAGACCCAGGAGGCGTATATGTTCTGGTGGGTCTTCTCGTCGAACTTCACGCCCTGCCAGTGGGTAATAAGCTGGTCGCCCGGCAGGTTGGTCTCAAGGAGGGCCTGCCGGATCCGTTCGGGGTCCGTTGACCCGGCGCGGTTGATGGCATCGGCCAAGACAAGCAAGCCGATAAACGACCGGGCAGAGACGTCGCTCATATCCCGGCCGTAACGTGACCGGAAAAGGTCGTTCACCGCCCTGGCCACCGGCTTTCGCTCGGCCAGCGCAACCGACCAGGCGTTGCGGGTAATGATGTAATCGCCGTCCTTGCCCGCCGTCTTGACGTAATCGGGGTCCGCGAACCCGCCGTCGTGGGCAAGGATCATCTGCGGGTTTACGTCCAGACGCTTGTAGGTGCGCAGGAAAAGAACTGCGTCCGCCAGGTATGAGGCCTGCATGACGACGTCGGGGTTTGCGGCCTTAATCTTCTGGACCTCACTGCTGACGTCGGACGTGTTGGCCGGATAAGGCACCTCGACAACGACATCATAGCCATATTC
Organism: Dehalococcoidia bacterium; assembly: GCA_034432015.1. GTDB lineage: Bacteria > Chloroflexota > Dehalococcoidia > JAUQQI01 > JAUQQI01 > JAUQQI01. Next base: position 2,253 of record DAOUCL010000174.1, read on the forward strand.
CTGAGCGTACTGCTTGTCGGCCTTATAGGCATCCGTTCCGAAGAGGGTGTTTTCGTAGACGATTCCGATGGTCCGGATCCGGGCCCGTCCGGACCGTTCGACCCCCTTCATCAGCTCGAACATGTTTCGGGCGGCCGTGGCCTCGTGGGGTCCAACCCGGAAGAACCATTTGAAGCCCCGCTCGGTCAAAGACGGGGCGGCGGACTCGGGATTCACAAAGGGTATCCCGAATCGCTCGGCGACCTGCGATGCCGTGGCCGTAAGCTG
>DAOUCL010000175.1:0-3642 GCA_034432015.1 Dehalococcoidia bacterium
GGGAACTGCACGCCGCCTGTCTGGAAGTCCAGGACCGGGTTCGCCGGGAAATCCGGCCCGGCCTACCGGGCAACGAGCTCCTGCGCCTCGGCCAGGAGGCCGTGGCCGCCCTGCCCTTCGCCCCCCACGGCCGGTTCGTTGCCCACGGCATTGGGATGGTCTCCCACGAGGAGCCCCGGATCGGCCCCGACAATCCCCGCCCCCTTGAACCCGGCATGGTCCTCTCGGTCGAAACTGAATTCCTTCACCCCGAGGTCGGCCGCGTGAAAATCGAGGACGCGGTTGTGGTTACGCCGGACGGCTGTGAAGGCCTCGGCGACCTCGGCCGGGAGTGGCAGATTATCGGAGGTTGAGATGGGTGCCAGAAATCCCGAACGCCCCGGACTCTGGGAACCCGCCTTCACGCCGGCCACCGTGGCCGAGGTGCGGTCCCTGGCCGAGCCGAAGGTCTCCCCCGACGGCCGCTGGGTCGCCTACCTGGAGTCCTACGACGGCCGGGGGGCCATTATGGTTGTCCCCCGGGCCGGCGGACCGGCCCGGCCGCTGACGACCGACCCGCCGGCCTCCCCGGCCGCGGCCTACGGGGGCGGGGCCTTCGACTGGTCCCCCGACGGCCGCTGGGTCGTCTATTCGGCCGCCGACGGCAAGCTCTGGGCCGTGCCCGTTGACGGCGGCCGGGCCTGGCGGCTCGCTGAGGGCGAGGGCCGCCAGCGGGCCCCGGCTTTTTCCCCCGATGGGCGGCTGGTGGCCTTCTTAGCCGAGCGGGAAGATGCGGCCGACGTGGCCGTCGTTGAGTTCAGTCCGGGCGTTACCGGCTGGCCCTGGCGGGCCAGTGCCGGGGCCGACTTCGTTCTAGACCCGGCCTTCTCCCCCGACGGCCGGTTTCTCGTCTGGCAGGAGTGGGACCGGCCGAATATGGCCTGGGACGGGAGCCGGATTGCCTTGCTCGACCTGACGGCCCGGGAGCGGCGGCTGGTGGCCGGGGGCGATGAGGTTGCCGTGAGCCAGCCCCGCTACTCGCCCGACGGCCGGCATCTGACCTTTCTTTGCGACGCCGGCGGCTGGCTCAACCTCTGGGTCGCCGACCCCGACGGGGGCAATCCCCGGCCCCTTATCCCGGAAGAGTTCGAGGCCGGGCCGCCGGCGTGGGGTCCGGGCGCCCGGACCTACGCCTGGGCGCCGGACGGTAACCGCCTGGTCTACGCCCGGAATGAGGCCGGCCACTGGCGGCTCCGGGTCATCAGTCTGGAGGGGGCGTCGGCCCGGCCGGTCGGCAACCCGACACTGCCCGGAAGCTTCGCCGCCCTTTCCTGGACTCCCGACGGGCGGGAAGTCATCGCCCTGTATTCGGGGTCGGCGGTGCCTCCCCAGGTCGTCGCCGTAAACCCCGAGGACGGGCAACGCCGGGTACTTGCGGTCGGAGCCCCGGCCGGCTTCGAGAACCTGGGCCTGGTCTGGCCGGAGCACATAAGCTGGCGGGCCCTGGAGGGGGCCACCGTTTACGGTCAGTTTTACCGGCCGGTCCGGGACCCGGCCCCGTACAAGCCGCCCCTTCTGGTGGACATCCATGGCGGGCCGACCGGCCAGCGGGGGGCCCGCTGGGACCCGGCCCCCCAGTACTTCCTCCAGCGGGGCTGGGCAGTACTTTGCCCCGAATACCGGGGCTCCACCGGCTACGGCCGGGCCTACACCCAGGCCCTCCGGGGGAACTGGGGCGTCCACGACGTCCACGACACCCTGGCCGGCATCGACCACCTGGTGGGGGCCGGGCTGGTGGACCCGGACCGGGTGGCGGTGATGGGCGGGAGCGCCGGGGGCTACACCGTATTAATGCTTTTGGCCGTCGCCTCCGACCGGGTCAAGGCCGGGGTTGACCTCTTCGGGGTCACCGACCTGCTGGCCTTGGCCGAGACCACCCACCGGCTTGAGGCCCACTACCTGGACACCCTCATTGGCCCACTGCCCGAAGCCTACCCGAAATACCGGGAGCGGTCGCCCATCAACCTGGCCCCCAAGATTAAACGGCCCCTCCTGGTCCTGCAGGGGGCCGAGGACCGGGTTGTCACCAAAGACCAGTCGGACGCCCTGGTTCAGGCCGTCCGGGCCGCCGGCAGCACCGTCGAGTACCAGGTCTACCCCGGCGAGGGCCACGGCTGGGCCCGGACCGCCACCATCCGGGACGCCTTGAGCCGGATCGACCGCTTTCTGGTCAAACACGTGGTCCTGGCTTCCTGAGGTTTGCCCGGCCGAAAGGTCGGGTCTGTTTGACATGTCCCAGGCGGCCTGCTTATCATTGCAGTGACCGAAACCACCGAGGGGAGGTTGCCAGATGCCTTATCCTTTTACCCTGCCCCCGATGCCCTACCCCTACAACGTCCTCGAGCCCCACATCGACGCCCAGACGATGGAGATCCACCACACCCGCCACCACCAGGCGTATGTTAACAATCTAAACGCCGCCCTGGAAAAGCATCCCGAGCTTCAGGGCTGGACCCTTGAACAACTTCTCCGCCGCATAAACGAGGTTCCCGAGGACATCCGCACCGCCGTCCGCAACCACGGCGGCGGCCACGCCAACCACACCCTTTTCTGGCATATCATGGGCCCCGGCGGGGGCGGTCAGCCCGGGGGCGAGCTGGCCGAGGCCATCAACCGCCACTTTGAGAGCTTTGAGAAGTTCAAAGAGCGGCTGAGCCAGGTGGCCGTCGCCCACTTCGGCAGCGGCTGGGGCTGGCTGGTCGTAAACCCGGACGGTAGCCTTGAGGTTTTCAGTCGGCCCAACCAGGACAGCCCCCTGATGGAGGGCAAAGTTCCCATCCTGGGGGTGGACGTCTGGGAGCACGCTTATTATCTAAAATACCAGTGGCGCCGGCCGGATTACGTGGCGGCCTGGTGGAACACTATAAACTGGGCCAACGTCGCCCGCCGCTACGAGGCCGCCCTCAAGGGAAGCGCCGCCTTGGACCAGTAAGGGCCCGGCCGTGGCCGAATTCGACCTCATTATCCGCAACGGGACGGTTTTTGACGGCACGGGCCGACCGGGCTTCCCGGCCGACGTCGGTGTAAGGGGCGACCGCATCGAGGCGGTGGGCCACCTGGCCGGGGCGGTGGCGGCCCGGGAAATCGACGCCACCGGCCTTTACGTCGCCCCGGGCTTCATCGACATTCACACCCACTCCGACTGGGCGATGTTCGGCAACCCCCGGATGGAGAGCAAAATCCGCCAGGGGGTTACCACCGAGGTGGCCGGAAACTGCGGCACCAGCCTGGCCCCCCTGGTGGGGACCGCCCGGGAGTCGGCCGCCCGAACCCTGGGCCGCATCGGCCGGGAGCCCGACTGGACCACCCTGGATGAATATTTCGCCCGGATTGAGGCCAACGGCATCGCCCAAAACTACGCCACCTTCATTGGCCACGGCACCCTGCGCCAGGCCGTCATGGGCTTTGAGATGCGGCCGCCCACCCCCGATGAGCTTGACCGGATGAAGCGGCTGCTGGCCGAGGGGATAGAGCAGGGGGCGCTGGGCCTGGCGACGGGCCTTATCTACCCGCCCGGCTGTTACGCTGAAACTGAGGAGATAATTGAGCTTGCCAAAGTAATCGCCCCCTACGACGGCATCTACGCCACCCACATGCGCAACG
>DAOUCL010000176.1:0-9475 GCA_034432015.1 Dehalococcoidia bacterium
CCTGGGCGACCCTGGCGCTGTAGAGCATCTGAAAATCCGAAGTCGGGGCCTTGGTAAGCACCCCGTCCACCTGGTCCTTCGTAAGGCCGGCGTCGTCTAAAGCCCGCTTGATAGCCTCAACGTTGAGGGCCACGTGGGACCAGCCGGGAAGCTTACCGTAAGGGGTGTTGCCGACCCCGACGATGCAGTAGCGCTGCCGGAAAGGCCACCTTGCGGCCGATGCCATCCCTTTCGGCTCCAGGATGTGGGGTAGACGCTGGGTCCTCTAGAATGTACGGCAGGGCACCGGGGATGTCAACCGGCCTACCCTGCGGGCAGGACTTTCTGGATGACAGGGGCGCACACGGTGCGGCCGAAAGGGGGGCCGGCTCTTCAGGCCGAAGGGAGGCGGACGGCCTCGGGCCGGATTGCCGAAAATTTGGGAAAAAGGTTGTTGACAAAGAAATAACCTGAGAAATATAATCGAGCGAGTGTGGCAGGAGGTGCAAAGATGAAGCCCGTCACCGTCGAGGTGCTGGCCCACGCCCCAACCGCCTACTATCACTGCCTCCACTGCGAATTCGTCTGGCACGGGGTCGGCGTCGGGCAGTCCGTCCACCGGGAACAGCTCGAAAGCTCCCTGCCCGAGGACCTTCAGGCGGAGTACCGGGAGCTTATTGCGGGAATTCGGCGGCTGGTCGACAAATACTGCGGCCGGGTCGTGGTCAAGGTGGTCGACGCGGCCTCCCTGGAGGGAATCTGGAAGGCCCTTAAATATGGGGCCCGTCGGCTGCCGGTTTTCATCATCGACGGCCGGGATAAGGTCGTCGGGCTGCGGTGGGAGGAGGTTGAGGCCGCCCTGGACCGCAGGCTTGCCGGGGTGCCGAGCTAGCGGCGTCCCGAGCCCTTTTAAAGGGGGGGTGAGAGCCGGGCCTGAAAACTTTTTAGGGGTTGGGTTGGCGTAAAGCTACCGAACCTTTCAGAGGAGGTGCCCTAAAATGCACGCGCTCTTTGTCCTCATCCTGGGGGGCCTGGTTACCGTGGCGGCCTACACCCTCTACGCCAAGCGGGTTGACCGGGAGGTGATCCAGTCGGACCCGCGGCGGGCGACCCCGGCTAGGCTCTACATGGACGGCGTCGACTTCATGCCCACCAGCCGCAATATCCTCTGGGGCTATCATTTTAAGTCCATCGCCGCGGCCGGCCCCATCGTCGGGCCCATCACCGCCGCCCCCCTCTGGGGCTGGCTCCCGTCGCTGCTCTGGCTGATGCTGGGGGTAAGCTTCATCGGGTGGGCCTCGGACTACAGCGGCATCATGGTGTCCGTCCGCAACGACGGCAACACCTTAAGCGCCATCGCCCACCGGCTGATCGCCCCCCGAACCCGGCTGGTCCTGTTGGTGTTTATCTTCTTCTACCTGCTGCTGGTGGCCGGCGTCTTCAGCTGGCTGGTCACGGACGTCCTCAATTCCCAAACGCAGGCTCCCTTCGGCATCGTGGTCCTGATGCTGATGGGCCTGCTCGGGGGGCAGATGCTCTACCGGTGGCGGGTAGACCTGCTGGTAACCAGCGCCGTCATCGTGCTGGTGACGCTGGTGGCCATCCTGCTGGGGCCCACCGAGGTGGTTCGGGGGTCGGTCAAGGCCCTTAACGACGGGGTGAACGCCATTACCGGCGGCCGGCCCATTGTTACCTACCTGGACCCGTGGGCCATTAACCCCCAGACGGGACAGCTTGGGGTCACCCGAAACATCCTGCCCAGCTTCGTCTTCTGGATGGCTTTTACTTTCCTGTTCTGCTACCTCGGGTCGGTCCTGCCCATCTGGCGCTGGGCCCAGCCCATCAACTACATCGGCTTCTGGATCACCGCCTTTACGATGGTGCTGGGCGGCCTGGGGGCGGCCCTCGCCTTCTTCGTTGCGCCGGAGATTTCGAGCTTTAAGCTCCCGGCTTTCAAAGAATTTGCGCCGGTGGTGCAGAGCGGCACGGCCCGGGGCATCCAGCCCCTCTGGCCCATGCTCTTTATCACCATCGCCTGCGGGGCCATCTCCGGCTGGCATGCCCTCTTCGGGTCGGTGGGTACCGCCCGGCAGATTGAATACGAGACCGACGTCCTGCCCGTCGGTGCGGGGGCGATGTTTTTCGGGGAGAATATGCTGGGCATCCTCTCCCTGCTGGCGGTGACCACGGCCGGGCAGGGGGCCGGGGCGGCGGCGTTTGCCAGCGGCATCGGCCGGTTCCTTAGCGTCTTCGGTATCCCGGTCGAGTACGGCACGGCCCTTGGGTTTGCGGCCTTCGTCCTTATCGTCATCACCGTGCTGCAGCTCGGGTTCCGGGTGATGCGGGTAGCCCTGGCCGAGCTTCTCGGTGACCGCTGGCCCCTCTTTCAAAATATCCACGCCGCAACCTTAATCTCGGTTGCGGCCGCGGCCTTCCTGGTCCTCACCGGCGTGTATCTCTACCTGTGGCAGATGTTCGGCGCGGCCAACCAGCTGATGGCGGCCTTGGCCCTGCTGGTGGTCACCGTCTGGCTGGTCTCCAGCGGCCGCAGCCCCCTTTATGCCGGTCTGCCTGGGGTGTTCATGCTGGTGACCACGATGGCCGCCATCCTGGTTAATATCTACAACTTAATCGCCAGCGTAATCATCCCGGCGTCGGCGGCCGGCCAGTTCGGCATGGTGGCCGGGGCGGTCGTCATGATCGGCATCGGCGTCCTGCTGGAGGTTGCGGCCATCCTCATCGCCATCGATAGCTTTGCGGCCTACCGGCGGTACGCCGCCCGACCCATGCAGCCCGGCCCGGCGCCGGCGGCCGACTAGGGAGGCCCGGGGCCACGAACGCAGGCGGCGGGGCGGGGCGCTTAGAGGCCCCGCCCCCCGTTTGCAACCGGGAAGGGCGGTTTTCCTCGGGGCGAATAGACCGGATATAATAGTTTGGAGCGGGCCGTGATAATCCAGGTCAAGACCGACCGAGGTCAGCGTTTCTGGCAGGCGGTCAAAGAGTTTCTCTACGGGATGGCCGCCTACGAGTTCGAGCAGGAGGCCCGCCGGATGCGGGCCGAGCTCGAGACGCTCTTTTTGCTCATCGTTTTCGGGGACATGGTCGGCCTGCCCATTCTGCCCTCGTATTACTCGTTGCGGCTTCTGCCTTACATTGTGCCCGTAATCGAAAGCTGGAAGCGGCGGGTCCTGCGGGAGCGGGACATTACCGAGCTGGAAGAGCTTCACCTCATCGAAATGTAACCGGAGGCGTGTTATGACCCAGGAACAGCCCGTACCCCCCACCACCCAGACGGAGCCCCGGCGGCCCGGGGGCCTGCGGGGATTGTGGGACGCCGTTAAGGAACTGGTCTACGGGATGGCGGCCCACGACATGACCCGGGCGGCCATCCGAACGCGGGCCTCCATGGAACACCTTTTTATCCTGATCACCATGGGCGACCTGCTGGGGGTCCCCATCTTGCCCCCATATTACTCCCTCCGGCTTTTGCCCTACGTCGTGCCCCAAATCGCCACCTGGAAGCGGCGGATGCTGCGGGAAAAAGACTTAAGCGACGCCCTCTTGTAAGGAGCAGCCATGTCGTTGCGAAAAGCCATCGAAGAACATCCCGAGCGCCGATACATAATGTTTGGGGGCAAGGGGGGGCTGGGGAAGACCACCTTCTCGGCCGCCACCGCCTTCTGGCTTGCCCAGCGGGGCTATAAGGTGCTAGTCTTCTCCGTCGACCCCCAGGCCAGCCTTTCGGATATCTTCCAGCGGGACCTCTTCGGCAAGGGGCCGGTAAAGATTATCGAAAACCTCTGGGCCCAGGAGATCGACGCCGACCAGCGGGTCCGGGAGTACCAGGAGGAGATCCGGCGCAAGATTCTTGACATGTACGGCTTTGAGAAGGTGCCGGACGAGATTGAAAACTACATCCAGGCGGCGTCGGCCGAGCCGGCCATGGAAGAAAGCGCCATCTTCGACGCCGTGGTAGATATCGTCGTCCAGGGAAGCTACGACTACTACATCTACGACCTGGTACCTTTAGGCCACGCCCTCTATTACCTCTCCATGGCTAAGGTTTACGACGAGTGGATTCAGAAGATCACCAAGCTCCGGGAGGAGATGCGGGAATACGAAGAGGTGGTGCGAGTTCTTCGCCGCTCAAGCATGCTCGAGGAAGATAAAATCTTAGCAGAGCTCCAGTACATCCGGCAGCGCATCAGCACCTCCTCCTCGATCCTGACCGACCGGCAGAAGACGGCCTTCTTCTTCGTGCTGGTTCCGGAAGAGATGGTCATCATCGACACCCGCAAGGCGGCCGAACTTTTCGGCCGCTTCGACGTCCCCATCGCCGGGTACGTGGTGAACCGGGTTATCCCCAGGGAACTGCTCCGGGAGAACATCCCCGAGTATCTGCGCAACCGGATCCAGATGCAGGAAAAATACCTGGCCGAGATCCGTTCGACCTTCGGCAACCAGGTCCTGGCCTATATCCCGGAGCTGGAGCGGGATATTACCGGCCTACCGATGATCGAACGGATGGCCAAGATCATGTTCGAGGACGGTGCCGCCCAAGGAGGAGCCTGACCGATGGTAGCGACCCGGCGCTTTAATCTGGAAATCACCCAGTCCATCCGCCAGTATTTCGAGGAGCACCCGGACCTTAAATACATCTTCTTCGGGGGCAAGGGCGGCGTGGGCAAGACGGTCCTGGCCGGCATGACTGCCCTCTGGTGGGCCAAGCAGGGCCGGAGGACCCTTCTGGCCTCCACCAACCCGGTCCACAGCCTTTCGGGCCTTCTGGACCAGGATGTGTTCGGCCGCCACACCCCGGTGGCCGGGGTGCCCAACCTGTGGGCCTACGAGATCGACACCAAGGACACCATTGAGCGGCTCAAAAACGAGATTCGGGACAAGATCCGCTGGTTTTTAAAGTTTGCCGATATTCAGACCAAGGCCGACGAGTTCGTCGAATCGGCCACGATGAACCCGGCCTTCGAAGAGTCGGCCATGTTCGAGAACATGGTCGACCTGATGCTGGCGGGCCAGTACGACGTTTACGTCTTCGATACGGCCCCGACGGCCAACGCCCGCCGGCTCCTGGGAATGTCCAAGGTCTACTCCCTCTGGGTGAACAAGATGCTCAAATCCCGGGAGGAGGCCCGGACCCTGCGGCAGATGCTCTCCTTCTCCCGGAAGGAGGAGCCCGACCCCCTCCTGGAATACCTGCTCCAGTTCCGGGACCGGATGGCCCAGGCTCGCAAGCTCCTCACCGACCCGGAGCGGACGGCCTTCTTCTTCGTGACCCTGGCCGAGGCCCTGCCCATCGCCGTCATCACCCGCTTTATCAACTGGTTCCACGACTTCGGCATCCCGGTGGGCGGGGTCATCGTCAATATGCTCATCGACAAGGAGGCCGTAGGCCCCGATGCCCCGGAGTTCGTCTTGAACCGCATCCGGATGCAGGAAGAGTATCTTCAGGTCATCGCCGAAAAGTTTGACGGCACGGTGCGGGGAGTTCTGCCCCTCTTCGAAACCGAAATCCGGGGTGTCGAGATGCTGGAGCGGGCCTGCGCCGAACTTTTCAGCCAGTAATCCCCTTCGGTTTAGATTCAAGGGGCGGCGGGGAAGGCCGGGTGGGCGAGCTGGACGTCGTAACCGGGGCCTTCGGGTTTACGGGCAAGTATATCGCCTGCCGGCTGCTTAAGTTGGGCCGGCGGGTGAGGACCTTAACGGGCCACCCCAACCGGCCCAATCCCTTCGGGGCGGCGGTGGAAGTTGCGCCCCTTAACTTTGCCGACCTGGCCGCCCTGGTAAAAAGCCTCTCGGGGGCCGATACCCTTTACAACACCTACTGGATTCGGTTTCCCTACCGGGGCGTGACCTTCGCCGACGCCGTGGCCAACAGTCGCCGCCTGTTCGCCGCCGCCCGGGAGGCTGGGGTGCGGCGGGTGGTCCACATCAGCATCGTAAACCCTTCCCCCGATTCGCCCCTGCCCTACTTCCGGGGCAAGGCCCAGGTGGAGGAAGCCCTGATGGGCTTGGGCCTCCCTTACGCCGTCGTCCGGCCAACGGTGATTTTCGGCCCCGAGGATATTCTCTTTAACAATATCGCCTGGATGCTTCGGCGTTTTCCTGTCTTCGCCATACCCGGCACCGGCGACTATCGGCTTCAGCCGGTCTTCGTTGACGACGTGGCCCGGGTGGCCGTTGAGGCCGGCCGGCGGGAAGATAATCTTCTGGTCGAGGCGGCCGGCCCCGAAATTTACGCTTTTAAAGGGCTGGTAAGGCTCATTGCCCGGAAGGTGGGTAGTCGGGCCCGGCTGATCCACGTCCCGCCGGGGGTTGCCCTCCTTCTGGCCGGGCTCATCGGCCGCCTGGTCGGGGACGTGGTGATTACCCGGGACGAACTTTCCGGGCTGATGGGGGAATCTGCTGGTTGCTTCCGGACCGGCAACGGGGGAGGTAAGGTTTAGCCGGTGGCTTGGGGAAAATGCCCACCGGGTCGGCCTGGCTTACGCCTCGGAGGTGCGGCGGCACTACGCCCCGGGGGTATAATCTTGCGTAAAATCTCGTTGGGTGGAGGCAGGCCCTTGGCCAAGAAAGAGCGGGCCCTTTGCCCGGTCTGTCAGAAGCGGCGGGCGGCATTCCCGAAGTCTAACCCTGTCTACTGCGCCGAAGACTGGGAGGTCAAGCTGGAGCGGCTGCTTAAGGCCAGCCTGGATTTTCAGCTTATCAGACTTTTCCGGACGGATTCGGCCGAGGTGTATACCGTCCTGCACCGGGCCAATCCCGAGCCGGTGGGCCGGGTGGTGGTGCTGGCCCGGTGGGGGGAAAGGCTGGTCATCCGGCTGCTCGAAGAAGCCTTCGACTGGAAGGCCCCGGCCTACGAGCTCGAGGGGGACCCCAAGATTGAGAGCCGAAGCGAGGCCCTTTTGCCGGCCATCATCAACTACGTGGTAGACTCTTGGACCCCGCCGGATGAGGAGCCGACGGTGGAGGTCTGGACCTTCACCGGCCGGCTGGTGGAAGCAGAGACCGGGGAGGTGGCCGAGGGGAGGTTGGGGTAGCAGGCGGCTATGGCGCCCGAGTTTGACCCCGGCCTGGCGCTCCTTGCCTTTCTGGTTGGGGCGACCGGCCTCTGGTATGTTCTGGGGAGCCGGGCCAACCGCCGGGTTGGGTGGGGCCTGCTCAAGTGGCTCCGGGAGGGAACCTGGGCCTACGGGGAGCGGGCCCAGACTAACTGGTTGGGTATCTCCAACTTCTGGTTCCGCATTGACCCGGCCAAGCGACCCTACCGGCGGTTTCAGGTTACGGTCCTGCTGGAGCCCCGGGACATGGCCTTTTGGGGGCTCTTTGCCAGGGTCTTTCTTAACCGGCGGGACCTCTTCGTTTTGCGGGCGGACCTGCGGAACCCACCCCGCAATGAGTTGGAGGTCTTCGACCGGATGGTAAACGTGCCGGCCGAAACGAGGCGGCGCATCCGGGAGGAGGGCTGGGTAGTCCGCAAGCTTCCGAAACTTGGGCTTACGGCGGCCTCCCCTGACGACCCGGGAAGCCTTCCCGACCAGCTAGTGGCCCACGTCACGCCCTATACCGGCCGGGTTTGGCGGCTGGCCCTGCGCCGGACCGCGCCCCACCTGGTGCTGGTCTGCCACTTCCCCGACCCGGTCCGCACCGCCCCGGCCGAGTTTTTCGGGGCCATCGAACGGGTGATCGACCGGGCGGCCCCCGTCTCCACCGGGGATAAGTAGCCGCCCGTTCGGCCGCATCCGGTTGACAGCCCCTCCGGGTTATCGTATATTAAAAACAGGCCGAAGCCGGCCGCCCCATCCCAAGGCAAAGTCGCACCCAGTCGGGCCAGCGCAGGCCAGGCCATAGCCCCGGCGCCGGACGTCCAGGGTGCCGTTTGCTTTCCCCGGGCAGTGACCGCCCCCAACCAAAGGTTGCCCTTTCCCGCCGTCGGGTAGACCAACCTATGCCTGTTTTGTTTGCCAAGATACCCGGAAGGAGGCTTGAGGCCCGATGGACCTGCCCAAAACCGACGGCCTTTACGACCCCCAGTTCGAACAGGATTCGTGCGGGGTCGGATTTATCGCCCGGCTCGACGGACGGCAAACCCAGGAGGTCGTCCGGCTCGCCATCCAGGCGGTGGTAAACCTGAGCCACCGGGGCGCGATGGACGCCGACGCCAAGACGGGCGACGGCGCCGGCATACTGGCGCGGCTGCCGCGGGCCTTCTTCGTCCGGGAGGCCCGCAAGCTCGGGCTTGACCTGCCCGGCCCCGACCGGTTGGGGGTGGCCGTGGTCTTTCTGCCGGCCGACCGGGACCAGGCCGAGGCAGCCCGGAGAACCTTCGAGCAGACTTTTGCCGCCCGGGGGCTTGAGGTGGCCGCCTGGCGGCCGGTGCCCGTAAACCCGGAGGTTTTGGGGGATAAGGCCCGGGCCACCAGCCCCCGGATCGAGCAGGCTTTGGTCCTGCCGGCCGGTCCCCTTGCCGGCCTGGAGTACGAGCGGCGGCTCTACCTGGCCCGCAAAGAGGCCGAGGCGGCCTTTAAGGCCCAGGGCCTTAACGTTTACATTCCTTCCTGTTCCCACCGAACCATCGTTTACAAGGGCCTGCTGGTGGCCAAACAGCTGGCCGGCTTTTACACCGACCTTTCCGACCCGGATTTCGCCTCGGATTTTGCCATCTTGCACCAGCGCTACAGCACCAACACCTTCCCCACCTGGCCCCTGGCCCAGCCTTTCCGGTTCCTGGCCCATAACGGCGAAATTAACACCCTCACCGGCAACGTCAACTGGATGAAGGCCCGGGAACCGGAGCTGGCCTCCCCGGTCTGGGGGGAGGCCTTGGGCTCCCTCAAGCCGGTGGTCGTCCCCGGCGGGAGCGACTCGGCCATGCTGGACAACGTGCTGGAGCTTTTGGTGCTTTCGGGCCGGAGCATCCTCCACGCCATTCTCATGCTCATCCCCGAGGCCTGGGAGGGGCGGGGGGACCTTGACCCCGAATGGCGGGCCTTCTACGATTTCCACGCCGGCCTGATGGAGCCGTGGGACGGTCCGGCGGCCATCGCCTTCGCCGACGGCCGCTACGTGGGGGCCATCCTAGACCGTAACGGTCTGCGCCCCCTGCGTTATCAGCTCCTTAAGGACGGGCTGGTGGTGGCCGCCTCCGAGGCCGGGGTTATCGAAGTGGACCCGGCCCGGGTCGAGTACCGGGGCCGGCTGGGACCCGGGGATATTATCGCCGTGGACCTGGCCGCCGGCCGCTTTTTAAGAAAGGCCGAGGTTCTGGCCGAGGTGGCCGGGGGACGGCCCTACGCCGGCTGGCTTAAAAAGCGCCGGTTTTACTTCGTTCCCAATGGGGCCGCCCAGGCGCCAGCCACCGACCCGGCCGAACTGGCCCGCCTCCAGTGCGCCCACGGCTGGACCAACGAGGACGTTAAAATGGTGGCCAAGTCCCTGGCCGCCCAGGCCCAGGACCTGGTCTGGTCGATGGGGGACGATA
>DAOUCL010000177.1:0-14796 GCA_034432015.1 Dehalococcoidia bacterium
CACCTTCTCAGCGGCCATGGCCAGGTCGCCCTCGTTCTCCCGGCCCGCATCGTCAACGATGATGACAAATTTGCCCGCCCGGTAGTCTTCAAGGGCTTCTTCAACGCCGCAAAAAGGCATCCCTTCACCTCCCAGGCTCACTTGCCGGGCCCCGAGTGAGTGTCCGACGGTGCGCGGTCCTCGCCCCGCCTACGTGGGGGCAACCCCCGTCGAAATCCGGGGCAACGCAAACGAAAAGCGACCTCCCGTCCGGGCCGCCGAGGACGCAGGCGTAGGCATTCATTCCGCCGATAGGCAGCTCTGAAAGTATTTGGCCACCCAGACAGCACCCTCGGGGCCGGCCCGTCAGCTGGCAAGGAGTGGCCGCAGGGCGTGACCCGCCGGAAGGGGTTCCAGGCTGCCGTCCGGCCGGGAGGCGATTTCCGACCCGGCCAGAATGAGGGCGGCCCCATCCGCCGTCCTTACCCCCGCTGGGCAAGCCCCAGGCCAGGCTCGCCGTGGCGAAAGGAGACCTGCCCATCGGGTCAAAGCCGAAGTTGCCCACGCAGGCGCTGCCCCGACGGCCCGCTACCATGTCATTGGCATACCTGGTTACACCGCCAGGGGACCGCCAGCCCGCCGGAGGACATTTCGGTCCCGCAGCGAGACCGGCAGCCGGCCGTCGGGGAGCCAACCCAGTCCCGCGGGCCGATTCGCCATCCGGACCCCCTCAGAAACGTAATGCCGCAGATGGCGGGAACCAGACTCGGCCAACCGTGACGCCGTCTTCAACCCATAACGATGCTTGCCCGGACAACTTCCCGTTTTCGGGCCTTTTCAAAGGCGGTCTGGATCTGGGTTAGCTCGAATTTCGTGCTGAATATGCCCTCAAAGGGAAAGCTTTTCCCGTGTCGGGCCAGGAAGCCCAGCACATCCTTCAGGACGAAGGGCTCGTATAAGGAGACGCCGATAACGGATTTGTTGGCCACGACCAGACGGGCCGGCTCGAGATTCACCGCTTCGCCGTACGTAATCGTTCCGATTTCCAGGTACCGGCCGAACTGCCCCAGGAAGCGCAGACCCTCGGGTATCACCCCGGCGCTTCCCACCACCTCGACCACGACGTCAGCCCCTTTCCCGTCGGTGAGCTCCTCAATGGCCCTGACCCGGGCAGCCACATCGGGCAGCTCGGAGATATTCACCGTGTGGTCGGCCCCAAATTGCCGGGCCAGCTCCAGCCGGTCGGCCAAACCGTCGAGGACGATGACCCTCCCGGCGTCCCAGGCCCGGGCCACGGCGACGGCGTAGATGCCCAGGCCGCCCGCGCCCTGAATTACCACCGTCTCACCCGGCCGGAGGTCCGCCCGTTTGAGCCCGTACCAGACCTGGGCCAGGGCGCAGTTGGCACCGGCGACCAGGTCGTCCGGGATCCCGGCCGGAACCTTGAAAACGATGTGGCCGGGCGGCAAATAAAAATAATCGGCAAAACCGCCGATAAAATAGGGCCACTCGGCCGCGGTCCCAACCATCGCCAGCCGCAGCCTCGAACAGGCCGGGGCCCGCCCCCGCAGGCAATTGACGCACTTTCCGCAAACAAAGAAATACGGGAAGACTACCCGGTCGCCCACCCCCAGCGGCTCGCCGGCGCTGTCGGTTCGGACGCCCGGCCCGAGGGCCGCGACGGTGCCGAACATCTCGTGGCCCAGGACCGTCGGAAATCGGGCCCCAAGCCGTTCGAGCCGAAAGCGCCCTTCCCAGGCGTGGATATCGGAGCCGCAGATGTTGCACTGCCTTACCCTCACCAGGAGGGCGCCGGGCTCCGGCTCCGGAACCTCCAGTTCGACCAGCTCAAAGGGCGCTCCGGGTCCGTGGAAGAGGGCGGCCCGGCCCTTCATTCTCTCCCCTCAAAGTCCAGTTTGTAGCCGAGGCGTCCGTAGGCCTTCAGCTTCCGGTAAAGGGTGGAGCGGCCGATGCCCAGCACCTCGGCCGCCCGGCTGATATTGCCCCGCGTCTGCTCCAGGGCCCGCCGAATTTCGGCCAGCTCCGCCTCCTCCAGGCGGGTCAAGGGCCCCCGCCGGTGGGACGGTCGCCCGGGGGCCTCCACCCTGAGGTCGCGGCTGGTAATTGCCCACCCCGGAGTATGCATCAGGGTGGTCAAAAGGACCTCCTCAAGCTGCCTGATATTTCCCGGCCAGCTCGCCCCCACGAGCACCTGCAGGGCATCCGCGGAAAGGCGCACCCGGCTGTTGCCAAGGTGCCGCTTCAGGATCCGGTCCGCAATCTGCGGGATGTCCGACCGCCGCTCCCGAAGGGCCGGTACCCGCACAACGACTTCGGCCACCAGACCGGCCAGCTCCGGCAGGATTTGGAAGTCGGTGGCCGCGTGGGTGGTAACGGTGGCGAGGAAGAGCCGTTCGCCCCGGCCGGCGGCCGCGACCAGCCGGCCCAGCTCCCGTTGCAATTCGGGGGCGAGCTGTTCCAGGTGGCGGAAAACCACCACCCGTCCAGTTTCAACGATTTGCCGGCCAGCACCCCGCAGCCACTCGGCGTCAACCAGGGCGCACTCAACAGTTTCCGTCCGGCCCCCGGCGAGCCGGGCCAGGGCGCAGGCCAGGGTATACTTTCCGGTGCCAGGCTCCCCAACGATACACACCGACTGCCGCCGGCTGAGGGCTTCCACCGCCAGCCTGAGCCCTTCCCGGAGCTGGGGATTACTCCCGGCCAGCTCCCGCAGGGGTGCCGGCAGGTCTGCCGGCCCATCCGGGCCGGTATCCAAGACCCGTATGAAGATCAAAACGCCGACAACCCCACCGGCTTCCGCCTTGGGGACCAGCGTAACGCTTACCGGCACCCCCGAGGCGAGAAGCAGCTCAGTGGCGAAGGAGCAACCACTCGCTTTAGCTTCCCGAACGTAATCCATAAGACGCCGAACGTCGTCCCCGCTCAGCAGCTGCCACCCTTCCCGGGTGCCAAAGATAATCTCACCGTCGGAGGCCAGCAGGTAGCGGCGGCCCCGCTTCCGGGCCTCACTGGCAAAGTGGAAAAGGAGCGCCTGCTGGGCGGGAAGCGCCCGCTGGTAAAGCTCCCATTCCACCTCCAGGGCAGCCCGCTGAACCCAGCGGGCGATGTGGGCCGCGGCCGTCTCGTTGAACTCCTCCGCCAGGGTGGTGACGTCCAGCACCCCCAGAATGCGTCGGGTTATCGGGTGGAAGATGGGGACCGCCGTGCAAGTAAACGGCTGAAAGCCCTCGATGTAGTGCTCGGCCGCCCACATCTGAACACCCATCCGCTCCTCCAGGGCGGTGCCGACGGCGTTGGCGCCGACAACCTCCTCCGCCAGCATCGCCTCAGGTAGCACGTTGACCCGATCCAGCTGCCTTAAGATGTCGGGGTCGCCGATAACTTTAACGGTGCTGCCGCAGGCATCGGTTACAATTCCCACGGCCCGAACCCCGTGGACCAGCTGGCCGACCAGCCTGATGGCCGACTCGGCGGCCTGGAGAAACTCCGGCGGAGCGGACGGGACCTTGAATGCCTGTACCCGGTGAAGGTCCGGATTCACCCGGCTGATCTGACTCCGGAGCCAGGCCCGGGCGATCACCGGGCGGACCCGGTCGTTGCCGCCGCGGCCGCATATGAAGGCCAGCCGCTCCTCCCGAAGCCGTTCCAGCATCGGGGCCGGGTTCGTTCCCAGGGCCTCCACGGTATCAATGGCCAGATGTTGCATCGTTCCTCACCCCCCATCGTCGTGGCGTCTTTTAGGCGCCCTCAGATCGCCACCCCGTCCGCAAGCTCCAGCCCGACCTGACGCCCCGGAACCCAGAAACAACCGTTCCAGAAGACCAGGGGAACACCCCCAAAAACCCGGTGGGCCACCACCCGACCCACGTAGATCGTGTGGTCCCCGCCCGGGTAAGACGCCCACAGCTTGCAGCCAATGTAAGCAAGACAGTCTTCAAGGACCGGCAGCGTCTCATCCAGCCACCTGTATTTTACTAGATCCCAAAATTTAGCTTTTAACTTTTTGTCCAGGAAAAGATGCTTGGCCAGCAGCAGCTGGTCCGCCCGGAGAATATTTATCCCGAAGGCGCCGTTCTGTTCGATGAGGGCGCGGGTGTCAGCCGCCTGGTCGACGCAGACCAGGACCAGGGGCGGGTTTAACGACAGCGAGCAGAAGGCGTTGGCCGTCATCCCGTGGACCCGGCCGCCGTCCGCCGTTGTAACCACGGTGACCCCCGTGGCGAAAAGGGACATCAGTCGGCGAAACTCCCCCGCTTCCATCCGGGCGCCTCCTTCAACCGGGGCCAAAGGGGGGAGCGGCCCGGTTAGGCCGCTCCCCCCTTTATGCCGCTTACTCGTACCAGTAATCAGGCCGGAAGCACTCGATCGTCTTCGGCTCGCTCCGGCCGTCCCGGTACTGCTTGATACCGGTCTCGTCGTGGCCGGGGAAGATGAACGCCTCGTATTTCGTCGCCAGCCGCCGGATCTTTTCAATGGACTGGGTCCACTTGGGGACATCCCAGGTTATCGGCGTGCCCACCGGCGGGGGCCCGTACGTGTCGTGCAGGTACATGGCGTCGGTGGTGAGCAGAACCCAGCCCGTCCGCTCCAGCCTCACCAGAAGCCCCATGGTTCCCGGCGTGTGGCCGGGCAGACTTACCAACCAGACATCCTTCAGGATCTCCTGGTCGCCGTAAACCAGGGTAGGTTTGCGGACAAAAACGAACTCCCAGTCCACCCGATTGTAAAAGAACTCGGTCGGCCGGTCCAAAGGCGCAATCAACCCCGAGACGTGCTTGTGCTCGTCTTCGTGGACCAAAATCTCCGCCCCGGCCTTTTCAAAGAGCCGGAGCCCGCCGGCATGGTCGGTGTGCAGGTGGCCCTGGATGACGTATTTGAAATCTTCAGGCCCCAGTCCCACCGCCTTGAGGCGGGCCTCGAGGCACACCTCCGGGGTAATTTCGTTACAATCCACCAGGAAGAGCCACTCGGGCAGCCATTCATCCGCCCACCGGGTCGAAATTCCGGTTTCCCAGAGGATTCGGCCTTCCGGATGTTCGATTATATAGCTTATTGCCGGGCAGCGGTACCATACCTTGGAAGCTTCCCGCCGTTGGACGCTCAGAACATAGTTCGGGTGGGGAAAGACGAGCAGCTCCTTATCCACACCCATGTAACAGAGGTTGAGTCCTTTAAGTCTGATGCCCATTTTTACCCCCTTGATTTAGTCTTTAAACTCCGAGATGACGTGCTTGGCAAAGAGCTCGACCTGGCGCTCCTGCTCCGCCCAGGGCATGAGCCCCTGGTCGAAGAACCAGCCGAACCACTCGAGCTCCCCGTCGTTGCCGTAGACCCGGTGGAGTTCCTCGACCTCCCGCTTCACCTGGTCGGGGGTACCTGCCAGCGCATACTTGACCCGCCGCATCCGGTCCACCGTCATCTCCTCCCGCGGCAGCGGGGTGTAATTGGGCTGACGCGGGTATTTGCTATCGTCTTCGGGGGTGCGCAACGCCTCCCAGAAGCCAAAGCCGCTGAACCAGGCGAGCCAGCCCACCTCGTAATGGGTCTTCCGCAGAAGCTCGACGGCCTCCTCCTCCGTTCGGCCCAGGTGAACCGCCCGGAACGCCCCGACGTTCTGACCGAGGCGGAGCTGCCGGCCGTGTTCGGCCGCCACCTCCCGGTAGACCTCGCACAGGCGGCGAAACTCCGGCGGGTAACTTATCAAAATCCAGGCCGTGATGCCTTCCCTGGCCGTAAATCGGATGGTGGCTTCGCTTACCGAAAACGGCTGGAAGATCGGCGGGTGGGGCTCCTGATAGGGCCGGGGGATGACGCACACCCGGCGGATAACCCCCTGCTCATCCACCTCGCCGGGTGCGCCGTACTCCCGGGTGAATTCGGCCACCGGCCAGCGCCGAATCCCTTCCTCGTAGGGGAAGGGTATCTGGTAATATTCGCTGCTGTACTCAACGGCATCCTGGGTCCAGACCAGTTTGATGATCTTGTAAACCTCCTCGAAAACCCGGCGGTTATGCATATCGATGTAAGACCCGTCCATGGGCGCCCCGGTGACGTGGTAATGCTGACCCAAGACGTTAACCCACCGGTCCTGATAGCCCCGGGCGAACCCGGCCCAGAGCCGGCCCCGGGTCAGCTGGTCCACGATGGCCAGCTCCTCGGCACACCGGACCGGGTCCCAGGCCGGCAAAACGAGGCCGAGGGGGGCGAATTTTAGCCGCTTGGTCCGGGCCGCCAGGTCCACGAAGAGCATCAGCGGATTTACCGAGGCCTCCAGCCCCTCCGAGTGGAAATGGTGCTCCGTCATGGCCAGCACGTCGAAGCCGGCCTCCTCCGCCAGAACGGCCAGCCTCCGGACCTCCTCCAGCATCTGCTGGTACCGCTCGGTGTTCCGCCCGATGGGCCGCAGCCGCCGGCGCTCCTCCAGGCTTGCGGCGGGGATGGTGGGGAGTAGAAAGAGCATGAACTTCATCGATGATTAGGCCTCCTTCAGGCTGAAATGTTCTGCAAACTGCTGCCGTAGCACCTTCTTGTCAAACTTGCCGACCCCGGTCTTGGGAATTTGGGAAACGATGATGTAATCGTCAGGCAACCACCATTTCGGAAATCGGGCCGAAAGAAACTCCACCAGCTCGCCCTTGGTGGGCGGGTTATCGGGGTCCTTCGGCACGATGAAAGCCAGCGGCCGTTCGAGCCATTTCGGGTGGGGCACGCCCACCACCGTGGCTTCGGCAACCTTCGGGTGGGCCATGAGGGTATTCTCCAGGTCGATGGACGAGATCCACTCGCCCCCGCTCTTAATCATGTCCTTGGCCCGGTCCAGCACCCGGACGTAACCTTCAGGGTCGATGGTGCCCATATCCCCCGTCCGGTACCAGCCGTCCAGGAAAGCCTCCTTGCTCCGAACTGGGTCCTTGTAGTACTCCCGGGTAACCCAGGGGGCCCGAACCATAAACTCCCCAATGGTCTTCCCATCCCAGGGGAGGGGCTTGCCCGTCTCATCGGCAACCTTGATCTCCACCAGCGGCACCGGCAGACCCTGGCTTGTGCGCACCCGGTAAACCTCCTCTTTCGGCCGGCCGCGGAATTTGCTCTTCACGTAAGTGAAAGTGAGGAGGGGCGAGGCCTCCGTCATTCCCCAGCCCTGGGGTACGTAGACGCCGTAGTGTTGCTCGTACCACTCCATCAAGCTCTGGGGGGGCGCCTGGCCGCCGAGCCAGAGGGTCTTAAGGCTGGAGAGGTCATACTGGCGGGGCGCCGACTCCAGAAACTCCTTAAGCTGGATGCCCACCGTTACGGCCCCAAGGGCACAGGTGACCCGCTCCTTCTCGATAAGCTCGGCGTAAACCTGCGGGGTCGGCCTCGGGCCGGGGAATACCAGCTTGGTACCTTGCATTGCGGCGGCGTAAGGCATTCCCCAGGCGTTAACGTGGAACATCGGCGTAATCACCAGCAGGCACATATCTTCGGAGACCCCGATGGAGGTGTGGATGGCTAGCATCAGGCTGTGTAGCACCATACCCCGGTGGGAATAGAGCACCCCTTTGGGGTCCCCGGTGGTGGTCGAGGTGTAGCACATACCGCAGGCCATGTTTTCGTCGAAGTCTGGGAACTCCACCTCCTCGGAAGCCCCGGCCAGGAGCTCCTCATAGGCGTAGACCGGCCGCAACCGGGTTTCCGGAACGGAGTCGGCGAGGACGACGTACGCCCTCACGGTGGCCAGTTCAGGTTGAAGCTGCTCCACCAGGGGAATCTGGTCCGGGTCGATAAGGAGGACCGCATCTTCGGCGTGGTTGATAATGAAGCTTATCTGCTTCGGGAAGAGACGCAAATTTATCGTGTGCAGAACCGCCCCGATGCAGGGTACGGCGAAATAAGCCTCGAAATGCCGGTAAGTGTTCCAGGCGATGGTTCCAACCCGCTCACCCGGCTGGACGCCCAGTTTCTTGAGGGCACTGGCCAGCCGGCGCACCCGCCGTCCGTACTCCCGGTAGGTGTACCGGTGCAGGCCGGTCCCGGTCCAGGTAACCACCTCCTTATCCCCGAAGATGTTTTCAGCCCGCCAGAGCAGGTACTTCAACAGGAGGGGCCGGTTCATCATGGTGCTTTACATCGCTTCGCCTCCACCCTGAGCCTTGGTGCGCGCACCCCCATCTCTGGTGCGGCTACATTAAACCTAGGCTGGGCGGAAAGGTTGCGACTGTTTCATTTTGAGACAGCCCCGGTCGGTCCTGGGTGCCGGCCAGGCCGTGGGGCCGTGTTTCAAACTGGGACAGTTTCCGGCGCCAACGTCCAACCATAATTGGGCGGACGTTGGCCCGGCGCCAACGTACCCTTTCCGGAGGTGGTGTGCTGTGCTCGAATTAAACGTCTTCCACAATGGGGCCTGCGACCTGGAACCGGTCGCCGTAGAAGTTAACGGTCAGCAGGTAATGGTAAACGGGGGCAGCCTGCAGGAGATCCACGAGTCGAATCAGCGGGTCCTGTTGGCCCAGGTTCGCCAGGGGATACTGGCGGATAAACTGGGCTTCAATTACTGGTTCATGACCGAACACCATTTCCAGCCCGAGGGCGCCGAGTTCAGCCCCAATCCCCTCCTGGTCGAGACCGCCATCGCCATGCAGACAACCCAGATCCGCCTCGGCCAGATGGCGAACATTTTGCCCTGGTGGCACCCGGTCCGGATTGCCGAGCAGGCGGCGATGCTCGACGTGATAAGCGGTGGCCGGCTGGAGTTCGGCATTGGCCGGGGTTACCAGCCCCGGGAGGCGGAAGTCTTCGGTTGGCCCTACGGCTCGACCATCCAGGACCAGGAGCGCAACCGGGCCTATTACGAGGAGGCCTATAATATCATCCTGAAGTGCTGGACGGACCCCTCTTTCTTCTATCAGGGCCAGTTCTACACCATTCCCCCGGTCTACACCAAATGGCACCATAAGCAGACCATCGCCTACTTTTCCCAGCCCCACGTCGGCCGGCGGCTGGATGAGGTCCTCCAGCTCGGTTCACCCGACCCGTACGGGGGGCCAAACCCGGTCCTGCAGACCCACACGATCCTGAAGCAGCTTTCCGTCTTCCCCCAGCCCCTCCAGAAGCCTTACCCCCAGATGTGGGAGCCGCTGACCACGGCCCGCTCCATCCGCTGGGCGGCCCAGCGGGGCGTAAACGGCTACTTTATCGTCGAGCCCAACTCGCGGCTCAAGGCAAATATTGAGATCTACTACGAGGCTGCGGAAAAGGCCGGCTGGCCCGACCGGTTGATGGCCGGTAAGCCTTTTAAGTTCGGCTGGGACTCGGAGCGCAAGCGGGGCATTGTAACGTGCCGCTACGTCTACTGCGTTCCGCCCGGCCGGGACAAGGACCGGGAACTTGCCCGCTTTAAGAAGGCGCTGGAAGTTCAGTGGGACTATTACGGTCCCTTCGGTTTCGCCGCCGTCCTGGCGGAGCGGGATGAGCCCCTTTACGACCCGAATATGAAAGTAGAGGCGGAGCTGCTCCTTAAGAAAGAGGTGGCCATCTTCGGCACCCCCGCTGAGGTGGCCGAAAAGCTGCTCCGTATCAAAGAGCAGTGCGGCTATGAGGATTTTCACGTCGGCGTCTGGTTCGAGCGGGCCGGCTTCCGCACCGAAGAGATTGAAGAGGAGATGGTCTACTTTGCCGAAGAGGTAGTCCCGATCCTGGCCCGGGCCTGTGGCGGCCAGAAGAAGAACGAGCCCGTGGACCCGGGAAGGGTTGTACCCCAGCTGGAGAAAGTGAAGTAGTCCAGCCGGTCAATGAGCGCACCTCCGCCGGTCGGGGCCGCGGCTGGGGGGAACCCGCCGCGGCCCCGGTTTTTAATTATCGCTTCGCCGCCCGGGGGTATAAAATCTGCGGAGGAGGTTAACTGATGGAACGAATTGTGGTGGAAAAGGACGTGGCCGTCCCGATGCGGGACGGGGTGAATCTGGCCACCGATATCTACCGCCCCGACCGGGAAGGCCTTTTTCCGGTCATCCTGGTCCGGACCCCTTACAACAAAAACGACCCGCTCCTTACCAACGTCATCATGTTCGACCCGGTCCGGGCGGCGGCCGCCGGCTACGCCGTCTGCGTCCAGGACGTCCGCGGCCGGTACGCCTCGGAGGGCAAGTTTCGGCCCATCCACCAGGAGGTTGACGACGGCTACGACGCCGTGGAATGGGCGGCCGCGCAGCCCTGGTCCAGCGGCCGGGTGGGAATGGCCGGGGCCTCCTACGTGGGGGCGACCCAGTGGCTGGCAGCCATCGCCGCGCCGCCCCACCTGGCGGCCCTTGCCCCCAACATTACGGCCTCCGATTACCACGAGGGCTGGTTTTACCAGGGCGGGGCCTTCGAGTGGGGGTTCGTCGTCTCCTGGGCGGTAAATTTCCTGGCCCTGGACACCTTACTTAAAGAGCGGCCGGGGGACGAGGCAGCGTTAAGCCGGCTTTTGGCGGCGGCCGACCGGCTTGATGAGGCGTGCTGGCATCTGCCCCTTAAGGACTTTCCGCCCCTGGCCGGGGTGGACTACTTCCAGGAGTGGCTGGCGCATCCCCTTTACGACGACTACTGGCGGCGGGTAAGCATTGAGGCCCACTACGGGCGGGTGAAGGCGGCGGCCCTCAATATCGGGGGCTGGTACGATATCTTCCTTTACGGGTCGGTCAGAAACTTTCTGGGGCTAAGGTCCCGGGGCGGCTCCGAGGCGGCCCGCAAAAGCCGGCTCATTGTCGGGCCCTGGGCCCACGTGACCCGCGCGCTCCTTTTCATGGGGAATCTGGTGGGCGAGGTCAACTTCGGCCTTCAGGCGGCCTCGCAGGTTATCGACCTGACGGGGATCCAGCTGCGCTGGTTCGACTACTGGCTTAAGGGCATTGAAAACGGGGTGGACCGGGAGCCGCCGGTAAGGCTTTTCGTGATGGGTAAAAACGTCTGGGAAGACTTTGAGGATTTCCCCCCGCCGGGAGCCAAAGAGCTCAGGCTTTACCTACACTCCGGGGGCCGGGCCAACGGACTTTTGGGCGACGGGGTGCTTTCGGCCGAGGCCCCCGGCGAGGAGCCTGCGGACCGCTTCGTTTATGACCCGGAAAACCCGGTCCCGACCCGGGGCGGGGGGTTGTGCTGCAGCGACGTTTACCTTCCAGGCGGGGCCTACGACCAGCGGGAGGTGGAGGCCCGGCCGGATGTGCTGGTGTACACCTCGGCACCCCTGGAAAGGGACCTCGAGGTTATCGGGCCGGTTAAAGTCAGGCTCTTTGTGGCCAGCAGCGCGCCGGACACGGACTTTACGGCCAAGCTGGTGGACGTTTACCCGGATGGCCGGGCGATCAACGTAACGGACGGGATCCTGCGCCTCAGGTACCGGAACGGGAAAGAAAGGGCGGAGCTGGTCGAGCCGGGGCGGGTTTACGAGGTCGAGGTGGACCTCTGGTATACGGCCCACGTTTTTCGGGCCGGACACCGGGTAAGACTGGAGGTCTCCTCGAGCAACTTTCCCAGGTTCGACCGCAACCTTAACACCGGCGGCCCCATCGGGGCCGAGGCCGAGGGCCAGGTCGCCGTCCAGCGGGTCTTCCACGACCGGACCAAGCCCTCGGCCCTGATCCTGACCACAGGTTAGCCCAGCCGAGAATCAACCGGGGGGTAAAATGACAGCACAAAGCTATCAGACTATCCTTATTGAAAAGAGGGAGGGTATCGCGACCGTTACCCTGAACCGGCCGGAGGTCTTGAACGCGGTGGACGAGGTGATGCACCGGGAGCTTACCCAGCTCTGGCCAGAGCTCGGTTCAGACCCGGCGGTTAAGGCGGTTATCATCACGGGGGCAGGCCGGGCCTTCTCGGCTGGGGGTGATATCCGCTTCCTTCAGGCGGTCCACGGCAGCTTTTTAAAACAACAGCACCTCAGGCGGGAGGCCCTAGACCTGGTGGAAAATATGCTGCGGGTTGAGCAGCCGATTATTGCGGCCGTCAACGGTCCAGCCACCGGGCTGGGGGCCACCCTGGCCCTCCTCTGCGACATCGTGGTGATGGGCGAGACGGCCAAGATCGGCGACACCCACGTCCGGGCCGGGGTTGTCGCCGGCGACGGGGGCACTATTATCTGGCCGCTACTTGTGGGCATCCACCGGGCCAAGGAGTATCTGCTGACGGGGGACTTGATCGACGGCCGGGAAGCCGAGCGGGTCGGCCTAGTCAACCGGGCAGTGCCCCCGGA
Source organism: Dehalococcoidia bacterium (assembly GCA_034432015.1). Taxonomy (GTDB): domain Bacteria; phylum Chloroflexota; class Dehalococcoidia; order JAUQQI01; family JAUQQI01; genus JAUQQI01. Next base: position 12,212 of record DAOUCL010000177.1, read on the forward strand.
GCAGGTCATGCCCACCGCCCTGCAGTACGCCCGCCGGCTGGCGGACGGCCCGGCCTGGGCCATTCGCGGGACGAAGCTCGCCTTAAATCAGTGGCTTAAGTGGGGTCTCTTACTGACCATGCCCCCCGCCCTGGCCCTGGAGATGCTCACTTTTAACAGCCGGGACCAGCTGGAAGCAGCCCAGGCCTTCCTCGCCAACCGGCCCCCACGCTTTACCGGGGAGTAACCGCTGGCGAAGCATCCCGGCCATGGGGTATACTCATAAGGACCTGGGGGAGCTCGGGCAACCGGGCTGAGAGGGCCCCTCCTTGCGGGGCCGACCCCTCGAACCTGACCCGGGTAATGCCGGCGGAGGGAAGGTCCGGACCCCTTTCCGCTGCCGGCTCCCCCTCCAGGCCAGAAATCCAACCGGAGGTGGAGCTATATGCCTACCCAGCTTGAGCTGGCCCGAAGGGGCGTTATCACCGAGGCGATGGCTTACGTGGCCGAGGCCGAAGGCATCCCCCCGGAGGAGGTCCGGGAGCTGGTCGCCCGGGGCCTGGCAGTCATCCCGGCCAACCCCAATCACAAGAGCCTTACCCGCTTTACCAGCATCGGCCAGGGCCTCTCGGTCAAGGTCAACGCCAATATCGGGACATCTTACGATTACGTTAATCCCGACGAAGAGCTTAAAAAGCTTGAGCTAGCCTTAAAGGCCGGGGCCGACGCCGTGATGGACCTTTCCACCGGGGGCGATTTAAAGGCCATCCGGAGGGCCATCCTGGAGGCCTGCCCGGTACCCCTGGGGACCGTCCCCATCTACGAAGCCGAATTTACGGCGGCCCGGGAAAAGGGCTCCATTTTCAGGCTGACCGCCGACGACCTGTTTGAGGTTATCGAGGCCCACGGAAAGGAGGGCGTCGATTTCATCACCGTCCACTGCGGGGTAACCCGCAGGGCCCTGGAGCACTACCGCAACGCCGCCAGGGTCACCGGCATCGTCTCCCGGGGCGGGGGGCTTTTGGCGGCCTGGATGATTGAAAACGGGGCCGAAAACCCCCTTTACGAGCAGTTTGACCGGCTTTTAGAAATCGCCCGAACTTACGACCTGACCTTAAGCCTGGGTGACGGCCTGCGGCCGGGGTCGCTGGCCGACGACCTGGACGGGGCCCAGGTGGCCGAGCTCATCGTTTTGGGGGAGCTGGTGGAGCGGGCCCGGCGGGCCGGGGTTCAGGTGATGGTGGAAGGGCCCGGGCATGTGCCCCTCAATGAAGTCGCCACCAACGTCCAGCTCCAGAAGAAGCTCTGCCGGGGGGCGCCCTTTTACATTTTGGGGATGCTGCCAGTGGATACGGCCGCCGGCTTCGACCACATCGCCGGGGCCATCGGCGGAGCCCTGGCCGGGATGTACGGGGCCGACATGCTCTGCTACCTTACGCCGGCGGAGCACCTGGGGCTGCCTTCGCCCGAACACGTTTACGCCGGGGTTGTCGCCTTTAAGATTGCGGCCCATGCCGCCGATGTGGCCCGGGGAAACCCCCGGGCCCTCGAGCGCAACCGCCGGATGTCGGCGGCCCGCTACCGGCTCGACTGGGAGACCCAGTTTGAGCTGGCCCTTTACCCCGAGGAGGCCCGCCGGATCTTTGCCCAAAGGGCCTCGAGGACGCGGGCCTGTTCCATGTGCGGGCCTTTCTGCCCCATGAACCTGGTTGAGCACGTCCTGCGGGCGGCCGACTAGCCCATGCCGTACGTCCGGTTCGGCCCGAGCCTCAAGGTTCGACGGACGCTGGAGCGGGCCCTTTCCGGCCGCCCGCCCGAACGGTCGGAGGCTTACGGCCTCTGCTACGTTGAGGGACCGGACCTTTGGGCCCTTTTGGAGGCGGCCGGGCGGCTGCGGGACCGGTACCGGGGCCGGCTGGTAACCTTCTCCCGCAAAGTTTTTATTCCCCTAACCAACTTGTGCCGGGACCGGTGCGCCTACTGCACCTTCGTCCGGGCGCCCGGGGAACCCGGGGCCCGGACCTTAAGCCCCGAGGAGGTGCTCGCTCTGGCCCGGGCCGGGGAGAAGCTGGGTTGCAAAGAGGCGCTCTTCTCCCTGGGGGATAAGCCTGAGGCCCGGTATCCCGGGTACCGGGCCTGGCTGAGAAGCCAGGGTTATACGTCGACCCTGGATTACCTGCGGGCGGTGTGCGCCTTGGTCGTGGAACGGACCGGGCTTTTACCCCACGCCAACCCCGGGGTGATGACGGAAGGGGAGATGACGGGCTTAAGGCCCTTTAACGTTTCGATGGGTCTTATGCTGGAGACCGTCTCCCAAAGGCTTTTACGGCCGGGGATGGCCCATTACCGCTGCCCGGATAAGGTGCCCGCCCTGCGGCTTCGGACCATTGCGGCCGCCGGCCGGCTCAAGGTGGCCTTCACCACGGGGATTCTGGTGGGCATCGGCGAGACGCCGGAGGAACGGGTGGACTCCCTCTTTGCCATTCAGGAACTTCAGCAGGCTTACGGCCACATTCAGGAGGTTATCATCCAGAACTTCCGGCCGAAGGCCGGCACCCCCATGGCCGGTCACCCGGCCCCGGGCCTGGGAGAGATGCTGCGGACCA
>DAOUCL010000178.1:0-4474 GCA_034432015.1 Dehalococcoidia bacterium
AAGCCCCCGAATCTGGCCATCCAGGGGCCCCTTTTCTTATACTGTTTACGGGATGCTTCTGGGGGTGCAAAGGGCCGCCATGGCAACGGCACAGACCGAAGTCCAGGGCCTGGTAAAAAAACTTATCGCCAAAGTTAGCGAGTACCTCCCGCAGGAAAAGGTCGCGCTGGTGGAGGCCGCCGTCGACTTCGCCGCCGGCGCCCACGACGGCCAGGTCCGGGCTTCGGGCGCGCCCTTCATCGAACACCCCCTTCAGACCGCCCTCCTGCTGGCCGACCTCAAGCTGGACGCCGCCACCATCGCCGCCGCCCTGCTGCACGACGTGGTTGAGGACTGCAACGTGCCCCTGGAAGCCATCGAGGAGCGGTTCGGCCCCGAGGTGGCCAAGCTGGTCGAGGGCGTAACCAAGCTTTCCCGGATCCAGTGGTCCCCCTCCAACCTCAGTGATCGGCGCCTCCTAGAACAGCAGGCCCAGAACCTCCGGAAGATGTTTGTCGCCATGGCCGAGGACATCCGGGTGGTTCTGATCAAGCTGGCCGACCGCCTCCACAACATGCGCACCCTCGACGCCCTGCCCCCCGAAAAGGCCCGGCGGGTGGCCCAGGAAACGATGGATATTTACGCCCCATTGGCCGGCCGCCTGGGGATCTGGCAGTTTAAGTGGGAGCTGGAAGACCTGGCCTTCCGGTGCCTGGAGCCGGACCGCTACCGGGAGATCGCCCGGCTCATCCGGGCCCGCCGGGCCAACCGGGAGCGGTATATCAGCCAGGTCGTTGAGGTCCTAAAGCGGGAGCTGGAGCGGGCGGGCATCAAGGCCGAAGTGACCGGCCGGCCGAAACACATCTACAGCATCGCCCAGAAGATCGCCAAATATGCCGAGCAGGGGAAAGATTTCAACGAGATTTACGACCTGCTGGCCGTTCGTATCCTGGTAAACACCGTCCAAGACTGCTACAGCGCCCTCGGGGTCGTCCACAGCATCTGGCACCCCATCCCCGGCCACATCGACGACTACATTGCCAACCCCAAGCCCAGCGGCTACCAGTCCCTCCACACCACCGTAATCGCCCTGGACGGCCGGCCCCTGGAGGTCCAGATCCGGACCTACGAGATGCACTGGGTGGCCGAATACGGGGTGGCCGCCCACTGGAAATATAAGGAGGGCCGCCACCAGGACCCGAAGTTCGAAGATAAGATCGCCTGGTTGCGCCAGCTGCTCGAGTGGCAGCGGGACATGCAGGGGGCCCTGGAGTTCGTCGAGTCGGTCAAATCGGACATCTTCCGGGACCAGGTTTACGTCTTCACCCCGAAGGGGGAGCTTAAGGAGCTTCCGGCCGGGTCGACCCCCATCGACTTCGCCTACCGGATCCACACCGAGCTGGGCCACCGGTGCATCGGGGCCAAGGTAAACGGCCGGCTGGTGCCCCTCGATTACCAGCTCCGGAACGGGGACGTGGTTGAGATCATCGCCTCGAAGCAGAGCAAGGGGCCCAGCCGGGACTGGCTCAACCCCAACCTCGGCTACGTACGGACTTCGAATGCCCGGGAGAAGATCCGGCAATGGTTCCGCAAGCAGGAGCGGGCCTCCAACATCGAACGGGGCCGGGAGCTGGTGGAGAAGGAGCTGAGACGGCTGGGGATCCAGGTGGCCCTGGAAGACCTGGCCAAGCTCTTTAACTACGATAAAACCGACGACTTCCTGGTCGCGGTGGGGTGTGGGGACATCCACCCCCACCAGATCGGCGCCAAGGTCGCCGAGCCGCCCCCGGGCGGAACCGCAACCCTGACCGAGCGCCCACCCCACGCCGACGGCTCCGCCCCTTACTCGGTGGTGGACGTCATGGGGATCGGGGACCTGCTCACCAACCTGGCCAAGTGCTGCAACCCCATCCCCGGCGACCCCATCATCGGCTATATCACCAGGGGGAAGGGGGTGACCGTCCACCGCCGCAACTGCCCCAACGTCCTTAACGAGGACGAAAAGGACCGCCTCATCCAGGTCTCCTGGGGCCGGTCGCCCCGGCAGGTTTACCCGGCCTCCATCCGGTTGGAGGCCTGGGACCGGGTGGGCCTGCTCCGGGACGTCTCGGCCGTGGTCTCCGAAGAGAAGGTCAACATCACCTACGTTTCGACCCGAGTCCGGCCCGACCGGAGCGCCGTCATCAACCTGACGGTGGAAACCACCGGCCTCGACCAACTGAGCCGGGTGATGGCCAAGCTGGAGGGGATCCGGGGAGTTATCTCCGTCACCCGGGAGCTGGGCCGGGCCTCTGAAACGGCTTGAATATCCCCCTGCACGGAGGCAAACCGATGAAGCTTGCGAGCCGGATGACCCGGATCGGCACTGAGACCGCCTTTGAGGTCCTGGCGAGGGCCCGGGCCCTCGAGGCCGAAGGCCGGGATGTGATTCACCTGGAGATCGGGGAGCCGGATTTCGCCACCCCCCGCCACATCATCGAGGCCGCCTACCGGGCGATGCTCGACGGCCACACCCACTACGGCCCCGCGGCGGGCCTGCCGGAACTGCGCCGGGCCGTCGCCCACCACGTGGGCCGGACCCGGGGACTCAACGTCGACCCCGAACAGGTTGTGATTACCCCGGGCGGAAAGCCGGTGATTTTTTTCACCGTCCTTTCCCTGGTGGAGCCCGGGGACGAGGTGCTCCTCCCCGACCCCGGCTTCCCCATCTACGAGTCGGCCGTAAGCTTTGCCGGGGGCACCCCGGTGGCCGTCCCCCTGCGGGAGGAGCGGAATTTCCGGCTGGACGTGGCCGACATCCAGGCGAGGCTCACCCACCGAACCCGGCTTATAATCCTTAATTCGCCCCACAACCCCACCGGCTCGGTGCTCACGGCCGAGGACCTGGAAGCCATCGCCGACCTGGTAAGACGCCACGACGTCTACGTCCTGTCGGACGAAATCTACAGCCGGATAATCTACGACGGCGGCCACCACAGCCTGGCCTCCCTGCCCGGTATGGCCGAAAGGACGATTATTCTGGACGGCTTTTCGAAGACCTACGCCATGACCGGCTGGCGGCTCGGGTACGGGGTCTTTCCGCCCGAGCTGGTGCCCGGAATCATCCGGCTTATGGTGAACAGCGTCTCCTGCACCGCCACCTTTGTACAGCTGGCGGGCTTGGCCGCCCTGGAGGGGCCCCAGGACTGCGTGGAGGCCATGGTAGCCGAGTTTCGGCGCCGGCGGGACTTTCTGGTGTCGGCCTTGAACGAAATTCCGGGGATCCGTTGCGTCGAGCCCCAGGGGGCCTTCTACGCGTTCCCGTCGGTTAAGGGTTTGCCCCTGAGCAGCCGGGAATTTGCCGACCGGCTGCTTTCCGGGTTCGGCGTGGCCGTCCTGTCCGGGGATGCCTTTGGGTCGGCCGGGGCCGGTTATCTGCGCCTCTCTTACGCCAACTCCTTAGAAAACCTGGAGCGGGCCATGGGCCGCCTTCGGAAGGCCGTTGAAAGCCTTATTTAATAAAACCGGGGCCGTGGAAGCTTCGCCCATCGTTGAGGTCCGGAACCTTCGCAAACATTTCGGCAACGTCGTGGCCGTAGACGGCATCTCCTTCAGCGTGAGGCGGGGGGAGGTCTTCGGCATCCTCGGCCCGAATGGGGCCGGGAAAACCACCACCCTGGAGGTGGGAGAGACCATCCAGCGGCCCACCGCCGGCGAGGTCTACGTGGACGGCATCGACGCCCTGCGCTACCCGAACCGGGTAAAAGCCATCATCGGCGTTCAGCTTCAGGCGGCGGGCTTTTACCCCGACCTCACCCTCACCCAGCTTATAAAATTTTTTGCCGGCCTCTACGGCGTCCGGGTGGACCCCCGGGCCGTCTTGAAAAGGTTCCAGCTGGAGGATAAGGCCCGGACGACCTTTGACAAGCTTTCCGGCGGCCAGAAGCAGCGGTTTTCCCTGGCCACCAGCCTCCTTAACCGGCCTAAGGTGGTCTTCCTCGACGAGCCCACCACCGGCCTGGACCCCCAGGCCCGCCGAAACCTCTGGGACCTGATCCGGGAAGTCCGGGCGGAGGGCACCACGGTGGTCATCACCACCCATTACATGGAGGAGGCCGAACAGCTCTGCGACCGGGTCGCCATTATGGACCGGGGCCGCATTATCCGGCTCGGGACACCCCGGGGCCTCATCGAGGAGTTGCTGGCCACCGGCTTCCGTAAGCCGGTCATCCGTCAGGAGGCTTCCTTGGAAGACGTCTTTATTTACCTGACGGGCCGCTCCCTCCGGGAGGGGTAAATTTGTCCGTGCGAGCCTACCTGGTCGCCACCTGGTACCCCTTCCTAGCCCTCCTCCGGAACCGGTCGGTGGTCTTTTTTGGGTTGGCTTTTCCCCTGGCCTTTGTGGCCATCTTCGGGTTCGTCGGGGTCGGGGTGCTGGGCGGGGTCCGGGTCGGGGTGGTCGGCCCGGCCGACCACCCCCTGGTGCGGGCCCTGGCCGGAAGCCCCGGGGTCACCC
>DAOUCL010000179.1:0-2419 GCA_034432015.1 Dehalococcoidia bacterium
ACCGACTTCCGCGCCGTGTACGCAACCGTCCTTCAGGCCTGGCTGGGTGCCGACCCCGCGGAGGTGCTCGGCCGCTCCTTTCCCACCCTCCCCCTTCTGGCCTAGAGGACAAGGGTGAGGATTCCGGCGGCAATCAGGGCCCCGGCCCAGACCAGGTCGGTGTTGACCCAGGCCCGGCGCAGAATCCCCACCCCAACCCATTCGTAGACAACCAGGGCGGTCAGGCCGGCCGTGCAGAACATGCTCAGGCCGTGGACAAGGGTGAGGCTGGCCGCCGGCAGGGCCGCGACCGGAAGTTGACCGGGGTGGTGGGGCGCGGCCAGGGCCGCCGGGGCAAGCATCAGCCCGGCCCCGTGGGCTGAGGCCATGAAAAACGACCAGATAAACAGGGCGGGAAACCCGACCCGAAGGCCGACCCGCACCGGGTGGCGGCGCCCGAGCCGGTAAAGGCCGAAGGCGGCCAGTCCGACGCCGACGGCAACCTTAAGCAGGTGCCAGGGCAGGACCAGGCCGGCCGCGGTCACCAGCCCGACGGCGAGGCCGGATGCCCCCAGGTGTCCCAGGCCAATGGGTACCAGCGCGGCCAAGACGGCCGACCGCCGCTTCGCCTGCAGGCCGAGGGCGACCGCAAAGAGCCAGCCCATCGCCGGGTTCAGGCCGTGGTAGCCGCCCAGGGCGGCAGCGAGCACCCAGGGCCACGGGCCGTTCACGGGTAGCAGAACGAATCCGAAGAGCTGTCCCCGCCCTGGAGCCTTACCTGGTGGGGGCGAACCTGGCCGAAGTCCACGAAAAAGTTCGGGTCCAAGCGCAGGTCGCCGGCCGGGTCGGAATCGATTTTCACCAGCCAGCCCCTAAGACCCGGGTAAAACTGGTCGTCCCAGGAGCTGTAAAGGGAGTTGGTCACGTAGACCCGCCGCCCGTCTCGGCTGACTTCGACCATCTGGGGCCCGCCGGTCAAGGGCCCGGCCTTGGGGTGGGGGGCCTGGCGGCCGATGCCCCCAAGCGGGACCGCCCCCGCCGGCTTCGGGTTAAAGGGGTCGGAGACGTCGTAGCGGCGGAGCTCCCCGCTGCCCCAACATGAGACGTAGAGAAAGCGGTCGTCCAAGGAGAGGTTGATGTCGGTGACCAGGGGCGGAACGGCCCGGAGGTCTTTTAGGATGGGCGGAAGCCTTTCGGGGTCGGCGGGTTGGGCCGGGATATCGATGACCTTGCGAATCTGCCACTCCTCACCTTCCCGGTACCAGAGCCAGATGGAACTCGAGAGGTCCTGGACATTCACCACGACCCCAACGAACCCGTAAGCCTTGGTGGGGTCGTGGGCCGGCCGCAGCTCCAGGACCATCTGGTAGTCGCCGCCCAGGTCGAGGGCCTTTAGGTGCCGCCGCCGTCGCAGGTCCCAGACATGGAGCCGGTGGCCGAAGCGGCGGTTCACGACATCCTCCAGGCGAAGCCCCTGCTCGTAGAGGGAGGGGGTGGCCCACTCGCTGGAGACGGCCACGTCGTAGCCCAGGTGCCACCAGAAGTCGTAGGCCAGGTACTGAGGACCGCGGTCCACCTCCCAGCGGCCCAGGACCGAAAAGTCATAATGGTCCAGTATTAGGATACCCCCGGGCCCGTCGGATTCGGCCCCGCCCAGGGCGCTCACATAGATCCCTTCGGGGCCGCAGTGGACGGTGTGCAGCCGGCTGTACCCGCTGCGGCCCTTTACCTCCTCGGGCTCGCCGACCTTGACCAGGCGGGGGTTGGCCGGGTCGGGCTTCGTGTCGAAAACGTAAATCCGGGAAGACCGTAGGCCCGGGACGAGCAGATAGCGGCGCTCCACGAAGGGGTGGGGGGCGTAGGGGCAAAGGGCGGAACTGCAGGCATTCCAGCCGAAATGGTGAAACTCATCCCCGGGGTAGGGGACCTCGACCCGGGTAAGCACCTGGGAATAAGTCGGCGACCTGGGGTCTAAATCGACCACGGCGAGGCCGTCGGGCTGGCCGTCGGTACGGAGGGTGGCGACGTAGGCCAGGTTCTCCGGGGGAGCTTGCATAGCCAGCCGGGGCGAGGGGTAGAAGGTCGGGTCGGGCCGCAAAAGCACCATGGCAATAACCTCCCCTTGAAAGGCTGACCCATTATAAAGCTTGTTAATCTACAATGTCAAGTTTGACCGGGCCTTGTTGTCCTGTAAAAGCCTAGGGAACCAGGCAGGACGCTAAGGCCATGAAGCGACCGGACCTTCGGCGGCCAAAACCGGTCTTTGGGGGTTCGTTGGAGCTGGCCGTTATTAATACAAGGGCCCAAGCGCTTATGTCAACAACCCGGTTTCGCTGATTTGGGGACACTTTGGGGTTTGGGCCGAATTTAGGGAGCTAGAAAGGGCATCCCGGACCCCTTAGACTAGTCTTGAAAACGCTACCAGCCCAGGAGGTCCGGG
>DAOUCL010000180.1:0-3496 GCA_034432015.1 Dehalococcoidia bacterium
CGGCCCCGGTGCTGATTTCGTTAAAGATCACCTCCTCGGCGGCCCTTCCGCCGAGCATGGCGGCCAGGTTGTCTAAGAACTGAGAGCGGGTCCAGAGCCTTCGGTCCTCATCGGGCAAAAACCGGGTATAACCGCCCATCATCCCCCGGGCCACAATGCTTATCTTGTGCACCGGGTCGCAGTTGGGCAAGACCCAGCCCACCAGGGCATGCCCGGCCTCATGGTAGGCCGTTATCTCCCGCTCCCGCTGGCTTATTACCCGACTCTTGCGCTCAGGACCGGCAATCACCCGGTCGATGGCCTCCTCAAGCTCGGCCATCCCGATCACTTTTTTGTCTTTTCGGGCGGCTAAAATGGCCGCCTCGTTGACCAGGTTGGCCAAATCCGCCCCCGAAAAACCGGGGGTCTGGCGGGCCAACAGCTCTAAGTCCACATCCGGGGCCAAAGGCTTTCCCCGACAGTGAACCTCTAAGATGGCCTTCCTTCCCCGAACATCGGGCGGGTCTAAAACTATCTGCCGGTCAAACCGCCCAGGCCGCAAAAGCGCCGGGTCCAGGATGTCCGGCCGGTTCGTCGCCGCTATCACGATGACGCTGGTCGAGGTGTCAAAGCCGTCCATCTCGACCAAAATCTGGTTTAAGGTCTGCTCCCGCTCATCGTGGCCCGCCCCAAGGCCGGCGCCCCGCTGCCTGCCCACCGCATCGATTTCGTCGATAAAGACGATGCAGGGGGCATTGCGCTTGGCCTGGTCAAAAAGGTCCCTTACCCGGGAAGCACCCACCCCCACGAACATCTCCACAAACTCCGAACCCGAGATGCTAAAAAAGGGAACCCCGGCCTCCCCGGCAACGGCCTTGGAAATTAACGTCTTTCCCGTCCCGGGCGGGCCCACCAAAAGGACACCCTTGGGAATCCTGGCCCCAAGGGCCGCAAACTTTTCCGGATACTTTAAAAACTCCACCACCTCTTTAAGCTCTTCTTTGGCCTCATCCACCCCGGCCACGTCGTTAAAGGTCACCGTCGGCCGGTTCCCACCAAAAAGCCGGGCCCGGGACTTGCCAAAATTAAACGCCTGATTGTTCGCACCCTGCGCCTGGCGGAAGAGGAGGATGAGCAGGCCGGCGAAGAGGAGGAGGGGGACCAGGTTAAGGGCCGAATAGAGGATGCTTCCGGCCGAACTGGGCTCCCGAACGGTAACCCCGACCCCGTTGGGTCCGACCCTTACGCCGTTCTGGTTCAGGAGCTCAAGGATGCTGGCCGACGGCTCCTTGCGGGAGGCGTATTTAGTTTTGCCGTCCCGGGCGTAGGCGGTGAGGGTGTCCCCCTGAACCTCGATCCGCTCGATCTGCCCGGCCTTGGCCATAAGCAAAAGGTCGGTCAGGGGGACCCAGCCGGCCGGCTGGGACGGAAAGTTCAGGGCCAGGAAGACGATGGCGGCGATGCCCAGCAACAGGATATAGATAAACCCGTTTCGGAGCCAGCGTTGGGCCATTCGCTACCCTCCAACGGCAGGGCCCGGGGACCACCGGCGGGTCACCCGGGCGGACCACACTTATCCACCAGCTCTAACACCGCAACGTAGGGAAGGTTACGGTACGCCTGGGCATAATCGAGGCCGTAGCCGACGACGAATTTGTCGGGGATCTCGAAGCCGACGTAATCCGCCTGGACGGGCCGGGCCCCCGGCTTCTGCTTCCGGAGGAGGGCGCATACCTTCAGGCTGGCCGGATTGCGGGCCCGGAGCAGACTCAGGATATATTCCAGGGTAAGCCCCGAGTCGATGATGTCCTCAACGACCAGGACGTGCCGGCCCTCGATGCTTTCGTCCAGGTCTTTTAAGATTCTAACGATCCCCGACGACTCGGCCCGGGTCCCGTAACTGCTGATGGCCATAAAATCGATTTCCACCGGCAGGTCGACCTCCCGGGCCAGGTCCGCCAGGAAGACAACCGCCCCCTTCAAAAGCCCGACCAGGAGCAGGTCCTTGCCGGCGTAGTCGCGGCTGATCTGCTCGCCGAGCTCCTTTACCCGGCGGCGAATGGTTTCGGCGTCGAGTAAAATCTCCCCGATGCGGGCGTTGACCGCCGTCGGCATACTCACCCCTTGACGACCCTAAGCCCGAGAAGCCGCCGGGTATCAGGGGTAACCTTTACCCGGTCGGCCAGCCTCAACCCCACCACCCAGACGATGCCCAGCCGGTCGGCGACCACCGGCCAGCGGGGCCGAACTTCCCGGGGGATTCTGGCCTCGGTGAAGATATCCTGAAGCTTCTTTCGGCCGCCGAGGCCCAAGGGCACCAGGGCATCCCCGGGACGCCACGGCCTAACCTCCAAATCCCCCTTTACCTTATCAAAATCGGCAAAAACCGTCCAGGGTTCCGGCGCCCGACGGGGGTCGCAGTCTTGGGGCCGGGGCAGAACTTCGGCCTCCAGAACCCAGCCGTTTAACCGGACCCGGGCCGGGGGGCTGAAGGGTATGGGCCGGTCGACGCCGGGAAATTCGGTCCCCGTCAGGCTGCCGAAGCCCCGGCCGATTCGGATGAAGTCGTAGCCCACCTGGGCCTTCAGGCCGGCGGGCAGGTCGAGCCGGCCCCCGACCCGCCCCTCGGCCAGCCGGACCAGCCGCTCCAGGTGGTAGGCCGTAAGGGGGGGCTCCGGGGTGCCCAGACCGAGCAGGGCCAGGCGGAAGACGTGGGCCCGGAGGGCCCGGGGCCGGGCGTTCACCACGTCCCGGCGGAGGACCACCTCGTCCGGCGTCCGGGAAACGAGGGCCTCCTTCAGGACCGCCTCGGCCTGAGCCTCGATCAGGCTCAGGTCGGCCGCGGCGGCCTCGGCCAGGCGCAATACGGCCCGTTCGACCCCCGGGTTTATCTGCCGGAGCAGGGGTAGAATATCCAGCCGAACCCGGTTTCGCAGGTAGCGGCGGTCCACGTTTAAGGGGTCTTCCCGGGGCTCCAGGCCCAGCGCCCGACAGGCGGCCAGCGTCTCCTCCCGGGAAACCCCCAGAAGGGGCCGGATAAGGCAGAGGTCGGGGAATTCCGGCAGGGGATAAGGGGCCTGGGGGCGCATTCCCCGGAGGCCGGCCAGGCCGGTGCCCCGAATTATGTTCAAAAGCACCGTCTCCACCTGGTCGCTGGCAGTGTGGCCCACGGCCACCTTGCCGGCGCCGAAGGCCCGGGCGGCCTCTCCCAGAAACCGGTAGCGGAGCTCCCGGGCGGCGGCCTCCGCCGAAAGCCCCCGGGCCCGCCGGTAAGCCTGGGTGTCGACCCGGTCGGTGAAAAACTTAAGGCCCCAGCGCCGGGCTAGCTCGCCGACAAAGGCGGCCTCCTCGGCCCCGGCCTCCCCTCGCAGGCCGTGGTCCAGGTAGCCCACGGCAAGCCTTCCCGGCGGGTCGGGAATAATGGCCACCAGGACGTGGAGCAGGGTCAAGGAATCCGGTCCGCCCGAAACCCCGGCCACCACCCGGTCCCCCGGGGCTAAAAGTTCGGCTTCGGCCG
>DAOUCL010000181.1:0-3457 GCA_034432015.1 Dehalococcoidia bacterium
CCGGCCGCAGGACGGGGGACGACTGCAGGTACTGGGGGCTGGTAACCAGGATGGCGTCGGCCTGCCGCAAGAGACGGCCCAGCAGGGGCCGGTAAAACAGAAAGAGGTTCCGCTGGCGGACGATGTCGCTGTGGTAGGTTACCACCAGCCGGCCCCGGGGCCGCAGAAGATAGGCCACCTCCCCCAGGGGGTACGGGAAATGGAGATGGTAAATCTCGGCCTCAGCCCGCCAGAGCTCCAAGCAGAGGGCCGGACTTAGCGGGGTGGACGCCAGCTGACCCAACCGGCCCGCCTTGGTCACCGGCACCCCAAACAATGCCTCCCGGCGGGTATGCCGGTCGGGCGAAGTAACCAGAACCGAGGCGTCCACCCCGAGACCGCGTAGCCGGACGGTAAGGTCCCGGATGTGGCCCTCGATCCCCCCGGGGACCGGGTGAAAATCCTTGTAAACGTGGAGCACCCGAAACACGGCCCTAACCCGAGTTTAAAGGTCCGCCCCCGGGCCGATCCAGGCTATACTTGAACCCGAAAGGAGGCCGCCCATGCTGGTGGATTTATTCAAAACCCTCTACGGCTACGACGCCTGGGCCAACGGCCGGGTCTTCGAAACGGCCGCAAAGCTTGACCCCGACCGGTATTTCGCCAGGCCCGGGGGCATCTTCGACTCCGTCCACGACACCCTGGTCCACATCGTCTGGGCGCAGTGGGTCTGGCTGCGGCGGTGGCTTGGGGAGTCGCCCCGGGCCACCTTCAGCCCCACCGATTTTGAGGGCATCGCCGACCTGCGCCGCCGCTGGGAAGAGGTGGAGGCCGAGACCCAGACTTACATTGGGGGCCTTGACGAGGCGGGCCTGGGCGGGCTCCTGGTCTACCGGGATACCCGGGACGTCGAGCATGCCTTTCCCCTCTGGCAAACCCTCCTCCACCAAGTGAACCATGCTACCCAGCACCGGAGCGAAGCGGCTCTGATGCTTACCGGCCTGGGTCACTCGCCCGGGGAACTGGACTTCGTCCGCTACCTGGAGGGGCGACCCTAATCCCAAAGGTGGGCATTTTAAGGTGCCCAGGCTCCTCGTCTGGGAGGAGGGCCGGTTCCGTTGGGCGAGGGTGCCCGGGGAGCATTCCGTTCGGTGGGTGGCCTGGCGGCCCGACGGGGCCGAGGCGCTGCTGGTGGGCAACGGGGGGACGGCTTTCCTGTGGCAGGACGGGGCCTTCCGGCCGATCCCGGCCCCCACGTCCGAAAACCTGCGGGGATCGGCCTGGCACCCATCCGGCCGCTGGGCCCTGGCCGTGGGCAATGCCGGCACCATCCTGCGGTTCGAGGCCGGGGCCTGGGAGCGGGTTTTGTTCTTCTCGGCGGTGGCCCTTCGGCGGGTAGCCTGGTCGCCTGACGGCCGCTATGCCCTCATTGTGGGCAACGACGGCCTCGCCCTCCGCTACGAGCGGGGCGCGGTTAAGGCGGTTGGGTTTGCCTACCACCACCTGCGGTCCGTCGCGTTCCACCCCTCCGGCGAATTCGCCCTGATTGGGGGCAATCGGGCCCTCTATCGGTACGAAGAGGAAGCCCCCGACCTGATCCCCGTTTACCGCGAGCCTGAGGGCGACCTGATTGCCGTGGCGTTTCGGCCGGACGGGGCCGAGGCCCTCGTTGCGGGCTTCAGGCCGGGCGGGGCGGAGGGGCGGGAAGGGGTCCTTTACCGGTGGACGCCCGACCGGATTTCGGAGGCGGCCGAGCCGGCGGCGGGTCAGGTCTGGGTTGGGGTGGCGTGGACGGCCGACGGCCGCGGGGCGTGGGTAGTGAGCAATCCGGGGCCGCGGCCTCTGCCGAGCCTAATAGCCCACTGGGAAAGGGGGCGCCTTGAGGAGGTTTTTCGCCACCCCCGCTTTCGGTTCACGGGCGTCTTTCCCGACCCCGGCCACCGGACCATCCTTTTCCCCGGCTCGACCGCATCCTTCTTCTGGACCGCGTAGCCGACGCCCTGGGGGTGCCGGAGGAGGCTCCCGAGTTTCTGGGGCGCGGCTTTGAGGCGGGAGCTGGCCGCCCCCGTCCTTAACGGCCCGGCGCCTTTGACCGCCCGCGGCTTAAAACCGGGCCCCAAAGGCCGCAAGCGCCCGGTCGTCAAGGAGCTTGTGGTGGGCCGGAGGCTTTGAATGGGCTGCCGGCGGTGCGGTGGCTTGTTCCGACTCAGGAGCTGGGGATAAGGCGGTCGGGCTTTGCCAGACGCCGCCCCGCTCACCGCCGCCAAAGGCGGCCGGCAGGTTGAGCCAGCCCATCGGACCCATGTCGAGAAGTTTTATTACTATTATGTGGGCGAGCCCTCCGTTGCGGCCGTAAACCGGCCTTTGCGAACCAGTCCCGCCGGGCCGAGTCGCCGAAGGCGACTGCCCCCCGGCGGCCGCCGCTGGCGCCGGCTCTGCCGGCGGAGCACCCGGGAAGGGCGCCCCCTGTCTCAAAGGTCCCGAACCCATCCGAGAAATTGACAAGAGATTTAGGACTGTGCTAAAAAAAGTTGGCTGGCCCCGTGGTGTAGCCAGGTCTAACACGCCACCCTGTCAAGGTGGAGATCGGGGGTTCAAATCCCCTCGGGGTCGCCCAAAGGGCCCGCCTAAGGGCCCTAATTTATTCGGATCCCAGGTGCTATAATCTGCGGGTGTTACGTGAACTTTTGGGAAGGAGTCGGCTACGGTGACACGGTTCGCCTTCTTTAAAAAGCGGGTCGTACCCTCCGAACAGGCCAAAATCAGCATCATGACCCACGCCTTTAACTACGGCACCGGGGTCTTTGAAGGCATCCGGGGCAACTGGAACCCCGCAGAGAACAAAATCTTCATCTTCCGCATGCCCGAACACTACGAGCGGTTCAAAGCCAGCTGTAAGATCCTCCGCATCGATATCCCTTACTCTGTCGAGGACCTCTGCGAAATCACCAAAGACCTGGTTGCCCGCAACGGCTTCCGGGAAGACGTCTACATCCGGCCCATCGCCTATAAGGCGAGCGAAGCCATCGGCGTAAAACTCCACGGCCTCGAAGATGACCTGGCCATCTTCGTAACCCCCCTCGGACCTTACCTCGACGCCGAGGGCGGCATCCGGGCCTGCACCTCCTCCTGGCGCCGCATCGACGATACGATGATCCCGGCCCGGGCAAAAGTGACCGGACTTTATGTCAATTCGGCCCTGGCTAAAACCGAGGCCAATGAAAGTGGCTTCGACGAGGCCATTCTGTTGACCTCCGACGGCCACGTCTCCGAAGGTTCGGGGGAGAACATCTTCCTCGTAATCAAAGGCCGGTTGGTAACTCCGCCGGTTACGGACAATATCCTCGTCGGCATCACCCGAGATACGGTTATTCACCTGGCCGCCGAGGAGCTGGGCATCGAGACTATCGAGCGGTCGGTGGACCGCAGCGAGCTTTACGTGGCCGATGAGGTCTTCATGACCGGCACCGCCGCCCAC
>DAOUCL010000182.1:0-3513 GCA_034432015.1 Dehalococcoidia bacterium
AAAATCATCCGGACCGCGGTCGACAATTTCGGCCGCATCGACATCTTAGTCTGCTGTGCCGGCATCTTGCGGGACCGGATGATCTTCAACATGACCGAAGAAGAGTGGGATGAGGTTATCCGGGTCCACCTTAAGGGTCATTTCACCGTCATGAAGCCGGCCTCGGTCCTGATGCGCCAGCAGCGCTACGGCCGGATCATAACTTTCAGCTCCTCCAGCGGCCTCATCGGCAACACGGGTCAGGCCAACTACGGGGCGGCCAAGGCCGCCATTGCCGGCCTTACCCGGGTGGCGGCCCTGGACCTGGGCCGCTACGGGGTCACGGTTAACTGCATTGCGCCCAGCGCAAACACCCGAATGACCGCCACGGTGCCTGACCGGGCCCGGCAGATCCGGGAACAGCTAGGCCTGGCCCGGCCCCGGTTTGAGATGAGCCGGGAGCCCGAGGATGTGGCCCCGATGGTGGTCTACCTGGCCAGTGAGGAAGCCGGCTGGGTCAACGGGCAGATCTTCTACGTGGGTGGCGGCATCGTGGCCCGGGCCCACGACGAGCGGCCCATTCGCCACATGTGGAAGCCCGAGCGCTGGACCGTCCACGAAATCGGGGGTTTGATCCGGTCCCAGCTCTTCGACCCGACCTTCGTCTCGCCCGGCCTGCCCAGACCGGAGGCCCAGCCGCCGCAGCCGGCCCCCCAGCAGGCTCAGCCTCAGGCTTAGGGTCGGCCCTCGGGGTCGTCTTCGTCGTCTTCCCCGAGCTGTTCTACGAGCCGGGCGGCCCGGTTGTAGCCGATGCGCAGTTTGCGCTGAAGGAAGGAGACCGAGACCCGCCCGTGCTGGCGAAGGAGGGCCCGGGCCTCCTCGAGGAGCTCGTCTTCCTGGTCCTCCTCCGGCCAGCCCTTAACGTTTAGCAGGTCCGCCACGTACTGGGGCGGCCGGTTGGACCGCCACCAAGTTACCAGCCGCTCGATCTCAGCGTCCGAAACGAAACAGCCCTGAAGGCGGATGGGTTTGGGGGCATCCCCCGGCAGGAAAAGCATATCACCCCGGCCCAGCAGCTTCTCGGCCCCCACCGTGTCCAGGATGGTCCGGGAGTCCACCTGGGAAGAGACGGCAAAACTTATTCGGGACGGAAAGTTCGCCTTAATAAGACCCGTCACCACATCCACCGACGGCCGCTGGGTCGCCAGCACCAGGTGGATGCCGGTGGCCCGGGCCAGTTGGGCCAGCCGGCAGAGCAGTTTCTCAGTCTCGTCGGGGGCCAGCATCATCAGGTCCGCCAGCTCGTCGATGATAAGGACGATATACGGCAGGGTCGGCTGCTTTTCCCGGACGGCCCAGGCGTTGTAGGCCGTGATGTTCCGGACCCCTACCTCGGCAAACCGCCGGTAGCGGTTATCCATCTCCCCGGTAACCCACCGGAGCACCCCTATAACCTTGTCCACCTCGACCACCACCGGGGCCAGCAGGTGGGGCACGTCGTTGTACTGGACCAGCTCCACCCGCTTCGGGTCCACCAGAATCAGCCGGACCTGCTCCGGGGTGTTGTGAAGCAGAAGACAGCAGACAATGGAGTTAAGGCAGACCGACTTGCCGCTGCCGGTGGCCCCGGCGATGAGCAGGTGGGGCATTGCCGCCAGGTCGGCCACGATGGGCTCGCCGGCCACGTCCTGGCCCAGGGCCAGGGCCAGCCGGGACTTGGCCGCCAGCCGCCGGAACTGGGGCGTCTCCACCACCTGCCGGAGGGTGACTAGGGTCGTATTGACGTTAGGCACCTCGATGCCGATGTAGGGCTTGCCGGGAACCGGCGCCTCGATCCGGACCGAGGGCACGGCCAGGGCCACGGCCAGGTCCACCTCGAGCTGTTTTATGCGCCGCACCTTGACCCGGGTGCGGGAGACCTCTTCGACCCGGATTTTCGGGTTGCCGTCCTTGTCGTACTTGATCCGGCCCTGGGCGTCCCGCTCCTTGACGATGCGGGTCTTCACCTCCCAGCCGGGCTCGATGCCGAACTGGGTGACGGTCGGCCCCTGGTTAACCTCCACCACCCGGGCGTCAACCCCGTATTCGGCCAGCTTCTCTTCGATGAGGCGCACCCGCTGGCGGTTGTCCATGGCCACCGCCTCCCCCTCCCGGCCGGCCTCCAGCAGGTCGATGGGCGGCAGGGCCGGGTTGGGCTTTTGGGCCCCGGCCGAAACGATGGCCGTTCGGACCCGCTCCACCACCCGGACCGGCTCCGGCGCCGGGACCGCCACCGCCGGGACGGCCGGCCGGGGCCGCCGGACCAGCACCCGGGGGGCCTGGCGGGCCGCCCGGACCCCCACCCGCATCAGGGCGCGGCCGGTGACGAAGGTGGCCTGCGGGTGCAGAAGCACCGCCCCGAACCCACCCAGCAGCCCCAGCCGGACCAGCCCCACCACCAGGTTGGGGCCGAAGAGGGCGGCCCCAAGGTGGCCGCCCAGGGAGACCCGGCCGAAATCCACCCCGGCAAATTTAAGGTCGGCCGGGTAGATTCCGCCCAGGAGCACCCCCAGGGCCAGGGCGAAGGCCTCGGCCGCCAGGGCCTGCCGCAGCCGCACGGCCTTCGGCTGCCGGCCGTCGGCCAGCCGCCAGTAGGCGAGGGCCCCGCCCAGCAGAAAGACCGGCGGCAAAAGGCCCACCTGGGCCGCCGCCCAGCTCAAGGCCCTTAAAATCAGCCCCCAGCCCGCCCAGAGGGCCACCCCCAAAACCACGGCCGCCCCCATAACCCAGGGCAGCCGGCCTAAAACCCGGCCGGCCGCGGCAAAGGCCGGCCGCCGGGCCGGCCGAAGGCCGGCAGGCCGCCGCTTTCGGGCGCGGATTTGGGTTCGGGCTACCGCCATCGGTTAAATCTCGACCGGTACCGAGAGGATGAGGGGCCGGGCCCTGGTCTCCTGATAGACCAGCCGCCCGAGGACCTCCTTTACTTTAGAGTTTATAAAACTCCAGTCGGCCAGCCGGTCCGAGCGCCGGTCCAGGGCTTCCATCAGCACGGCCCGGGCCCGGTCCAGCAACTCCTGGGCCCGGCCGTCGGCCCCAAAGCCCCGGGCGATGATATCCGGCTTGGCCAGGACCCGGCCGGTGCGCCGGTCCACCGTCACGATGACCACCAGCACCCCGTCGGCGGCCAGCCGTTGCCGGTCCCGGAGCACCGCCGGCCCCAGCTCCCCGAGGCTGTCCACGAAAACGTAGCCCGAAGGGACTTTCCCCGCCACCCGGGCCGTCCGGTCGGTAAGCTCCAGAATGTGGCCATCCTCCAAGACGAAGATGTTGTCGGCCGGAATCCCCATGCTCTGAGCCAGGCGGGCGTGGGCAAAGAGCTGCCGATACTGGCCGTGGATGGGGACGAAAAACTTCGGCTTAAGCAGGGCCAACATCAGCTTAAGCTCTTCTTGGCTGGCGTGACCCGGGACGTGGACGTCGGCGATCCGGCTGTAAAGGACGGTGGCCCCCTGTTTGAGCAGGTTGTCGATGGTGCGGTTTATCGCCTGCTCGTTG
>DAOUCL010000183.1:0-2797 GCA_034432015.1 Dehalococcoidia bacterium
AGGCCCAGCAGCGGATCGTGGCCATCATCCGCCGCCTGGACGAGGCCGAAGAGATCGTCATCTCCCGGGGCGGGGAGGATGTCCTTGTCTGAGCGGGTTATTAAGTTTCCCCGGGTCGACGGGCAGGCCCGGCTCATTCCGGCGGGACCACCGGCGGGCGAAACCACCGGCGGCCAGGCCGACGCTGAACCGGCGGCGGAGGGAGCCCTCGAGCCGGCCGAGGCCGAGCGGCTGCGGGCCGAAGCTTACGAAGCCGGTTTTGCGCAGGGCCTGGCCGAGGGCAGGCGGGCCGCCGAGGCCGAAAAAGCGGAGTACCTTAGGCGGCTAGGCCGGCTGGTGGAGGGGGCCCGGCTGGAGCACCGGCGGATTCTGCGGGAAGCCGAGGAGCAGCTTTTGGTTCTGGCCCTGGCGGCGGCCGGGCACATTCTGGGCCGCCGGCTCGAGGCCGACGAGCAGGACCTGGTGGCGGCCTTTCTGGCGGAGGCTTTGCGGGAGGCGGAGGGCGCAACGGTCGTCCGGATTCGGGTAAACCCCCAGGATTACGACTTTGTCCGTTCGGTGGTCGCCGAAAGGTACGGCGACTTGGGGGTCTTGGCCGACCCCCGGGTCGAGGTCGGCGGCTGCGTGGTGGAGACGGCCAGCGCCCTCATCGATTCGGCCCCCAGCGAGCGGCTGCGGCAGGTGGCCCGGCTCTTCCGGCAGGCCCACGAGCTGGAGTACCGGCCGTGAGGGGGGTGGACCTGCGCCGCTATTTAGAAGTCCTTCGGGAAGGGCCGCCCGTCCGGCGGCAGGGGCGGGTGGTGCAGGTTATCGGCCTGAGCATCGAGGCCGTCGGCCTTTCCCTGCCGGTGGGGGAGATCTGCCACATCTACTCGCCCCCAGCCGGAACCCGGGTAACGGCCGAGGTGGTCGGCTTCCGGGAGTATAACGGCGAGAGCCGGCTGGTGCTTATGCCCTTCGGGGAGATGCAGGGGATTCGGCCCGGCAGCGTCATCGTGCCGGGCCACCGGCTCTTTACGGTCCCCGTCGGGGAAGGCCTGCTGGGGCGGGTGGTAGACGGCTTCTGCCGGCCCATCGACGGCCTCGGTCCCCTGGAGGTCTCCGACCAGACCTACCTGCTTCAGCCGCCCCCCGAGCCCTTAAAAAGGGCCCGGATCGGCGAGCCCCTGGTTACGGGGATCCGGGCCATCGACGGCCTTTTGACCTGCGGAAAGGGCCAGCGGGTGGGCATCTTCGCCGGAAGCGGGGTGGGCAAGTCGACCCTGCTGGGGATGATCGCCCGGCAAACCGCCTCCGACGTAAACGTTGTGGCCCTCATCGGGGAACGGGGGCGGGAGGTGCAGGACTTCATCGAGGGGGACCTGGGCCCCGAGGGGCTTCGGCGGAGCGTGGTGGTGGTTTCGACTTCGGACCAGCCGGCCCTAACCCGCCTTAAGGCCGCCTGGGTGGCTACCGCCATCGCCGAGTATTTTCGGGACCGGGGGGCCCACGTCACCCTGCTGATGGATTCGGTGACCCGGCTGGCCATGGCCCAGCGGGAGGTGGGCCTTGCCGCCGGGGAACCGCCGACGGTGAAAGGCTACCCGCCCTCGGTTTTCGGCCTCCTGCCCAAACTGCTGGAACGGGCCGGCACCGGCCCCCGGGGAAGTATCACCGGCTTCTACACCGTCCTCACCGAGGGCGACGACCCCCTCGACCCCATCGCCGACACCGTCCGGAGCATCCTGGACGGCCACATCCAGCTTTCCCGCCGGCTGGCCACCGAAAACCACTACCCGGCCATCGATATCCTGGAAAGTATCAGCCGGGTTATGCCCGGGGTGGTGGACCCGGCCCACCTGGGGCTGGCCAACCGCCTCCGCCAAATCTTGGCCACCTACCGGGCGGCCGAGGACCTAATTAACATCGGGGCTTACGTCCGGGGGACCAATCCGGAGGTAGACTTGGCCATCGAGCTTATGCCGGCCATCCGGGACTTTCTCCGCCAGCCCCCCGAGGAAAGGACCCCCTTCGAAGAGACCCTGGGCCGGCTGGCCGGAATTGTCGGAGGTAGTCGGCCGTGACCCAGACCCGGTTCAGGCTTGAGGGATTGCTTCAGTTTACCGAACAGCTGGTAGACTTGCTCACCCTGGAGCTTTCGGCCCTGGAGCGGCGGGTTCAGGCGGCCCGGGCCGGCTACGAGGCCCTAAAGCAGGAGGAGGCGGCGGCCTTTGAAGGGCTGGGCCGGGCCCGGCCGGAGGTCCTCCCCGCGGCCTTCGCTTACCTGGACCGCCTCAAGGTCCGGGCCGAAGAGCTCAGCCGGGCCATCGCCGACCTGGAGGCACAGCTTGCCCGGAAACGGCAAGAGCTTCTGGCCGCCGAAAAGGAGCATAAGATGCTTTTAAAGCTTAAGGCGGAGTTTGAGGCGACCATGCTGGCCGGCCTGCGCCGACGAGAACAGCAGTTTCTGGACGACCTGGGAAGCAGCCGGCACTGGCGCCGGAGGTCCGGGGGTGGTCGGGCCGCTGGCTGACCTCATCGTGCTGATGCTCGGCCGGGCAGTGTCCGGTTTGGCCGCGGCCCCCCGCCGGGGGGACTTCGGCCGGATGCTTGCGGCTAGGCTGGGCCGGGAACGGGCCGGAGGGGCCTACGGGGAGGTCGTGGCGGCGGCCGCCGGCCGCTACGGGGTAAGCCCGGAGCTTATTCAGGCCGTCATCCAGGTGGAGTCCGGGGGTAACCCCCGGGCGGTCTCCCCGGCCGGGGCGATGGGCCTTATGCAGCTCATGCCCGGCACGGCCCGCCGCCTCGGGGTGAAGGA
>DAOUCL010000184.1:0-2422 GCA_034432015.1 Dehalococcoidia bacterium
CGGGGCCACGGCCAGACCGATAAGCCGCCAGGACCTTATTCCCTGGAGCTTTTCGCCCAGGACCTGGCGGCCCTGCTGGATGCCCTGGGGATTTCGGCCGCCCACCTGGTAGGCCTTTCCATGGGCGGAATGATCGCCCAGACCTTCGCCCTGAGCTACCCGGAGCGGCTAAAATCCTTAGTTTTGGCCGACACTTCCAGCCGGTATCCGCCCGAGAGCCGCCGGCAGTTTGAAGAGCGGGCGAGGGTTGCCGAAACCCAGGGGATGGGGCCCTTGGTGGAGGCCACCTTGGAGCGGTGGTTCAGCCCGGGGTTTCACAAGGCCCACCCCGAGGTAGTGGAAAAATACCGGCAGATGCTGCTGGCCAACGACCCGAAAGCCTACGCCGCCGCGGCCCGGGCCATCGCCCAGCTCGACCTGACCTCCCGGCTCGGGTCGATAAAGGTTCCCACCCTCGTCATCGTCGGGGAAGACGACCCGGGGACGCCTCCGGCCATGGCGAAAGAGATTGCGGCCAACATTCCCGGTGCCCGGCTGGAGGTCTTGCCCGGCCGGCACATGACCCAGGAGGAGTCGGCGGAGGCCTTTAACCGGCTGCTGTTGGAGTTTCTTAAGGCGGTCAAATAATGGCCAAGAAGGCGGGCATCGGGCGGGTCTTTGCCGTAAACCGGCGGGCCCACTACGATTACGACATCGAAGAGACCTTTGAGGCCGGTCTGGCCCTTACGGGAAGCGAGGTGAAGTCCATCCGGGCGGGGCGGGTGAACCTGCGGGAGGCCTACGTCCGGCCCATCGACGGGGAGCTTTACCTCTGGAACGCCCACATTTCCCCCTGGCAGCCGGCGGGTCCCTTCGGCCATGAGCCGGAGCGGCCCCGGAAACTACTTCTTCACAAGGACGAGATCGCCTACATAATCGGTAAGCTCGCCCAGAAGGGCTACACCTGCGTCCCGTTAAGGCTTTACGAGAAAGGTAACAAGATAAAGGTCGAAATCGGCCTGGGCCGGGGCAAGAAGGCCTACGACAAGCGGCGGGACGAGGCCGAACGGGAGGCCAAGCGGCGCATTCAGGAGGCCCTTAAGCGCCGGGTTTAAAGGCCGGGCCTACGGCCGGGCCGGACGGTCGGGCTCGTCTAAATTTAGCGAGTTGATAAACTCCCGGAAGAGGGCCAGGGATTCGTCGTCGGCCGGCGGGGCCGGCCGGGCGGAGCCGATGCAGGAGAGGACCCAGCCGGCCTTGGCCAGGACGTCCTCAGCGGCCATAATGGGGCAGCCCGACCGGAGGGCCAGCGCGATGCCGTCGCTGGGGCGGCAGCCAACCTCGAGCCAGCGGCCCTTCCAGTAGATGCAAAGATAAGCCTGGCACACCCCCCCGGCAAGGGTCCGGATCTCCACCTGGGTAAGGACGGCGTCGAAGTTTTTAAGCAGGGCGAGGATGAGGTCGTGGGGCTGGGGCCAAGGGTCCCGGCGCAGGGCCGTCTTTATGGCCCGGGCCTCCGCAAACCCCACGGCGATGGGGAATCGGGCGTGGCCGCCCTTTTCCCTCAGGGTGACGACATAACCTGTGCCCTCTAACGTGGTTCCGACTCCCTCCACCACCATCTCCACCATGAAATAAACACCTCCCCCCGGCCCGACCCCCCCAGACCCGGCGCGGCCAAACGGGCGGTCTAGCCGCCCGGTGACGGCCCGGCCGCCGGCTGACCCCCAGCCTGGGGGGCCGGCTGGGCCTCCGGTCTGGGCAGGCCGGGCGAAACAAAGCCCGGTTCAAAGAGCCTGGCCGGCACAAAGGTCCGCAGTTCGTCGATGGTCCACCGGCCCGGCTTGTAAATGGTGCGGGCGGGCCTGGGCTGGGCGACCAGGGCGATGAGCCCACCGCTGACAAAGAATACCTGGCCGTTGACCCAGCCGGCTTCCTCACTGGCCAGGTAGACCACCATCGGGGCGATGTCTTCGGGGTCCCGCCGGGTCAGGGCCGGGTGGTCCCCCTCCCCAAGGAGGGCCGAGGCCCCGGTGCCCATCTGCTGGCGGATCTGGCGGGCCCGGTCGGGGATGGTGGCCGTCATCCGGGTGTTGGCGGCCGGGGCGATGCTGTTTACGGTCACCCCGTAGCGGCCCAGGTCCAGGGCCGCCACCCGGGTAAGGCCGGCGATCCCGGCCTTGGCCGCCCCGTAGTTGGCCTGGCCGGCGTTGCCGATGAGGCCGCTGGTTGACGTAAAGGTAATTATTCGGCCGTAGCGCTGCTGGCGCATCAGGACCGAGGCCGGCTTCATGACGGTGAAATGACCCTTAAGGTGGACCTGGATAACCTCATCCCACTCTTCTTCGGTCATGTTGAAGATCATCCGGTCCCGCAAGATGCCGGCACAGCAGACTAAGATGTCGATGCGGCCGAAATTGTCGACCGCGGTCCGGATGATTTT
>DAOUCL010000185.1:0-13254 GCA_034432015.1 Dehalococcoidia bacterium
GCTCCGCCGGGGAAGGGTCGACGGCCTGGTTTGGGCCGGGGGGACCAAGGTTATCCTTGAGCTTAACCCGGCCAACCCCCAGAGCCGGCTGGCGGCCCTGGCCGTCGAAAAGGCGGCGGCCGAGGCCAACCTTCAGCTGGCCGGCGTCTCAAACCCGCCCCTCCAGGTGGATGTCATCCAGGTGGCCGGCCGCTACGAGCGGTATATCGACTTTGCCCTTCCGGGTCAGGTCGGCTGGGCCCTCCTCTCCACCGGCGTCTTCAGTCCGGTCTGGGGCCTCATCGGCCTGAAGCGCACCCTGGTGCTCAAGCGGCTCCTGGCCACCCCGGTCCCGGGCATCGTCATTCTGCTGGGCCAGGCGACGGCCCGGCTCCTCATGGGGGTGCTCCAGGCCCTGGTCATCTTGCTGGTCGGGGTTTTCGTCTTCGGGTTTTACCTGGCCGAGGGCTGGAAGACCTTTCTTTTGATGCTTCTGCTTTCGGCCTTCGGGCTGGTGGCCTTTCTCGGGGTGGGTTTTCTCATCGGCGGCTACTGGAACAGCCAGGAAGGGGCCATTCCGGCAGCAAACCTCTTCGTTCTGCCCCAGTTTCTTTTGGGCGGAACCTTTTTCCCCTCCGACGTCTTCCCGGGGTGGCTTAAATTCATTGCCGACCTGATGCCCCTCTCGTATTTAAACACGGCGATGCGCCTGGTGGCCGGGGAAGGGGCCGGTCTGCCCGAGGTCGCTCCCTACCTGCTGGCCCTGGGCATCTGGGGCGCCGCCGCTTACCTGGTGGCCGTCCGAACCTTCCGCTGGTACTGAAAGGGCCGCAAATACCCCCTGGCGCGCGGCGAAACCGGCCTGTATAATCAACGCGGAAGAGATGGGCGCCTGCGGCGGTCGGTTTTATACGACGGCAAGGGCAGGGTCTATCTTCTTCCCGGGCAGGCCCCTCCACCCCCGCTTTGCAGGCCGGCAGCCAGCCGCCGATGTTGGGCCGTAATAAGGGAACTCATTCCCCGAAGAAGAGGCCGACCGGCCGCCGTCTCCGGGAAGTTCTCTTCGGGTATGCCCTCCTGGCCCCGGCCTTGATTTTACTGGCCGTTTTCGAGTTCTTTCCCATTTTCTACGGCCTTTACATCAGCCTTTGTAACTGGCGGCTAGGGTGCGCCGAGTTCGTCGGGGCCGAAAACTACGCCCGGGCCCTCCGGGACCCCCAGGTCTGGCACGCCTTGCTTATTACGGCCACCTACTCTTTGATGTCGGTGCCCGTCCAGCTCGGCCTGGGCCTTTTTTTCGCCTATCTGCTCTTTCAGAAGGTTAAAGGGCGGGAGCTTTTTAGGCTAGTCTTTTTCCTGCCCTACGTGACCTCCACCGTCGCCTCGGCCGCCGTCTGGACTTATCTTTATAACCCCGACCGGGGCCTTATAAACACGGTGCTGGGGGCCCTCGGGCTGCCCCAACCCCGGTGGCTGGCCGAGCCCACCGGGGTTTTTGCTTTGGCCGCCCGGGGGCTGGGGGTGGAGCTTCCGGCCTGGGCCCACGGCCCGAGCCTGGCCCTGGTGGCCGTCTTTATCTACACCACCTGGGTCTTCGTCGGCTACGATATTACCGTCTTCCTGGCCGGCCTGGGCAACATCCCGGCCGAGCTTTACGACGCCGCTCGGGTCGACGGGGCCAGGGGTTGGGCCCTATTTCGCCACATCACCGTCCCCCTCCTTTCCCCCACTACTTTCTTTCTCTCCATCATAACCGTGATCGGCACTTTTAAGGCCTTTAACCATATCTACGTTATGACTATGGGCGGTCCGGGCACGGCCACCACGACCGCCAGCATTTATATCTTCCGACAGCTTTACGAGTACAACCGTTACGGCTACAGCGCCGCCCTCTCCTTCATCCTGTTCTCAGTGATTCTGGTCCTTACCATCGTTCAGAACCGGGTTGCCGGTCGGAGGGTCGTCTATGAGTAAAACCCTGGGCCTGCCCGTTGCCCGCCCCATTGAACTGCGCACCTTCCGGTTCCGGCGGCCGCGGGGTCGGCTCATTATCTACTTAATCCTCATCATTGGGGCGCTGGTCTCCGTTCTGCCCTTCGCCTACATGGTAGCCAGCTCCCTCAAATCTTACGGGAGCGTTATCACCAACAATCTGTGGCCCTGGTGGCCCCTGGGGGACGAGCCCCTCCAGTGGCAGAACTACATCGAGGCCGTCCGGCACACCGGCTGGGACCGGCAGTGGGGAACTTGGCTCATGGTCCGCTACTTTGCCAACAGCCTTATCGTGAGCGGGGTCATCGTGGGGGGTGTCCTGGTCACCTCGGTACTGGCGGCCTACGCCCTGGCCCAGGTGGAGCTGCCGGGTCGGAACCTGGTCTTTCTGGGGATCCTGGCCACCTTGATGATTCCCGGGGAGCTGGTGCTGGTGCCCAAAGTCGTTATGATGTTCAACTTCGGCTGGTACAATACCTACCTGGCCCTGACCGTGCCTTTCACCGTAAGCGTCTTCGGCATCTTTCTCCTAAGGCAGCACTTCTTACAGGTTCCCCGGGAGCTTTACGACGCGGCCCGGATCGACGGGGCCAGCCACCTTCAATACCTAATCTGGGTCCTTCTGCCCCTGAGTCGGCCGGCCCTGGTGGTCATCGCCGTCTTGAATTTCATCTGGGCCTGGGACGCCTTTCAGTGGCCGCTCCTGGTAACCCGGGACCCCAGCATGCGGGTGCTGGCGGTCGGCCTCCAGCAGTTCATGGTCGGGGAAGGCGGCGTCAACACCCACCTCCTGATGGCCTTCGCCACCATGATGGTAGCCCCCATTATCGCCCTTTACTTCCTGGCCCAGCGGGCCTTTACCGAAGGTTTTCTCAGCAGCGGGATTAAAAGATAAGGAGGTTTTGAGGCCATGTTTGCGGGCAAACTTTGGCGGGTTTTAACCCTCCTTTTGGGACTGGCCGCAATTCTGGGGGCCTGTATGCCCCAGGCGGCCCCGACCCAGCCCGGTCCGGCCGGAATAACCAACCCGCCCACCACCCCCGAAATGGTCGACGCCATCGACCTTACGGGCAAGAACATCGAGGTGGTCTACTGGCACAACCGGCCGCAGCGGGACCAGGAGCTGATTCAGTCGATGCTGGACGAATTCAACCGGACTAACCCCTACGGCATCCGGGCCCGGGCGGAAATCGCCGGGGCCTCTTACAACGATGTTTACAACAAGATAAATGCCGCCATCCAGGCGGGCCAGCCGCCGGACATCGCCGTTGCCTACCAGAATCAGGCCGCCTTCTACCGGGCCCAGGGGGCGGTCATCGACCTTACGCCCTTCATCAAGAGCAAAAAGTACGGCCTTACGGAAGAGGACCTTAAGGACTACTTCCCCATCTTCCTGGAGAGCGACGTTAATCCCCAGTTTAAGGGGGAGCGGCTGGGCTTTCCGACCCAGCGGTCGGTGGAGGTTATGTACTACAATGCCGATTGGCTCCGGCAGCTCGGCTACAGCGAGCCGCCCCGGGACTGGAAGACCTGGGAAGAGGCGGCCTGCAAGGCCAGCGACCCGGCCAATAAAAAATACGGCTGGGCCTTCCGCCACGATGCTTCCAACTTTGCCTCAATGGTCTTCTCCAGGGGCGGCCGGATCATCAGCCCGGACGGTTCGGCCTATGTCTTTAACGGCCCGGCAGGGGTTGAGACCCTGGCGATGATTCAGCGGCTGTTTAAAAACAAGTGCGCCGTCGAGATCCCGGTGGGGGAGCGGTTCGGGGAGCAGAACCGGTTTGGCAACGGGGAGGTGCTCTTCGTCTTCGCCTCTTCCTCGGGCCTGCCCTTCTACCGGGAGGCGGTGGACAAAGGGGCGAAATTCAGCTGGGACATCTCCTTGCTCCCCTACACCGAAAGGCCGGCGGTAAACCTCTACGGGGCGAGCGTCTCGGTCTTTAAGACCACTCCCGAGCGGGAGCTTGCCGCCTGGCTGGTCATAAAGTTCCTGGGGGAGCGGCCCCAAACGGTCAGGTGGGCGGTGAACACCGGCTACCTGCCGGTTCGGCAGAGCGCCAAGGCCGAGGTCATCGCCGCCTTCGAGCGGGACCCCCAGTGGGGGCCGGTGGCCCGCTCCTACGCCCGGATCTTCGACTGGCTTCAGTACGCCATGGTGGAATCCCCGGTGGCCGGCTACGACCCGGTTCGGACGATTATCGACCAAGAGGTGATGAGCCGGGTCATCAACGACCCGAACGTCGATGTCAAAAAGCTGCTGGACGACGCCGTGGCCAAGGCCAACGAGATCCTGCGGGAGAACGCCCCGCGGTCAGGCCGCTAAACCGGAAGCAAAAGATGCCCGAAAAGACCCTCATTAACGACCTGGAACTGCGGGCCCACGTTCGGGACTACGCCGGGGCCCTGCGGGAGCTGGGGCCCGGCTGGGAGGACGCCGTGGCCGAGGCCCTGCTGACCAGACTGGAGAAGCGGCTTACGGCCCTGGTCGAAAAGCGGCTCAAGGAACGGCGGCGAAAGCCGTCCCTGGCCTGGTTCACCGTCAGCTTGGCGTTTGGGATCCCCCTTACCGCTACGGCCGGGGCCGTGGCCGGCCTGACGGGCATCCTCGTCGTTTGGGCCGCCCTTATCCTGATTAACTGGTGGGCGGCCAGGGCCTAGCCGGCAAGGCGCTAAACGGCGGGTTTGTCCCGGGGAGGTTGCCGCCCAGGAAAGCTTTCGCCAGGGCCTTCGGGTAGACCGGGGCCCACGGCAGGCGGTTTCGGAAGCTCTAATCGCGCCCCTTGAAAGCCCGGCCTAGACCGCGGGTTGCTTGCGGGCGAGCTTTTCGTAGATGCGCTTGATTTCGGCCCGGATGGGATCTCCGGCCGGGTAAACGTCGGCAAAGTATTTTAGGGCGCTTTCCACAAGGGCGGCCTCCCGGGCCGTAAGTTCGATGACCTGCAGGGGCTCGAACTGTTTGGCCGCCGCCTCGATGGGCTCCCGGGCCAGGACCTGCTTTTGGGCGATGAGCTCGGGCCTCACCACCAGCAGGGGCACCTCGGCCTGCCGCAAAAGGCCCAGGGCCACACTTCCAAAGATAAGCTCCGAAAGCCCCGTCCGGCCGTGGCTGGAAATGGCGATCAGGTCGGCATCCACCCGCCGGGCGACCTCCAGCAACCGGGGAACCACCGGCCCC
Organism: Dehalococcoidia bacterium; assembly: GCA_034432015.1. GTDB lineage: Bacteria > Chloroflexota > Dehalococcoidia > JAUQQI01 > JAUQQI01 > JAUQQI01. The sequence continues at coordinate 5,147 of DAOUCL010000185.1, forward strand.
ACCTCGACTTCAACGGCGGCCTTGAGGCCCTGGGCCCTGAGGGAGGCGGCGGTCTTTTCCAGGTAATCCCGGGCAGCCTTCAGCTCCTCGTCCAGGACGGCCTGGGCCGGAACCGGGGTCTCGGGCACAAAGGCCACTTGCCCGAGGGGCACCACCCGGACCAGCACTAGGGTCCCCTCGAAGATGCGGGCAAGCTCGGCGGCGGCCGGCAGAGCCGCCTCCCCGTACTGGGAGCCGTCAAGGGGAACCAGAATCCTTGGGGGCTTCACCGTGGGCATAAAGGGCCGGGGCGGGGCGGTAGCCTTGACGACGATGACGGGCACCGGGCTTCGGGCCAGAACAGCCTCGGCCACCGAGCCGTAAATCCACCGGCCCAGGCCCGAACGGCCGTGGGTGGACATTACCACCAGGTCGGGCTCTTTGAGCCTTATCTGTTCCAAGATAGCCCCGGGCACGTCGGAATCATAGGGCACGGCCGTCTCGGCCGAAATCCCCAGGGCCCGAAGCTCCTCGGCAACCCGGTTAATGTAATCTTCTGCCTCCCGGATAATCCGGGCCTCGATTTCCAGGCGGTCGCCCAGGGTAAAAAGGCTTGGGGGCTCGACCACCCGAACCACCAAGACCGTCGCCTTGGTGGGGAGGGCGAGCTCCCGAACGATGTGCAGAGCCCGCTCCGCAAGCTCAGAACCGTCCAGGGGAACTAAAATCTTCTTTATCGGCACGGCCGTTGGTCCTCCTCTTCGGTCAATTCTGATTACCACACCCGGATTCCCCGGACGTTGAAGGCCGCTGAGGCGGCCAACATCCCCAGGACCGGCCCGTAGGCCAAGACTACCAGGGCCAGGGCCACCGTAAGCCAGGGCCGCCAGCGGTCCAGGATCGCAGGTCCTGCCTCCGGACCGTGCAGGGCCTCGGCGGCCGGAATTTCAACCTGGGCCGGCTCTCGGCTGGCCGCCAGGGTCAGCACCATGTTGATAAAAAAGAGGAGCCCGCTCACGAAAAGCAGGACACCCCCAACCCCCACCAGGGGCAAAAGGGCCTGCCAGTCGGGCCTCAGCGGAAGATAGGCCGCCGACCCGACCATGGTCCGGCGGGGCATATCCAGCAGTCCCAGCCAGTGGTGGACAAAGGACATAAGGCCCATGCCCACGAGCCAGAGCCAGGGCTGAATGAGCCCGAGCCGGCGGCTCCAGAGGGCCCGGCCCGTAAGGTAAGGTACCAGCCAGTAGAGAATGCCCATGTAAGTGAGGGTCACCCCGGAGCCCACCGTCAGGTGGAAGTGACCCACCACCCACATGGTGTTGTGGACCACCAGGTTAACGTTGTACGAGGCATTGACCAGCCCGCCGATACCCCCAAAGGCGAAAAGGACCATGGCCAGGGCCTGGGCCGTAAAGGATGGGTCCGACCAGGGAAGACGGGGTATCCAACCCAGCCAGCCCCGGCCGCCCCGGGCCCGGCCCCCAAGCTCCAGGGAGGCGGTCACGTTAAAAAACGTCAGCAGGCTCGGGAAGAAAACCCCAAAGGTAAAGAGCGCCTGTAAAAACTTCCACAGTTCGGCGACCCCAGGGTCGGTGAACTGGTGGTGCAGACCCACCGGGGTGGAGAGGAACAAAAAGAGCAGAAATGAGACCCGGGCCAGGGGGTCGCTGAAAAGCTTCCCCCCAACCTGCCTGGGAACCATCGTGTACCAGGAGATGTAGGCCGGCAGAAGCCAGAAGTAAACGATGGGATGCCCGGTGAACCAGAAAAGGGTCCGGGCCAGCAGAGGGTCGGCCCCGGGGGCAAGGCCCAGGGCGAAGGGGATGAGGATGGCCACCATTTCCAGGGCAACCCCGAGGCTGGCGATAAACCACATGGTCAGGGTAACCAGGGCCATAAAGGCCGGTAGGGGCGTCCGGACCCCGGGATTTTCGGCCCGCCACTGCCGGTAAGTGAGGACCAGGTTAAGCAAAATCAGCCAGGTGCCGACCACCACCAGGGTAAGACCGATATAGAAGGCCGGGTGGGCTTGCATGGGCGGGTAGAAGGTAAAAAGGACGGTGGCATCGTTGGTGGCAATGGGCCAGGCGGCCAGAAGCAGTCCCGCCAACATAAGCCCGAAGGTGAACTTCCCCAGGCCGGGGCTGGCCAGGGGCCGGCCGAGGCTGTGGGCGGCCACGAAGGTCAAAAACCCCGAGATGAAAAATGTGGTCCAGACCAGGACCATCATCACCCCGTGGTAGGTGAGGCCGTGGTAGTAAGAAGCCAGGACGGGGTAAAGATATGGGTAAAGGTTTATCCCCGAGTGCTGCAGGGCCTGAAGAACCCCCATCAGGCCCCCGATACCCAGGGCCAAAAGGCCGACGGCGATATAATAGGCGGCCAGCCGGTTTTCAAGGGTTAAGGCCCGGTCTGCCCGGTTCATCGGCCCCCTCCCTGACCGGCCGGTTCTACCACGACCTTGCCGAACATGACGTGGTGGCCCGTCCCGCAGTATTCGTGGCAGACCAGCAGGTAGTCGCCCGGACGCTCAAACCGGGCGGTAAGCTTCGAAACCTGGCCCGGAATGAGCATCATGTTGACCGGGGTATCCTGGATTTTAAAGCCGTGGACCACATCCCGGCTGGTGGCGATGAAAGTCACCTCGGAACCGGCGGGCACCCGGATTTCGTTGGGGGTAAACCGCCAGATCTGGCCGATAACCACCGCCTCGTACCGGCCGGGGCCCACCTGCCGGACGCCGGGGCGGTCGAAGGGCGGGGTGGAGTCCAGCTTAGCCGGGTCCAACCGGCCCTCGGCCCCGGGCAGGTGAATGCCCAGGGCAAAGGCGCTCAGGGTTATGGCGACCAGCATCCCCACGGGTATGGCGATGCTGGGCAAGATCCAGGCCAGCTCGTAGATATAAAGACTTAAGTTGTTCCGGTTCACGGCTGAAGCTCCCGACCGAGCAGGTTTATAAACACCCCAACCCAGACCAGGACAAGAAGCAAGAAAAAGACCAGCATCAGAAGGAACGTGCCCCGGGGCGCTTCTGCGCCGTTCATAAAGACCTCCCTCCCCTGTACTTTTGACCACCAAAAGATACCAGCCGCCACCAACCCGGGTCCACCTCCGGAGGGGTGGTTTTGGGCCGTCCGGGGCCCACCCGAATAGGTAGGTCCGGCTAAGGTCGCTGGAGGCGGACGGTGAGGGGGATCGGGTTCGTGATGCAGTAAACGGCCGGGCACCGCCGGTAGGCCAGCTCCCGGACCTCCTCAAGCCGGGCCGGGTCGCCGTCGGTGTCGGCCTCCACCACAAAGGTCAGGCCTTCGGCGGGCGGATTCTCCCCCAGGCCCAGGGGCCGGGTGAAGTCCACCACCGTCTCGGCCGTCACCCGAAGGCGGGTGAGCCGCACCCCAAGTTCGGCGGCCGCCCCGGCGAAGGAGCCGGCAAAGCAGCTGGCAAAAGCAAAAAGGCAGTAAGGAATGGGACCAGGCCTGAGGCCGCCGCCCCCGAGGAAGGTGGGCGAATCCGCCTCAAGGATATGCTCTTTCCCCTCAACGGTTACAACGGCCCGCATCTGCGGCTCACCTTCCCCGAAGTTCCAGTCGACGGCGACCCGCTGGGGGCGTCTCGCCTGGGCCGGGTCCTTCTGGATGGCCGCAACCGTTGCCTGAACTCGCTCCAGGTCGATGTTGTTGATACGCATGCGCTCCACCTCCTTTAAATTTGCGGCGGCAGGATCCCTTCTACGGCCTCCTGCTGTCGCCTGATAGCATCCCTGAGCCGCTCACAGACGATGGCGCAGAGCTGGAATACCCCCTCATCGGCCAGCCGGTAGTAGATGTTTGGCCCCGCCTTCCGGCGGGTGACAAACCCCATCAGGTAAAGCATTCGCAGGTGCTTAGAGACGTTGGCCGGCCCGAGACCCGTCTGGGCGGCGAGGTCAGCTACCGTCCTTTCGCCTTCCCGAAGGATGTCGAGAATCTGGAGCCTGGCCGGTTCGGCCAGAGCCTTAAAGCGCTCGGCTATAAGTTCGAGAAGTTCTGGCGGGAGCCGCCCACCCGGGGTCAGGCCAGCCACTTTAACTGGACCTTGCGTATGCTTTATCCAAATTACTATACTACCCGATGGTTGATTGTTCAACCGGGTGCCTGGAGCTTCCAGACGGCCTTGAGGTCGCCCGATTGTGGGAGCCTCCGGCGGTGGGCGCCGGGCTGGCCGCCGAAAGCCGAGGAACCCCGGGGCCCGCCCCGGAAGGGCCGCTTGAGCTTGCCGGCCAAGTATTGTTAAAGGGGGTTGAAATGCCGTTGCTTCGGGAGCAAGACCGCCGCCAGCTTGAACAGATCTTTGCCAGCCAGCTTACCGACCCGGTCACCCTGGTCCTTTTTACCCAGCACGATTCGCCCCTGCTCATCCCGGCCCAGGAGTGCCAGACCTGCCGGGAGACCCGGGAGCTCCTTGAAGAAGTTGCCGCCCTTTCGGATAAGATCCGGCTCGAGGTCAAAGACTTCGTCCGGGACGCCGCCGAGGCCCGCCAGCTCGGGGTGCATCTTATTCCGGCCATCATCTTCCGGGGGAAAAACAAGGGCACCCTCCGCTATTTCGGCATACCTTCCGGCTACGAGTTCAGCGTCCTTGTCCAGGGTATTATCGACGTCTCAACCGGCACCACCCGGCTTTCGGCCCAGACCCGGGAGCAGCTGGCAAAGCTTTCGGTGCCGGTCCACATCCAGGTGATGGTTACCCCCACCTGACCGTACTGTCCCCGGGCGGCCAGGCTGGCCCACCAAATGGCGATCGAGAGCGAGAAGGTAACGGCGGACGTCATTGAAGTTTCAGAATTTCCCCTCATTGCCCGCCGCTACGACGTGTTTGCGGTGCCGAAAGTGGTCATAAACGACCGGATTTCCTTTGAGGGAGCCCTGCCCGAACAGCTCTTTTTGCAAAAAGTCCTGGAGGCGGCGGCCGAAGGGACGGGAGTCTGACGGGGGAAGCGGCCAGATGAGTTTTGGGCTGAGCGTTTTTATGCCGGAGGAAGAAGTCCGGCCCGGGGAGCTCTACGATGTAATCATCATCGGCGCCGGTCCGGCCGGCCTCACCGCCGCGCTTTACGCGGCCAGGGGCGGCGCCTCCACCCTGGTTATCGAACGGGGCCTCCCGGGCGGGCTGGTGGCCACCACCGAACGGGTTGAGAACTGCCCGGGATGCATCGAGGGAAGCGGAACTGAGTTGGGCCAGTATTTGCTCAAGCAGGCCCTTTCCTTCGGGGCCAAATTTTTCCAGGGCGAAGTGACCCGGGTGGAACTTTTACCTTCGCCAAAGAAGGTATACGTAGGGGACCTTTACTTTCTTGCCCGCACGGTCATAGTTGCCACCGGTTCCCGGCCGAGGCGGCTCAACGTTCCGGGGGAAGAGGAATGTTGGGGGAGGGGTGTCTCCTTCTGTACCACCTGTGACGGGCCCTTCTTTAAGGACCGGCCGGTGGCGGTCGTCGGCGGGGGCAATTCGGCGCTGCAGGAATCCCAATTTTTGCTCAAGTACGTGGCCTCCCTTACCATAATCCAAGACCTAGACCACTTGACCGCCGAAAAGGTCCTCCAAGACCGGGTCCTGTCGAATCCAAAGGTGCGGGTCCGGTATAACAGCCTGGTAAAGCAGATCTTGTGTAACGGCCGGGTCCGGGGGGTGGTGGTCGAAGACCGGCTGACCGGGTCGGTGGAAACGGTTCCCGCGGACGGAGTCTTTATTTTCATCGGCCTTGAGCCGAACAGCGAGCTCGTGCGGGGCCAGTTGGAACTTGACGGGCGGGGATATGTTGTGACAAATGAGCGCATGGAAACGAACATCCCCGGCGTGTTTGCTGCCGGGGATGTTCGCCGAGGGGCAGCCCGCCAGATTGTCACGGCCGCGGCCGATGGGGCCGTTGCAGCCCTATCGGCCCTGGAGTACCTGCGGCAGACGGAGCCGGCGGCCTGATCAGGCGGGACGCCTTTGCGGGATGAAGAGTTCGCCGAGGCAGCGGCCCGCCAGGCCGGGGGCCAGCGGCACCAGACCCAGCAGCGCCACCAGGTAGCCCCAGGGGCCGCCGATGACGAAGAGGCCGACACCGATAAGAACCAGGCCGAGGATAACCCTCAGGAGCCGACCGATGGGAGCGTTCATAAAGTTAACAAACCCGGCCACGGCTAACCCTCCCTTCGTTTTGGTTTTCCGCCCCCTTTCGGGGCTTCCAGTTTGAGGCCCAAAGTTTGGAGGCCGGTTGGTGGGCGGTTAGAAATTTCCTGGCCGCCGGTATCGGCAGGCAGGCGGAAGTCAGCCAGCAGGACCGAAAATCGCGCAAGGAGGCGGCATGACTGATTCAACCCGGGCTCTTCTGACGGTTCTTGGGGTAATTTTAGTCCTCGTTTTCGGTTCTCCCCTAGTAATGGGAATCTTCATGATGGGAGGTGGAATGATGATGGGACCAGGCATGATGGGCTGGGGCTGGGCAGCCAACCCTTGGTGGGGCATCGCCGGCATGGTCTTCGGTTTAGCCGTTCTGCTCGGAATGGTCCTCCTGGTTATCTGGGCCGTCCGCCAGCTTGCCCCGGCCGGCGGGACCGGCTCCCGGGCCCTGGAGATCCTCAAGGAGCGCTACGCCCGGGGAGAGCTCACCCGGGAGCAGTACGAGCAGATGCGCCGCGACCTGGAAGGGGGCGCATGAGGGCGCGGGGACTGCTCCTGGCCGGGCTCGGCCTGGTGGCGGCGGGAGTAGTCGGGCTGGGCCTCCTGGGACTCGGATTCGTCGCCCCGGCCGCGGCCGGTGACGAGGTCGCCCGGGGGGCGTGGATTTACTATACGGGAACCGACCCGGATACCGGCCAGCCCATCCCTTACTCCGGTGGGATGGGCATGGTAATGGCCTGTGCCGATTGCCACGGGCCCGACGGCCGGGGCCTGCGCACCCCGATGTTTGTAAGCCCGGACATCCGCTACCGCAACCTTACTGACCCTGCTGGGATACTCGAACCCGACGGCAGCCGGGGCCCCAGGTACACCGAGGAGCTGATTCGGCGGGCAGTAACTCAGGGCATCGATGCCGAGGGTCGGCCCCTAGCCTGGCCCATGCCCCGCTGGCGGCTTACCGACCGCCAGTGGCGGGACCTTCTGGCCTTCCTGAAGGCGTTGCCCTGAGAAAGGGCCGGGACCGGCCGTGGTGAGCGTCTTTGATGCCCTTGCCCACCGCTACGACGAGTGGTACGAGCGGCCTTTCGGCCGGTCGGCTTTTTTGGCGGAGCTCCGGTGTCTCCGGCGGGTGATGTTGGCCTTCGGCCGCGGGCTGGAAGTCGGGGTTGGCACCGGCCGGTTCGCCTCGGCCCTGGGCGTCCAGGTCGGCCTGGACCCGTCCCGAACCGAGCTCCTCATCGCCCGAACCCGGGGAATCGAGCCGGTGCAGGGTGTGGGTGAGGCCCTGCCTTTTCGGGCGGAGAGTTTCGAACTGGTACTGCTGGTGGCTACCCTATGCTTCGTGGACGAACCGGTTCGGGTCCTCGGGGAATCCGCCCGGGTGCTAAGGCCTGGGGGTAGCCTGGTGCTGGGGCTGATCCTTAAGGAGAGTCCCTGGGCACAGTTTTACCTGCAGAAGGCCCTTCAGGGTCACCCAATTTATCGCCTGGCCAGGTTTTACTCTTACGACGACGTTGTGGCCTTTCTAAAGGCTGGCGGGCTGAGGCCCAGCCAGGTAGCATCTACCCTCCTGGAGGAGCCCCAGGATACTGCCCCGGTCCGAAGCAGTGAGGTGCGGGACGGCTTTTGGGCCGCGGCCGGGTTCACCTGCATCCGGGCCCTCCGGTAACGTTTGTCGGAAGTCCAGGCCGGCTGCCAGTCGGCCCGGGGGAAGAAAGCCGCCGTGGGCCCCGCCGGCCAGGGCTGGCGTTTTTAAATTTTTTTAAGCTTTCGCTAGTCGTTTTTGAAAGCATCCCCGCCTAATATGATGTCTGGAAGAGCCAAAAGCTAAACCTTAAAGGGGGGAGGATGATGGCTCAGCAGGTAGAATTTCGGGACCCGCCCATTGCCCAGAAGCTTTTTGGGACGCCCCAGTTTGGGTGGCTCTGGCTGCCGGTGAGGGTCTACCTAGGCTACGAGTGGCTCCAGGCCGGCATCCA
>DAOUCL010000186.1:0-3057 GCA_034432015.1 Dehalococcoidia bacterium
CTGTCTCAAATGTCTTGAACCCATACATACTTTGACGTAAACGGTAGGTCCCGGGTATAATGGGGGCGGGACCGATGGAAGGCGACGGCAAGGGCCGCTACATGCAGATCGGTGAGGTCGCCCAGCGCACCGGCCTCACCCAGCGGACCATCCGCTACTACGAGGAGCGGGGCCTCTTGCGGCCCCCCACCCGGATGGAAGGGGGCTTCAGGCTCTACTCCGAAGAGGATGTCCAGCGCCTGGAGCAGATAAAGCAGCTGACCCAGCTGCTCGGCTTCTCCCTCAACGAGATCCGACAGATCCTGGACGCGGCCGAAATTAAAAGCCAGCTCCGGGCCGATTGGGACAAGATCGACCCCAGCGAGCGGCGCAAGCGGCTCCTGCACGCCATCGAGGCCAGCGAGTCCCAGATCCGGCTTATCGACCACAAGATGGAACAGCTGGGTCAGCTCCGGGCCCGGTGGGCCGAACGGCTGGAGCGTTACCGGACCCTCCTGCTGGAGCTGGACCAGGTGGAGTCGGCGGCCACTTAAGCAAGGGCCGCCCGCCCTTAGATACCGGTCGGCCTTTCTCGTCCGACCGGGTTTTATATAAAAATGGCCCTTTTAACCCGTTGGATAATACCGGCGGGGGACGGAACCCCCGGGCCTAATTGGGAGGCACCGGGTTGAGCCCGCCGGACGGCGACAATATTCCGGCCCCGGTCAGATTCCGGCCGGAGTTGGGACCGGCGGCCGGCCGACCCCTCCGCTGGCCCGGGGCCCTCCGCTACCGGGATTTCCGTCTCCTCTGGCTGGGCCAGCTCTTCGCCCTGAGCGGCTTCTGGATGCAGAGCGTGGCCCAGGGCTGGCTTGTCCTGGAGCTGAGCGATTCCCCCCTTCTGCTGGGCATCGTCAGTGCCGCCGCCAACATCCCCATCTTTTTGCTCTCCCTGCTCGGGGGGGCGGTAGCCGACCGGGTCGACCGGGCCCGGCTGGTCGTGGCCACCCGGTCGGTGCTGGCGGCCTTGACCGCCCTCCTGGCCCTGCTCGTAAGCCTCAAGCTGATAACCGTTCCCGTCTTCGTGGGCCTGGTGGGCCTGATGGGGGTGGTGTGGGCCTTCGATATCCCGGCCCGCCAGTCCCTCATCCCGGCGCTGGTCCCCCGCCGGGCGCTCCAGGACGCCGTCGCCTTGAATTCCGCCGTGGCGAACGGCACCCGCATCGTCGCCCCGGCCTTGGCCGGGGTGCTGGTGGGCCTCATCGGGACGGCCGGGGTCTACTGGCTCACCTCCGCCTGCTACCTGGGACTCGTCTGGATGGCCGCCAAGATTCGGCCTCGGCGGCCGGACGCCCCTGACCCGCCCGTTCGGACCACCGTCTGGCAGGACGCTATCGGGGGCCTCGGCTACATCTGGTCCAACCGGCCGGTTTTCAGCCTGCTACTGCTGAGCCTTATCCCCTCCGTCTTCGGGATGGCCTTTGTTCCCCTGGTGCCCGTCTTTGCCCGGGACATCCTGCGGGTGGGTGCCGGCGGCCTGGGCCTCCTCTACGGGGCCAGCGGCGCAGGCGCCCTCTTAGGGTCGGTGGCCGTGGCCTTCGTCGGCACCCGGCTACCCCGGGGACCGGTCTTATTGGCCTCGGGCCTGGCCTTCTCCCTGGCCGTGGTGGGCTTTGCCCTGGTTTCCCATTTCGGCTTAGCCCTCCTTGCCCTGACGGCCGCCGGCTTTACCCAGGCCCTCTTCCAGACCCTCAACACCGGCCTGGCGCTGGGGGCCACTCCCGCCGCCTACCAGGGCCGGGTGATGAGCATTTACATGCTCACCTGGGGCCTGCAGTCCTTGGGCTCCCTCCTTGCCGGCGCCCTGGCCGACCGGGTCGGGGCACCCCTGGCGGTAGCCCTGATCGGGGTTCTGAGCTTCGGCTTTGTTACGGCCGTATGGGCCGCCTCCCGCCCCCTCCGACGGCTAAAATAGGGCCGACCCCGGCCTCCGCGCTAAAAAAATACCCTTGCCGGCACTTGACAGTTTTCGCTGGCCGCATTTATAATCGGCCGGCGGTCAGGGGCGGAGAGGGGGACGCCGCGGCCGCCGAAATCCACGGAAAAGGAGGCAGGTCGTAGGATGCAGAAGGTCAGTCGGCGGGAGTTTCTGGCCGGGACTGTCGGGTTGGGGATGGCGGCGGCCCTGGGGGCCTGCGCGCCGGGGGCGCCGGCGCCCCAGCCCGGGCGGGAGGAGGTCAAACCCACCTACGGGGGCACGGTCATCTACGGGACCTTTGCGGATGCTCAGATCCTCAACCCCATCCTCTCCACCGACGTTCCCTCCTCCGAGGTTATCGCCCGGGTTTTCGACAGCGTGGTCGATATCGACCCGAACAACGGCCAGCCGATACCCCACCTGGCCGAAAAGTGGGAGATCTCCACGGACGGCCTTACGTACACGTTTTATTTCAACAAAAACGTCAAGTGGCACGACGGCAAGCCCTTTACGGCCCACGACGTTAAGTTTACCATCGAAGCTATCTTGGACCCGAACACCCGGACGGTGCGCAAGAACCTCTTCGAGCTGGTGAAGGGAGCCAAGGACCGGATTCAGGGCAAGGTAAAGGACACCGAAGGGGTGAAGGTCGTCAACGACTACACCCTGCAGATCACCCTCACCGAGACCTACTGCCCCTTCCTGGTTTCGTCCATGGCCTTCCTCCGGCCCCTGCCCCGGCACTTGCTGGAGGGCAAGGATATAAACACCGACGAATTCAACCGCCAGCCGGTGGGCACCGGGCCCTTTAAATTCAAAGAGTGGGTAAAGGACGACCACATCACCCTGGTGCGCAACGAGAACTGGTGGAAGCGCCAGGGCGGCCCGTATCTCGACGAGTTCATCCGGAAGGTGGTCAAAGACGCCACCGTGGTGGTGGCCCAGCTTAAGACCGGGGAGGTCGACATCGGGAGTGTCGAACCCAAGGACCTGGCCGAGGTCCAGCGGGAGGCCCACCTGGAGATTCGCAAGTACCTGGGGCTGGGCTACACTTATATCGGCTACAACCTGGCCCGGCCGCCCCTGGACGACCGGCGGGT
>DAOUCL010000187.1:0-4587 GCA_034432015.1 Dehalococcoidia bacterium
AAGACGGTCGGGTGGACGTGAAAGTGCAGGTGGCTGTTCAGGTGGTCCAGGGGCAGGCCGGTTTTGATAAACCGGTCCACCTGCGCCTCGATTTCGGCCCGGAGCTGGTCCCGGGCCGCCGGCCGGACCCACCAGCGCAGACCGGCCGCCACCGGGTTGTCCGGAAACCGGCCGGCCAGGTCAACCAGGTCGGGAATCCGTTCGGGCGGAAGGCAGGGCCGTTCCCCGATGAGGACCAGGTGCAGGCCGACCTGGAGGCTGGGAAAGGACCGGGCCAGGTCGACGGCCTCTTCAAAGGCCGGGCCGGTGACCATCAGGCTGGCGCTGGTGACGATGCCGTCCCGGTGGGCCGCAATTATGGCGGCGTTGGCGCCGGGAGAATCGCCGAAATCATCGGCGTTCACCACCAGCCGTCGGCTCCCACCCGGGGGCAGGGCCGCGGCCCGGTTGGTTGAAGCGCTGGCTGACATGGACCCAGGACCTCTGGTTTATAATTATTCTGGTTTTGTGTGCTCGATCGCAGATACCGGCCTGCCGCAGAACTCCCCCGGCCCCCGTGTCCCCCGAGTTTAACGGTATCGTTAAAGCCTTCCTGGCCCTGACCGGGGCCGTCGGCCTGGAGGTCCGGGACCGGGAGCAGGCCGAGGATTTCTTCTCGGCCATCTTCACCATCGCCGGGGCCGGGGACGCGGTGGAGTTCTGGGCCGAGGTGGACCTTGAGGTGAGCCCGACGGCCCGGCAGGTTAACATCGAGGCCCGCTTTCCCCTCCCAACCCCCACAGGCAGCATCCACCCGCTGGAGCTGGCCGAAGCTTACCAGGTTATCGACGGCTGGCTGCGGCGCCAGTCCTTTCAGGCTTGGCCGGAGGTCCGCTTCGCCGGCGGACTTACCCGCCAGGCCGAGCTTATCCTCGATGAGTTCTACCTGCGCAGGCGCTGGCAGCTGGTCAGCCTCGCCGACGGGGTCTGGGGCCTCTGGGCCTGGGATATGGACGGGCCCATGGGGGGCTGGCGGGAAGTGGGCCGGTGGGCCGGGCCGGAAGGGGCCCTGGAAGCGGTGGCCTGGGAGGTGGCCAATACCTTGAACCGCCTCACCGGAGAGGGCCAGCTCCTGACCGCCCTCTTCTAGGCTAACCGCGGTGGATAAAGCTGTGGTTTATTTGCCAACACTTTAGAACTTATGTACGATATTTTTAGGTGAAGGTTACCGCACCGGTTCGAAGGGGGTCTGAATTTATGCCGAAGTTTATTTTCGTGACCGGCGGTGTTGCAAGCTCCGTAGGTAAGGGGGTTACGGCCGCGTCCATCGGCCGTCTCTTAAAGAGCCGGGGGATCGCCGTTTCGGCCCAGAAGCTCGACCCGTATATCAACGTCGACCCCGGCACCATGTCCCCTTACCAGCACGGGGAGGTCTTTGTCACCGACGACGGGGCCGAAACCGACTTAGACCTGGGCCATTATGAGCGGTTCCTGGACGTAAACCTCAACCGGGGCTCCAACGTGACCACCGGGCAGGTCTATTCGGCCGTTATCGCCAAGGAGCGGCGGGGCGACTTCCTGGGGGGAACCATTCAGGTTATTCCCCACATTACCAACGAGATAAAAGACCGCATCATGCGGGTCCCCCGGCAGACCGGGGCCGAGGTGGTTATCGTCGAGGTTGGGGGAACGGTGGGGGATATCGAAGGCCTGCCCTTTCTGGAGGCGATCCGGCAGATGCGCAAGGACGTCGGGCGGGACAACGTCCTCTATATCCACGTCACCCTCCTGCCCTACATCGCTTCGACCAAAGAGCTTAAAACCAAGCCCACCCAGCACAGCGTCAAGGAGCTCCGGTCCATCGGCATCCAGCCCGACGTCATCGTCTGCCGGAGCGACTACCCGGTCCCGGAAAGCGTCCGGGAAAAGATTGCCCTTTTCTGCGACGTGGAGCTTGAGGCGGTGGTGCCCCTGCTGACGGTGGAGACCCCCTACGAGGTGCCCCTCATCCTGGAGGAGTGGGGCCTGGGGGAGTTTATCGTCGAGCGCCTGGGCTTAAAGCCCCTGCGCAACGACTTAGACGAGTGGCGGCGGCTGGTGGAGAAGATCAAGGCCCCCAAGCCGGCGGTCACCGTTGCGCTGGTGGGCAAGTATATCGAGCTTCAGGATGCGTATATAAGCGTGCGGGAGGCCCTTACCCATGCCGCCCTGGCCCACGACCGCCACGTGGAGGTCCTCTGGCTCGACGCCGAGGAGGTGGCCCTTGGCAACGGCTTCCCCGCCCTCGGCCGGGCCCAGGGCATCGTCGTGCCCGGGGGCTTCGGCTACCGGGGAATCGAGGGGAAAATTTCGGCCGCCCGGTACGCCCGGGAGCACCAGGTGCCGTACCTGGGCCTGTGCCTCGGGATGCAGGCGATGGTCATCGAGTTCGCCCGGTATCTTTTAAAGACGGACGAGCCGAATTCCACCGAATTCGACCCAGAGACCCGCTACCCGGTTATCGACCTCCTGCCGGAACAGCGCGAAATTGACCGCAAGGGCGGGACGATGCGGCTCGGGGTCTACCCCTGCCACCTGGTGCCGGGCACCCGGGCCTGGGAAGCCTACGGGGAGCCCATCGTCTACGAGCGGCACCGCCACCGGTACGAATTCAACAACGACTACCGGGAGCTTTTGACCTCCGGGGGGATGGTGTTAAGCGGCTTCTCCCTAGACGGCCGGCTGGTGGAGGTCGCCGAGCTCAGGGAACACCCCTGGATGCTGGGAACCCAGTTCCACCCCGAGTTTAAATCCCGGCCCAACCGCCCCCATCCTCTATTTAAGGCCTTCATCGGGGCCGCCAAGGACGTCCTGCGCGAGGGGGACCAGCAGCCCCTGCCCCTGGCCGTGGCCGAGTCGCAGTAGGCTAAGGGTCGGGGTGGGGCGCGGTTGGGGCGGCTAGCCGCCCCAGCAGGGCGACCGCCGCCGAGATGGGGTCGAGGTCTCCGGCTTCAACCCGCCGGACCAGCCCCTCGAATTCGGCCGCGGCCGCCGGGTCCCGGCTGAGCCGCCGAAGAAGCAGGCTTTCCACTTCCCGCCAGACGGCCTTTCGCAGGGCGGCCCGGCGGCGCTCGGCCTCCCGGCCGGTCCGGGCTAAGAAGGCCCGGTGGGCTTCGACGGCCGAGAGCAACTCCCCGATGCCGGTGCCGTCGGCGGCGACGGTTTTGATTATCGGGGGCCTCCAGTCCTCGCCTTCAGACCGGGTGGTTCCCAGCCTGAGGACCGACCGAAGCTGGGCCGCCAGTTGGTCGGCCCCTTCCCGGTCGGCCTTGTTGATGACGATGATGTCGGCAACCTCCACCAGGCCGGCCTTAAGGGCCTGGATTTCGTCCCCCTGGCCCGGCATCAGCACCAGGACAGTGGTCCCGGCGATGGCCGCCACCTCCACCTCGTCCTGCCCGGCCCCCACCGTCTCCAGCAGGATAATCCCGTAGCCGAGGGCGTCAAGGACCGTCACCAGCCGGCCGGCCGCCCGGGCAACCCCGCCCACCGCCCCCCGGGTTGCCAGGCTCCGAATGTAAACCCCGGGGTCCGAGGCCAGCTCCTGCATCCGGACCCGGTCGCCAAGGAGGGCGCCGCCGGTGAGGGGGCTGGTCGGGTCGACGGCCAGCACCCCAACCTTCAGGCCCTGCTCCCGGTAGGCCCGGGCCAGGCGGCCGATGAGGGTGCTCTTGCCGACCCCCGGCGGTCCGGTAATACCTACCACCCAAGCCCGGCCAGCCGCCTTAAAGAGCCGGCGCCAGGCCGCCAGGCCCACCTCGGTCTCGTCTTCCACGTGCCGCAGGAGCCGGGCCGCGGCCCGGCTGTCGCCGGCCCGGGCCGCCTCGACCAGGGCCAGGGCCAGGGCTTCCGGGCTCAAGGCTCCAGGACCACCTCGCCGCTTTTGCCCCCCCGCTTGCGGGCAAGCCGGATCCCCTCGATCCGGATGGCCGGGTCGATGCCCTTGCACATGTCGTAAACCGTCAGGGCGGCAACCGCCACCGCCGTAAGGGCCTCCATCTCGGCCCCGGTCCGGCCGTTCACCCGCACGGCGGCCTCGATTTCGACGGCGCTCAGTTCGTCGTTAAACGCAAACCGCATTTCAACGGCGTTGATGAGCAGCGGATGGCAGAGGGGGATAAGCTCCGGGGTCCGCTTGGCCGCCATCACGCCCGCCACCTGGGCCACTGCCAGCACGTCGCCCTTGGCAACCTGGCCCCGGCGGACCAGCTCCAGCGTCTCCGGCCGCATGACCACCCGGCCCCGGGCGACCGCCTCCCGCTCGGTCTCGGGTTTCGCCCCGATGTCCACCATCCGGGCCCGGCCGGAGGCATCGAGGTGGGAAAAAGGCCTATCCGCCAATCTGGATCATCCTTCTTAGGTTGGGGATGATGCCCTCGTTAACCAGGTGGCGTTCGGGCTTGGTCTGGATGGCCGCCCGCAAAAGGGCCTCAAGGCCGGCCTCGTCAATGCCCCGGCGTAACGGCCCCAGAAGGTCGATTTCGTGGTCGGTAAGCAGACAGAGCCTGAGTTTTCCGTCGGCCGTAAGCCTTACTTTGTTGCAGCGGGCACAAAAATGCTCCTCGGTTA
>DAOUCL010000188.1:0-4157 GCA_034432015.1 Dehalococcoidia bacterium
GGGTTGCGGCGTCCCCACCCATCCAGGAAGCCCACAACCTTCCCCTCCAGCGACCGGGGCCGTGGGGCCAGCCCGAGGCCAAAGACCCTGTACTCGATATTCGGCAGCACGACGCGCATAAATCCTCAACCTCCAGGGTCGGTTGGGTACCGCAGCTCGATGGCCCGGACCTGCCGGCCCGCATCGGTTTCGGCGAGAAGGCCGGCGATAAGGCCCCGAAGGGCATCCTTAGGCACCAGGCACTCGGCACAGGCATCCGGCCGGGCAGTGATTTCGACCCGCAGGACGCCGCCGTCAAGGGACCAGGCCAGGTCGTAACCGTCGGCTTCAAAAGAGCTCCTCAAGTCTTCAAGGATTGTCCGGATGGCCTCCATAGTCCTTCGCCCGATTTCTGAGGTTCAGGGCCCGGAAGTCCCGCCGGAGTCTCCTTTAGCGCTGACTCCACCTGGGCATCGGCCAGACGATCTCCCGGGTGGCCAGGTCGAAGGGCCAGACGGTGTAGTACTGGCCCCCGATAATCTGCAGGTTCACACCCTGGGCATAGATGTTCTGGTGGGTCTTTTCGTCGAATTTTACCCCCTGCCACGGCATGATGGTCTGGTCGCCGGGGATGTCGGTGGCCAGGAGGGCCTGGCGGATGGCCTCGGGGTCCAAAGACTTTGCCCGATTTATCGCATCGGCCAGGACCAGCATGCCGGTGAAGGACCGGGCCGAGTTTTCGGTCATGGGCTGGCCGAACCGCTGCTGGAACATGTCGGCGATGACCTTGGCGGCCGGCCGCTTCTGGGTGATGTCCGCCGACCAGGCGGCCCGGGTGATGGCGTAGTCGGCGTCCTTGCCCAGGGTCTTGGTGTACTGGGGGTCCACAAACCCGGCCCCGTAGCCCAGGATCATCTGGGGCGTATAGTCGAGCTGCTTATAGGTCCGGATAAAGAGGATCAGATCCGACGTATACGAAACCTGGAAAAGGACGTCGGGGTTGGCGGCCTTGATGCGCTGGACCTCGCTGGTCACGTCGGAGGTATTGGCCGGGTAGGCGATGTCCACAACGACCTGATAGCCGTACTCCTGGGCGTACTGTTTGGTAATCTTGTTGGCGTCGGTGCCGTAAAGGGTATTCTCGTTGACGATGCCGATCGTCCGGACCTTAATGCCCTTGCCCCTTTCGAGGTCCCGGAGCATGTCGAAAAGGTTCTTGCCGAAGGTGGCGTCGTGGGGGCCGGTCCGGAAGAACCACTTGAAGCCCCGCTCGGTGAGGGTGGGGGACGACGACTCGAAGTTGACATAGGGCACGCCCAGGCGTTCGGCGACCTGGGAGGCGGTAGCCGTAACCGAGCTGTGGTAGGCGCCGGTTAGGGCCGCCACTTTCTCCTGGGTGATGAGCCGCTCGGCCTCGGCCTGGCCCTTTTCGGGTGAGCCCTGGCTGTCGGCCCAGACGACCATAATTTTGGCCCCGCCCAGGTTGGGCAGCCCCTCTTCCCGGGCCAGGGGCAGGTTGAGGTCGTATTTGCCGTTGATAATCTCGACGGCCAGCTCGATACCGTAGCGACCGTCCAGGCCCGAGCTGGCGGCGGGGCCGGTGAGGGGGTAGATGGCCCCGATTTTAACCTCCCTTGGAAAGGTCGGTTGGGCCGGCTGCTGGCCGACGGCCGGGGCCGGGGTGCCCGTCTGGGCACAGCCCACCGCCAGTCCGCCGATAAGGCCTGCCAGGCCGAGGTTAAATTCCCGTCTGCTTACCCGCCTGACCATTTCTGCCCTCCTTGGTTTAAATAACCCCTACCCTTTGCCGGCTAATTATAGCCCAAAAAGTGCGCCGGGTAATCCTGTCAAAATCGCCAAATTGCCGGGGCGGCCTTTGGGCCGCCTCACGGCCGGCCGTCCGGCCTTGCGGCCGCCCGCAGCCTTTCCGTCGCCTCGGGGTCCAGGCGCATCGTTTGGGGGTCGATAACGACCCCGTAAGCCGTCCGGGCGGCCTCCACCGAAACGTACCCGTCGATAACATCGGCCAGGACCCGCTCCGGCTCCCGGTCGAAGGGGTCCCCGTAGCCGCCGCCACCGGGCAGGCGCAGGGCGACCTCGGCCCCGGGCTCCAGCATGAGCCGTTCTTTGGAGTGGGGCCGGCGGCCGTCGCTGACAACCACCTCCCCCCGGGCCCCCTCCAGGCCGCCGAAGAGGCCCCGGGGGGCAAACCGGGTTCGGTCGTACATGCACGAGAGCATCCAGGGCCGGTCGGTCCGGACCGTCAGGCAGATCTCTTGGCCCAGGCCACCCCGGAACCGGCCGGGCCCACCCGAATCGGTCCGGACCTCCTTGCGCTTGATGAGGATGGGCGAGAGGCTCTCGACCACCTCGGTGGGCACCCCCATGATGCCGCTGGGAAAGGCCGTGTTGGAAAGGCCGTCCTTGTCCGGCCGGGCCCCGGTCCCCCCGGCCGTAAAGAAAATGTAAGTATAGGGCCGGCCCCGGCGGGGGTCCCAGCCGGCCGTCTGGACGTTCCAGATGTTGCCTGCCCCCTCGGCCATCACCCGGTCGGGGACGGCCTGGCTTAAGGCCCGGAAGATGATATGGGGCAGGAGGTGGCCGATGATGTGGCGGGCGGCCACCGGGGCCGGGGGCTGGGCGTTCAGGATGCAGCCGGGCGGGGCGTAAACTTCCAGGGGCCGGAAGCTTCCGGCGTTGTTGGGAACCTCGGGGCAGAGGGCGCACTTGAGGGCATAGGTGGTGTAGGCGTGGGTGTAGTTCATCACCACGTTTATCCCGTAGGGACTCTGGAAAGAGGAGCCGGTGTAGTCCACGAAGACCGAATCGCCCCGGAACTCCAGCCTCACCTTGAGATAAACGGGCTCGTCAAAGCCGTCCGACCAGCCGTCGGCCTCGTAGCTTCCGGGGGGCACGGCCGCGATGGCGGCCCGCATCGCCTGCTCCGACCGGGTCAGGATCTCATCGGCCAGGGGCTCGAGGCTTTCTAAGCCGAATTCGTCCATCATCTCCAGCAACCGGTAGCCGCCGACCTCGTTCGAAACCATCTGGGCGTGGAGGTCGCCAATCACTTCCCGGGGCGTCCGGACGTTGGCCTCGATCACCCTGAGGAGGGTCTGGTCGGGCTCACCCCGGCGGTAGAGCTTCGAAATGGGGATATGCAGGCCCTCCTCGTAGACTTCCCGGGCGTCGGCCCCCAGAATCCGGCCCCCGATGTCCAGGGCGTGGCAAATGTTGCCGATAAAGGCTACCAGCTCGCCCCGGCGGAAGATGGGGGTGACGACCGTAAAGTCGTTCAGGTGGCCGGCCGTCTGCCAGGGGTTATTGGTGATCAGCACATCCCCTGGCTCGAGGGTTTCGGGCGGGAAGGCCCGGAGGAAGTGGAGCATGGCCGCCTGCATCGGGTTGATGTGGCCGGGGGTTCCGGTCACCGCCTGGGCGAGGAGGTTGCCCCGGACATCGAAGATGCAGGCCGAAAGGTCCCCCGATTCCCGGACGATGCTGGTAAAGGAGGTCCGGATGAGGGCCGCGGCCTGCTCGTTGACCACGGCGATGAGGCGATTCCAAAGCACCTCTAAGGTTACCGGGTCGAAGGTCTGGGCCATGGTGGAAAGGGTTCCTCCTACCGGATTCAGCCTGATTTTAGCCCAGAAGCCGCGCCCCGAGCCAGCTTAACCGGTTCGGCCCGTTGGCGTAGAATCAAAAGAACCCCCTAGGAAGGAGTTTGCCGTGGGCGAGGTAAACTGGCTCGAAAAAGTCGTGGTGAGCGATGAGGCCCTGGCCGACGCCTGGGAGCTGGTCAGGGGCCACCTGGAGGGGGTCGAACAGGCCGAGGTCGACCCCTGGCTCGAACCTATCTTTTACCCTAACCTGGTAAAACCCGCGGAGGCCGTGGGGGATGTCCGACCTAACTGAACTTACCGTAACCGCCGCTTCGGAGCTTATTGCCCGTAAAAAGCTGTCCCCGGTAGAGCTGGTTCGGGCCCTGCTGGACCGAATCGAAAGGGTCGAGCCGAAGGTCCTGGCCTGGGCCCGGCTCCTGCCCGAGGCGGCCCTGGATGAGGCCCGTCGGCTGGAGGCCCTTCAGGCAAAGGGTGAGTTTTGTGGGCCCCTCCACGGGATTCCCGTGGGGCTTAAGGACATCATCTTCACGGCCGGGGTCGAGACCGCCGCCGGCT
>DAOUCL010000189.1:0-11644 GCA_034432015.1 Dehalococcoidia bacterium
CTCCAGCTCAAAAAGCTGCAGGTCGGCTTCGGCCGCCGCCCGGCGAAGGTTTTCCAGTTCGGCCTCAAGCCGCCCCAGCACACTCTCCCGGTGCCCCACGTCAACCCCGCGGGGGCCGATGCCGAAGGCCACCACGTCCAGGCCCCCGACGGCCCCCCGCACCAGCAGGATAATCTCCCGGGCCCGCTCGACGGTTACCGGGGTCGAAAAGGCCCGCAGGACCGGGTCGGCGGCCTCCGTCGGCCGGACCCGGGGC
Source organism: Dehalococcoidia bacterium (assembly GCA_034432015.1). Lineage (GTDB taxonomy): Bacteria > Chloroflexota > Dehalococcoidia > JAUQQI01 > JAUQQI01 > JAUQQI01. The sequence continues at coordinate 257 of DAOUCL010000189.1, forward strand.
GCCGACCGTCCCCCGGCCCGGAAAAGCTCCCGCCGGACCTCTTTAAGTCGCTCCTTGGGAAGGCCGGCCCCGGCCAGGGCGCTTAAAACCGCCACCGCCCCCGGACTGCCCCGGAGCGCCCCCAGCAGCCGGCCGAAGGCGGCCGGATCCCCGGCCAGCTCCACAGCCAACCGAACCAGACCCTCCGGGTTCGAAGCCGCAAGCTCCCAGACAACCGTATTGAATTCTTCCGGCCCGAGCCGCCCGAGACGACGGGCCGCCTCTGAATAGAGCCTAAAGCTTAAAAGCTCGGCAACTTCGGCCGCCGGCCCCGATGCCACCGGTTAGGCCTCCCGAACTTCCCGGACGGGGACCGTCCCGCCCCGGGCCAGCCTCGGGCCGAGCAGGGGAACTTTGCCGGCCAGCTGGGGGAATACCAGCTCGAACCAGAGGTGGGTCAGCTGGATAAGGGTGCGCTTGATCCGCCGGAAGTTAAAAAACTGCGACCGGCCGTAAGCCCGGTGGTAGTGGTGGACCGGCACCTCGGCCAACCCGAAGCCAGCGTCCTGGACTTTTTTCATAAGTTCGACGCAGATTACTCCACTGTCGGACTTAAGATTAATCTTGTCAAATATGCTTCGGCGCATCAGCCTAAAATCGCAGTCGACGTCTTTAAGCTTAAGGCCGAAGGCGAACTTCACCACATATTGATAAATTCGGCCGATAATGATCCGGTGGAGGGGGTCGTGCCGCTCGAGTTTCCAGCCGTTTACCAGGTCGACCCCTTCCCGGAGGGCCGGCAGGAGCAGTTTAAGCTCCCGGGGGTCGTACTGGGCGTCGCCGTCGGTGTAGAAGATCAGCTCCTTGGTGCAGGCGGCAAACCCGGTCCGGAGGGCCGCCCCGTAGCCCAGGTTCTTGGGGTGGTGGACCACCCGGAGGCAGTCGTAAAGCCGGGCCAGCTCTTCGAGGACCTCGGCGGTGTGGTCTTCGCTCCCGTCGTTTACGACGATAACTTCATAATCGTCCGTAAGCTCCCGCAGGGTCCGAACGGCGGCCACCACCATGGAGGCGATGGTACCGGCGTCGTTGTAGGCCGGAAAGAAAACCGAAATACTCGGCGGCCGGGACTCTGCGGTCATCTTTGCCCAGAAAATATTACCCGAACTAACCGCCCCCCACAACTACCTGGCCCAGAACGGCCAACGAATCCCCGCCGGCTGTAAGGTTGCGCCGGCCGTCGGAAAGCCGGTAAAGGCCGGCAACCAGGTAGTAGTCTCCGGGCGGGACCTCCCGGGGCAAGCCGATGACGGCCTCATCCGCAAAGCGGTCGCCCAGGGCCCACTGGTAAGTGGGCAGAAGCCCCCCGGCCGGCCTGAAGTCGGCCTGGGCGACCGGAACCGTTCCCGGGGCCGGGACCAGGTGAACAAAAACCTGCCAGTCTTCAGTAGGCTTGCCGGCCGCCGACCAGTAAAGCCTTACCCGCAGGCTCCCGCCCGGGGCCAGGGACCCGGCCGGCAGGTCAGCGCCTACCAGCGCCATCCCGTCTTGAAAGACGACCCCGAGGGGCCGAACAGGGGGCGCGGCGGGGGTTGGGGGCGGGGCGGTCTTCTCGACCGTAAGCCTGCCCAGGGGGACGGCCTTCTCCCCAACCCGGAAGGCCCAGGTGTAGTCGCCGGGGGGCAGGCCGGGGGAAGCAACGAGGCTTACCAGCTCAGGGCCGGGTTGTTCCCGGGGAATCCCCAGCTCCCAGACCTGCCGGACCCGGCCCGCCGGGTCAACAAGCTCGACCCGGCCCCCTTCCCCGCCCGGCCTTCGGTAGACGACGAGGTAGACCCGGTCGCCGGGCCCGGCCCGCCTCACCGGCGGGTCGTAGCCGAAAAGGCCGGCCGGGCCGTCGACCCGGACCTCCGGCTCAAGGCGGACCGGCCGGGGCGGGCGGCCGGCGGGGTCAAAAAGGACGGCCCCATTGTGGCCGAACATGAACCGGGCCGCCTCCGGAAGGCGCCCCTTTAAATGGGCCCAGACCTCCCCGGAAGGGTCTTCGATGGCCGGCTCCATCAGCACCAGCCAGAGTCTGCCGGACTCGGCGGCCAGCCCGTCAACGGCGGCCGGCCAGGCCGGGTCGGTCCGGGGCGAAACCGGTAGCACCCCGACATCCCCCAGGCCGGCCCAGCGGGCGTAGTAATCAAAAATAGGCAGTCGGTCGCCCGAAACCAGGATAACCCGGTCGCCGGGGGCTACGTAGGCCCGGAGAACCCGAAAGAGGGTGGTGTAATCGTCGGTGAGCCGCCGCCCGTCAAAATACTGCCAGGTGCCCAGCAGGAGCAGTCCGAGGAGCCCTAAGCCCAACCCGAGGGCCAAGGGGCGGGGCCGGGTTGAGGCGGCCGAAGCCAGCCCCAGCCCGAGCAGGGGCACGGCCGGCAGAAAATAGCGGGGGTCGTAGACCGGCACGTAGCCGAAGGGCCGGGGAAGGAGCACCAGGATGCCGAGGCCGGCGGTCAGCAGAAAGCCCGCCCCGAAGCGGCGGCCCCCGGGGCGAACCAGGCTTGCCAGAAGACAAGCTACCAGGGCCACCGCCGCTAAAGGCCAGCGGCCGTCGGCACCGCCCCGCCCCAACAGAAGGCCTGCGGGAAGGGCCCGGAGCACCTCGGGCAGGAGGGTAGGCGGTCCAGCGGCCCAGCTCTGCTGCCGGGTAAGGACAAACCCCACCCAGGGCCCCAAAAGGCCGAGGCCCCCGAAGGTGGCGAAAAGCCAGGCCCGGCCCCGTTTCCCCCGCCGGAACCAGAGGCCCGAAACCAGGGGCAAAACGGCGGCCAGGTAAAAGGTGAAGGCGGCCGCAAAGAGGCCGGCGGCATAGCCGGCCAGATAGGTTCGGTGGGGCTTGAGGTCGGTGAGGTAGCGGTGGCCGAAGTAGAGGCCCAGCAGGCCGAAGGTTACCGCCGGGGCGTGCATCCGGACCTCCTGCGACCACCAGATGTGGAGGGGGTTTAGGCCTAAAAACAGGGCCGCCCAGAGGCCCCCGACCGGGCCGAGGGCCCGCCGCCCCAGGCTTGCGGCCACCGCTACGGCCGGGACGGAAAGTAAAACCGTAAGAAACCGCAGGCCGAAGGGTTCGCCTCCGGCCAGGGGCTCCCAGAGGCCGAGGAGCCAGTAGTAAAGGGGCGGGTGGGTGTCAGCGGCGGTGCGGAGGGCGGCGCCCACCGGCCCGAGGCGGGCAATTCCCAGGGTGAAGGCCTCATCGTACCAGATGTTGTGGTCGGCCAGCCGAAAGGCCCGCAGGCCAAAGGCGAGGGCCACCACCCCGAGGCCCATTGACACCGGCAGTCCGGTCCGGCTAAGATCGTGCCGGGCCGAGCAAGGCCCAAATTTCGCCCGGAGCTTAAGCCACATGGTGGACCTTCAGGGACCCAACCGCGGCCCGGTTATGGCCCGAAACGGCCTCATCGCCGCCAACCACTACCTGGCCGCCCAGGCCGGCTACGAGTTGCTCCGTAAGGGCGGCAACGCCTTCGACGCCGCCCTGGGGGCCGCGGCCGTGCTTACGGTGGTGGAACCCCAGAGTAGCCACGTCGGCGGCGACCTCTTCGCCCTAGTTTACCGGCCCGAAGACGGCCGGGTCCAGGCCATAAACGCCAGCGGCCCAGCCCCGGCGGCCGCCGTTCCGGACCGATTCCCCAACGGCCTCCCGACCATCGGCCCCCTGGCGGTTACCGTCCCCGGCGTTGTGGACGGCTGGCTCACCATCTGGGAACGCTACGGGTCCCGGCCCCTTTCGGAAATCTTTGAGCCGGCCGTGGCCCTGGCCGAAGAGGGCTTCCCCATCAGCCAGCGGCTGGCGGCGGCCATCGCCGCCAACGCCGAGCGGCTCCGGGCTTTCCCGGCTTCGGCCCGAACCTTCCTGCCCGAAGGCAACCCGCCGCCCCCGGGCTACGTCTTGCGCCAGCCCGACCTGGCCCGAACATTGAGGGCCCTGGCCGCCGGGGGCCGGGAGGAGTTTTACCGGGGGGAGCTGGGCCGGCGGCTGGTCCGGGCCTTAGCCGACCTTGGCGGAATTATGACCGAGGCCGACCTGGCCGCCTACCGGTGCGAGGTCCTGGACCCTATCTCCGTGAATTACCGGGGCTACACCGTCTTTGGCCAACCGCCGGTCTCCCAGGGGTTTATCTTGCTGGAGTGTCTTAAAATCCTGGAAGGTTTTGACCTGGCCGGCTACGGCTTTTTAAGCCCCGACGTTATCCACCTGGAGGTTGAAGCCAAGAAGCTGGCCTTTGAGGACCGGCTTAACTTTGCCGGCGACCCCCGCTTCGTCGAGTTTTCCGTAGAACACCTCCTTTCGGAGGCCCACGCCGGGGCCCGGCGCAAGCTTATCCGCCCCGACCGGGTCCTCCCCGGCCAGGCCCCGGGCCGGCTGAGTGTCGGCCGGGAGACGACTTACCTTACGGCGGTGGACCGGCAGGGGAACGTCGTCTCCTGGATTCAGAGCATCTTCCACGTCTTCGGGTCGGCGGTGGTAGCCGGGGATACGGGCATCATTTTAAACAACCGGCTGGCCGGATTCAGCCCCGACCCCGCCAGCCCCAATCGGCTTGAGCCGGGCAAGCGCCCCATCCACACCCTGAACACTTACATGGTTTTTAAGGACGGCCGGCCCTACCTTTCGGGGGGCACCCCGGGCCAGCACTACCAGGTGATGGTGAACCTTCAGGTGCTGGTGAACGTCCTCGACTTCGGCCTGCACCCCCAGGCCGCCCTGGACGCCCCCCGCTGGGCTAACCTGGAAGGCACCGAGGTTCAGCTCGAGGCCCGGGTGCCCGAAAGCACCTTTGCCGAGCTGCGGCGCCGGGGCCACGACGTCCGCCCGGCTCACCCGTGGTTCGGCCCGGGCCGGGCCATGCTCATCGCCATCGGTCAGGGACGGGGGGTCTTTCAGGGGGCCTTCGACCTGCGGGGGGAGGGCTACGCCCTCGGCTGGTAAGTTTAAAGCCCTTACCCCCTTTCGGCCGACCCGCCGGAGCCCGAAAGCCTTTATCTAAAAAGGCGGGCCACGATGTTCAGCAGCACTGTAAGGAGGATGCTCAAAAGAATCATCGTGGCCAGGGGGAAAAAGCAGGTAACGTTGTCCGTCTGAATGACGATGTCCCCAGGGAGCCGGCCGATGCCGGGCACCCGCCCGGCCACCAGAAGCAGAAGGCCGAGGCCGGCCAGGACAAGGCCGAAGATAATGAGCAGTCGGCCGATGGTAGCGAAATCTTCCATCAGGTTCCGGAGGCGACCCGCTCCACGTATTCGCCGGTGCGGGTATCTACCCGGACGATATCCCCGGGTTCGATAAAGAAGGGCACCTGGATAACCAGGCCCGTCTCAAGGGTTGCGGGCTTGGTCCCGCCGGCGGCGGTGTCGCCCCTAAAGCCCGGCGCGGTTTCGACGACTTTTAAATCCACCGTTGTGGGAAGCTCGACGGCCACCGGCTGGTCCCGGTAGAACATAAGCTCGACCTGCATCCCCTCTTTAAGGTAATTCACTTTATCCCCCAGGACCTCAGGGCCGATGGCGTACTCCTCGAAGGTTTCTAAATCCATAAAGTGATAAAGGTCGCCCTCTCTATAAAGAAACTGGGCCGGCCGGGCCTCCAGGTAGGCCCGGACAAAGCGGGTACCTGCCTGGACCGTCCGGTCGATGATATGGCCGGCCCGGAGGTTGCGTAGGCGCAACCGGACCTGGGCGGTGCCCCGGCCCAGCTTGAGGTGCTCCACATCCAGCACCTGGTAAAGCTCGCCGTCAAGCTCAATGGCCATACCCCTGCGGAGGTCGCCGGTTTCGATCATCGCTACCCTCCTAAATTTCCAGGACCGGGAACTTGGGCGACTGCGAGATGACCTCGACGCCGTGGTCCCGCAGGACCACCAGGTCCTCGATCCGCACCCCGCCCCAACCCGGCAGGTAAATTCCCGGCTCGATGGTAAATACCATACCGGCCGCAAGCTTATCTTCCGACCTGGGCCCGAGCCGGGGCGCCTCGTGGATGACCAGCCCCACCCCGTGGCCGAGGCCGTGGCCGAAGTTTTCGCCGTAGCCGGCCGCCTTTATCACCTCCCGGGCGACGGCGTCCACCTCGGCGGCCGGGATTCCCGGCCTGGCCGCCTTGCGGGCGGCCTCGTTGGCCTCGGCCACCACCCGCCAGACCTCCAAGAACTTCTCCTCTGGCCGGCCGAAGACAAAGGTTCGGGTAAGGTCGCTCTGGTAGCCGTCAAAGCCGGCCCCGATGTCGATGAGGACGATGTCCCCCGGCTGGATCCGCCGGTCGCCGGGGCGGTGATGGGGTCGGGCGGCGTTCGGGCCGGTGGCGATGATGGGGGGGAAGGAGACCCCGTCGGCCCCCAGCTTTCGCATCCCCCGCTCCACCTCCCAGGCCAGCTCCCGCTCGGTCACCCCGTATTTGAGGGTTTCAAGGACGGCGGCCAGGACCCGGTCGGTGACTTCAGCCGCCTTCCGAATGCGGCCGATTTCTTCTTCGTCCTTTACGGCCCGAAGCTGCTCTACCAGACCCCGCAGGGGGACGAGCCGAACCCCCCGGCCCCGCAGGTACCGGCTCCACTCCCGGTAAGTCTGGTACGTTACGGCGTGGGCCTCGAAGCCGAGCCGCCGCAGACTGCGCCGCCGGGTGAGGTCCCGCAGGGCCGGCACCAGGCTGCCGTCGATGCGCCAGACTTCAAAGTCCGGGGCCTCCTGCCGGGCCTGCTCGGTATACCTAAAGTCGGTTGCCAGCACCGCCCAGTCCGGCCCGATCAGCAGGTAGCCGGCCGAGCCGGTGAAGCCGCTGAGGTATCGGCGGTTCTCCGGCTGGGAGATGATTACAGCCTCCACGCCGACTTCGGTCAGGAGCTGCCTAAAGCGCTCGAGTCGGCTCTTCACCTTCCCCTCCCCGTAAGATTTCGACCAGGAGCCTAAGGGCCGCCAGGTAGCCCCGCCAGCCGAAGCCGGTAATCTGCCCGATGGTTACGGGCGCGATTACCGAGCGGCGGCGCCACTCCTCCCGGGCGTAGATGTTGCTCAGGTGGACCTCGACGGTGGGCCGGCCCACGGCGGCGAGGGCATCCCGCAGGGCCAGGCCGTAGTGGGTTAGGGCGCCGGGGTTGATGATTATTCCGTCGGCGGCCTCGGCTTCCCGGTGGAGAAAATCAATAAGCGCCCCTTCCGAGTTGCTCTGGAAGGTGAGCAATTCGACCCCGGCCAGGGCGGCCTCGGCCTTAAGGCGGGCGTCGATTTCAGCCAGGGTCGTCGTCCCGTAAATTTGGGGCTCCCGCCGTCCTAATAGGTTAAGGTTTGGGCCGTTAAGGACGAGGACTTTTAAGGGCTTCAGCCCAGGACCTCCGCCACCGGTTCCTCGGCTCCCACGAAGCCGCAGCCGTCGGTGGTGCACCGGCGGCCGCCGTTTTTCCCGGCGACCAGCAGTCCCCCGCACCGGGGGCAGGGCTCCGCCAAGGGCCGCTCCCAGACGGTGAAGTTGCAGGCCGGGTAATTGATGCAGCCGTAAAACACCCGGCGGGTTCGGCGGGCCCGGCGCTCCACCAGCTCGCCCCCGCACTGGGGACAGCGGGCGCCGGTGCCGACGGCCGCCGGCCGGGTGTAGCGGCACTCGGGGAACCCGGTGCAGCCGATGAACTGGCCGTACTTGCCGGTGCGGGTCATCAGCGGCCGGCCGCACTCGGGGCAGGCCTCGTCGAGGAGCTCCTTGCCCAGCTCGATTTTGGCCAGCCGTTCGGCCGCCTCCAGGGCCTGCTGGAACGGGATGTAGAAGTCCCGGAGCACCTCCACCCGGCTGCTTTCGCCCCGGGCGACCTCATCCAACTCCTCTTCCATCCGGGCGGTGAAGTCCACGTTGAAGATTTCGGGAAACTGGGAGACGAGCAGGTCGTTTACGACCATCCCCAGCTCGGTGGGGATGAGTCGCCGGTCCTCCCGGCGCACATAGCCCCGCTCCTGGATGGTGGCCAGAATGGGGGCGTAGGTGCTGGGCCGGCCGATGCCCAGCTCTTCTAAGGTTTTAACCAGGCTCGCCTCGGTGTAGCGGGGGGGCGGCTGGGTAAAGTGCTGTTTGGGCGTAACGTCCAGCGGGCTTAGGGCCTCGCCGGCCTGAAGGGGCGGAAGCTGGCCCTCTTCGGCCTCATCCTCGTCGTCCCGGCCCTCGATGTAAACCTCGAGGAAGCCCGGGAACTGGATGACCGACCCGGTGGCCCGCAACAGGTAGACCCGCCCGTCGGAGGTCTGGTCCACCAGGATATCCACCGAGGTCTGCTCTAAGGCGGCCGACTCCATCTGGCTGGCCACGAACCGCTTCCAGATAAGGTCGTAAAGCTTATACTGTTCGGGCGTAAGGTACTGTTTTAGCTGGGCCGGCTCCCGGAAGACCGAGGTGGGCCGGATGGCCTCGTGGGCCTCCTGGGCGCCCTTGGCCTTTTTCTGGGTGTAGCGGGGGGTTGGGGGCACAAAGTCGGCCCCAAACCGGCGGGTTATGTATTCGCGGGCCTCGGCCTTGGCCAGGTCGCTTACGGCCGTGGAGTCGGTCCGCATGTAAGTTATAAGACCTACCTGCCCCTCCGGCCCGAGCTCAACCCCCTCGTAAAGCTGCTGGGCGATGAGCATCGTCCGCTTGGCCGTGAACCGAAGCTTCCGGGACGCCTCCTGCTGGAGGGTGCTGGTGGTGAAAGGCGGGGCAGGGTCCCGCTGAACCGTCCGCTTGCGAACCTCCCCGACGGCCCACCGACCGGACCTTAAGGCGGCCACCAGGGCGGCGGCCTCGTCGCCGGTCTTAATGCTAATTTTCTCTTTAGCCCCGGCGATTCCCCAGAGGACCGCCCGGAAGCGGCGGTCGGGCCGGTCGGCCGGGGTCAGCAGGGCCTCCACCGTCCAGTACTCTTCGGGCACAAAGGCCTGGATCTCCCGCTCCCGCTCCACCACCAGCCGGAGGGCCACCGACTGCACCCGCCCGGCGGAGAGCCGGTGCTGGACCTTCCGCCAGAGCAGGGGGCTCACCAGGTAGCCGACCAGCCGGTCGAGAATTCGGCGGGCCTGCTGGGCCTCCACCAGCCGGAGGTCGATGGGCCGGGGGCTCCGGAACGCCTCGGCGATGGCCTTGGGGGTGATCTCGTGGAAGACGACCCGCCGGACTTTCGTCGGGTCGGCCTGGGTCGCCTCGATGATGTGCCAGGAGATGGCCTCCCCTTCCCGGTCGGGGTCGGTGGCCAGGAAAACCTCCGGGGCCTCGGCAACGGCCTCTTTAAGCTGGCGAACGATGGCCCGCTTCTCCTTGGGAACCAGGTATTTCGGCTCGAAGTCCCGGTCGATGTCGACCCCTAGCCGGGACTTGGGCAGGTCCCGGATGTGGCCAATGGAGGCGATAACCTTGTATTCCCGGCCCAAATACTGGCCGATGGTCTTAGCCTTGGTGGGGGATTCGACGATAACTAACTTCTTCGCCATCCCTCTTAACGCTTAACCCCGAACGTAATATTGCCCACCGACGTGCCGGACCAACCCCTTAAGCTCCAGCAGGGCTAAAGTTGCCCCAACCTCGCCCGCCGGCTTTCCGGCCTGGCGGACGAGGTCGTCGATGTGGGTGGGGGTGTGGTCCAGCAGTTTCACTATTAATAATTCTAACTCAGTTTCGGGGGCTGCCTGGCGCAGGCCGACCTGATGGTTGAGCCGGGCAAGCTGTGGGGCCTCAAGGACGTCGCCGGCCCCGGTAACCAGGCCGGCCCCGTCCTGGATGAGGCGGTTGGTTCCCCGGCTCTGGGGGGAGGTTATCGGGCCGGGGACGGCGAAGACGTCCCGGCCCTGGTCGGCGGCGTAGCCTGCGGTGATGAGGGCCCCCAAGGCCTCGTCGGCCTCGACGACGACCACCCCGAGGCTGAGGCCGCTGATGATGCGGTTGCGGATGGGGAAGTTCTGGGCGGCCGGCTGGGTGCCGGGCGGAAACTCGGTTATAAGGGCGCCCGACTCGGCGATCCGGTCGGCCAACGGCCGGTTTTCCCAGGGGTAAACCTGGTCCAGGCCCGAGCCCAGGACGACGATGGTCCAGCCCCCGGCCTCCAGGGCGCCCAGGTGGGCCTCGGTGTCGATGCCCACGGCCAGGCCGCTCACAACGGTGACGCCGCCGGCGGCCAGGTCCCGGCCGAGGGTCCGGGCGACCTGGCGGCCGTAATAGGTTGGGCGGCGGGTGCCCACCACGGCCACGGCCCAGGCCTGGGTGGGGAGAAAATTGCCCTTAATAAAGAGGACGGCCGGCGGGTAATCAATGACCCGCAGCCGATCCGGATAATCCGGGTCGGCCCAGGTAAGGACCTTCAGGCCGAGGCGGCGGCAGGCCTCCAGGTCGGCCGCCGGGTCTTGCCTGGCCCGGGCCGCAACCACCCGGTCGACCAGGTCTGGTTCGAGGCCGGCGGCCAGAAGCTCCGCCCTGGGAGCCTTCCAGGCCTGGGCCAGGGCGCCGAAGTGGGCCTGGAGGCGGCGGATTCGGGCGGCCCCGAGGCCTTGAACCCGGCTGAAGGCGACCCAGCAAGCGAGTTCCCGCTCGTCAAATCCCATCCCGGCCGACATTTTACCACAGCAAAGCTCCCGGGGAGACTCGAACTTCCAGCAACATATTGTGGCCCCTTGGCGGCTGGCAGCTAATCGCTATACCCGTTATCGCCGATAAGTCACCAATAAACCGCCAGCCGGGGCCCCCGTCGAAAAAGCGGGGCCTGCTCCGCCGGTGGGTCAGAGCAGGCCCCGGGGTCGACGGGAACCGGCCAGGCGTTAACGGACGATCCGCACCGAATCGGTTCCCTCGGGGGGGATTTCCCCGGTGGTCTGGCCCCTCAGGGTGCCGGTCGTGCTGGACGATGTGAAATTGGTTTTTTCGGTATCGAAGTAGCAGACGAGAGCCGGCGTGCCGTCCCCGTTCAGGTCACCCACGGTGGCATCGCACCGGCCGGTAAAGGACGGCTCGCTGCCCGTGGCCCCGAAGGTCAGGGTGCTCCGGTTCACGTCGGTCACCGGGGCGAAGCCGGGCTCCGAAAGGATGGCCACCGGGATGACCCCCTTGCTTTTGAGGTTGATGCTGTTCGGGAAGCCGCCGGGCTTGATGTCAATGCGGATGTTCGGGAAGGGCTCAAAGTCGTACGTGGTTTCGCTGCCGCCCACACCGGTGGTGAAGGCATCCGCATTCCCGTCGAAGCTTTGCCAGCCGCTCCCGGCCTTGAACAAAACGGCCCCGAAAACGGGTCTGTCCCATAGATGGTGGGATGAGCCGGTCGACAAAGTCGACCGTGGGGCAGGCGCTCCCCTTAAGCTTGTTTTAGACCAAAAACAACCCTCCAGGGAGGGCCTGCCACTCTTGACATAAGCGTTTAGACGCTTATGTCAAGA
>DAOUCL010000190.1:0-2651 GCA_034432015.1 Dehalococcoidia bacterium
GCCAGCTAACGAGAACGCTGTTAAATCCCTGCGAGCGCCAGGTTTCCACCGGGTCGGGGCCCGAGGTCCGCCACAGGTCGATCAGGTCGTCCGGGCGGCAACGCGGCAGGCAGAAATAGCCCCGGGGCTCCCAGACCAGAACGGCCGGCGCCGCCCCCGGGGCGGAGGCAGCGAGGACCGCCCGGTAGTAGCTTCCCAGGACCCGGTCGTAAAACTCGGCGGTGGGGCTGAGCCCCAGGCCGCCGGCCGGCAGGGGGCCGGTCAGGACCCCGGCCCAGAGACCTAGCAGGTTTACGGCCGCCACGACGGCCACCGCCGCCCGCAAAAAGACCCGCCACTCAAAAAGGTCGATAGCCCGGGCCCACAGGACGGCCGCAACCGACAACACCGGAAATAGCAGCCGGCCCTGCATCAGGTTGACCGAAAAGGCTCCCAGCCCCAGCCAGTAAGCGAAACTTCCGGCCAGAAACCAGGCAACGGTCCGGACCCCTTCGGGTCCGGTCCCGCGCCTGGAAAAGAGCGCCGGGAAGGTCGCCAGCCACACCGGTCCCAGGGTGAAATCGTAGCTTACGGTGCCCGCCGTGGCAAGGGTCGAAAGTTCCAGGGGGGCCGCGGCCAGGCGCAACAGCCGGGCAAGGTCCGGGCCGGTACCCCACCAGGCCGCCCGGTCCGGCGTCCAGCCCGCTCCCCCGAAGAGAAAGGGGTAAACCGGGTTTCCGGTCAGAACCCAGGTATCCAGGTACCAGGGAAAGGCAACCAGACCGGCAGCAGGTACGGCCCGGAGGCTGGCGGGCAGGCCGACCAGTCCGAGGACCAGGATAAACCCCACGGCCGTAAGCTTTGTGGCCAGCGCCGCCCCAGCCCAGAGCCCCAATCCGGCCCGGTCGCGGCTCAGGAGGGCGCCCACCGCCAGTACCAGCCAGAGGCTGACCCAGTACTCGGTGTACGCCCAGGTTGCCAGCTCCAGGGCCGAAGACACCGTTGCCAGCAGGGCGAGACTCAGGCCCGGCGGCGCTCCTAACCGCCGGGCAAGCCGCCCGGCGGCCCAGACCGTCAGGCCGGCGACGAACAGGGCCAGGACCCGGGGTGCCCGCTCCCCGCCCAGGGCAAAGGCCCAGGCGTAGACGGTTTCGGCCAGCTTCGGAAAGTAAAAATGGGGCGCGCCCGGAATGTCCGGGAAACGCCCGGTCTCCAGCATAACCCGGACGACAGACAGGTGGTAAACGAGGGTGTCCCACTCGAAGGGCGGGGCCGCCGCCACCGCCGCCAGGGGCAGGCCGAAGGCGAGGCCGGCGGCCGCCGACCACCGCCCCGGTCGGGCCATCGGTACCTGGGGAAACTTAAAGCCGCCGCGGACCCCGTCAGCCAGCAGTCCGACTGAACCGACCCCGGCCAGGAGTCCGGCCGCAAGCCGCAGGTTTTCGGCCCGGGCAAGGCCGGTTGAAGCCAGGGCCAGCCCGAGGCTTCCCAGGATAACAAAGCCGGCCCCGGCCCATTCGGGAACCGACCAGTCGGCCCGGCCGATAAGCCTGGCCAATAGCCGGCCGAGGAGCAAGGCCAGGCCCAGGGTTCCAACTGCCCCGCCCCACCCGGCCGCCACGGTCAGGCCTTCAGGCCAGGGACCGGCCGGAGTCGGGCTGAAGAGGGCCGAAAGGTTGGCCGCAGCCAAAGCTGTAAAGCCGGCCGGGAGGGGCTTGTGGACGGCAAAATAGGCAGCGTAAATCGCCCCGACCCAGAGGGCCAGCAGGACTAACCAGGTTACCTGGCTCAGGACAGGTGGGCGCTCAGTCTTCTTCGCCGTAGTAAGCCTGAAGGGTGCGGTCAGGTTTAACCCCGGTCAGGACCGTGCCCAGAATCCGGGCGTTCACCTTTTCAAGGGCCGCCTTGGCCCGGCGGGCGAATTCCCGCCGGGTTTTGCCGGCCTGGAGCACCAGCAGCACCCCGTCGACCCGGCTGGCCAGGATGGCCGCATCGGTTACGGCGAGGACCGGCGGTGAATCGTAAAGAACATAATCGGCGGCCTTTGCCAGCCGCTCCATCACCTCGGCCATCCGGCGGGAGGCCAGTAGCTCGGCGGGGTTGGGGGGAAGGGGACCGCTGGGCAGGAGCCACAGGTTTTCCACGCCCGTCTCGAAAAGGGGCAACTCCTGGTCGGGCTCCCCAACGACCAGGCTGGTAAGGCCAATTTGATTTTTAAGGCCGAACAGCTTGTGGAGGCCGGGTCGGCGCAGGTCAGCATCCACCATCATAACCCGGCTGCCGGCCTGGGCGAAGGCGATAGCCAGGTTGGCGAGGGTTGTGGTCTTGCCTTCTTCCGGCCCGGTGGACGTCAAAAGGAGGGTCCGGACCGGCCGGTCCGGGCTGGCAAACTGGATGCTGGTCCGGAGCTGCCGGAAGGCCTCGGCCACCGGCGAGCGGGGGTCAAGCTTTGTGATCAGGGCTTTTTCCATCTCCACGGAAGACCCTCCGGAAATGCGGCCGGCAGCCCCGGGGAGCCTGGGGACCACCCCGAGGACCGCCTGGCCCAGTAGCCTTTCGGATTCTTCGGCCGACTTGACGGTGTCGTCCAGAAACTCCAAAAGAAACGCCGCCAATACCCCGATAACCAGCCCCAGCACCGCCCCGGCCAGCACGTTGGACCGGGTCCGGGG
>DAOUCL010000191.1:0-3948 GCA_034432015.1 Dehalococcoidia bacterium
TGCGGCAGGGGCGGGAGGCTTTGGCCGCGGCCCGGCGGGCGGCGATGGGAACCCTCCAGGTGGGGTGCGCCCGGGTCATCGGCACCTACGTGATGCCCGAGGTCCTAACCGCCTTCCGCCGCCGTTACCCCCAGGTCGAGGTCCACATCCGCACCGGCCGCTCCTCGGAGATTTTACAGCTGGTGGTCGACCAGACCATTCACATCGGCTTGGCCCGGGCCTTAAACCACCCCCTGGTCTGGACCCGGCGGCTTTACGACGAGGAGATCGTGCTGGTCACCCACCCGGCCCACCCCTTCGCCCGGGCCGGGACCGCCACCATCCAGCAGGTGGCCGAGGAGCCCCTCATCCTCTACGACCGGGGCTCATCTTACTTTGTGCTCATTGAGCAGGTCTGCCACGAGGCCGGAATAATCCCCCGGGTGGAGATGGTTCTGGACAGCGTCGAGGCCACCAAGCGGATGGTGGAGCGGGGGCTCGGCATCTCCTTCCTGCCCCGAAGCAGCATTCGGGAGGAGGTCAGGGCCGGCCGGCTGCGGGTTATTGAGCTGGCCGACGGCCACCGGGTCTTCCTGCCGACGGCGGTGATGGTGCGCCGGGCCCCCAGCTACCCGGCGGCCCTCCTGGCGTTCCTGGAGGTGCTGGCCGACATTTACGGGGCCGAACCCGGCCTCCGCCCCAACTAGGCGGCCCGGGTAGTTGACAATTCTACAGGGCGAAAGCTAGACTCAATTAGAGACCTTTCGCGGGGAGGCGGTAATGGCCGCGGACGGGCGGGACCTGGAGGCCCTGCGTCGGGCCGAAGAACAATGGCGTTTGGAGACGGCCGACGCGCCGGAGCGGCCGGCCCTCTTTGAGACCCTCTCGGCCATTCCGGTGGACCGGCTCTATACCCCGGCGTCCATCCCCGACTTCGACTACCTTCACGACCTCGGTTTTCCCGGCCGCTACCCCTTCACCCGGGGGATCCATCCTACCGGCTACCGGGGCCGGCTCTGGACGATGCGGATGTTCGCCGGCTTCGGGACCGCCGAAGAGACCAACGCCCGCTTTAAGTACCTGCTCGAACACGGCCAGACCGGCCTTTCGGTCGCCTTCGACCTGCCCACCCTTTACGGCCTCGACGCCGACGACCCGAGGGCCCGGGGCGAATTCGGGGTTTGCGGGGTTGGGGTCTCCTCTTTGGCCGACCTGGAGGTCCTCTTCGACGGCATCCCCGTGGACCAAATAACCACCTCCATGACCATAAACGGGCCGGCGGCCGTCATCTGGGCGATGTACATCGTGGCGGCCGAAAAGCGGGGCATCCCCCGGCACGTCCTGGGCGGGACCCTCCAGAACGACATTCTTAAAGAATACATCGCCCAGAACGAGTACATTTTCCCGCCCGAACCCTCCATGCGGCTGGTGGTGGACACCATTGAGTTCAGCGTCCGGGAAATGCCCAAGTGGAACCCGATAAGCATCAGCGGCTACCACATCCGGGAGGCGGGGTCCACCGCCGTCCAGGAGCTGGCCTTTACCCTGGCCGACGGCTTTACCTACGTGGAGGCCTGCCTCGAGCGGGGCCTCAAGATCGACGAGTTCGCCCCCAGGCTCTCTTTCTTTTTCAACGTCCACAACGACTTCTTTGAAGAGGTCGCCAAGTTCCGGGCCGCCCGCCGGATCTGGGCCCGGGAGATGCGGGAGCGCTACGGGGCCCAGAATCCCCGGTCGTGGTGGCTCAGGTTCCACGCCCAGACGGCCGGCTGCACCCTCACGGCCCAGCAGCCGGAAGTGAACATCGCCCGGGTGGCCATTCAGGCCCTGGCGGCGGTGCTGGGGGGCTGCCAGTCGTTACACACCAACTCGATGGATGAGGCCTGGGCCCTGCCCTCGGAGAAGGCCGCCCGAATCGCCCTGCGTACCCAGCAGGTGGTCGCCTACGAGACGGGGGTGGCCAACACCGTCGACCCCCTTGGGGGCAGCTATTATGTCGAGTGGCTGACCAACGAGCTGGAGCGGCAGGCTTATGACTATTTTGCCCGGATTCGGGAGTACGGCGGGGTGATTCCGGCCATCGAGGCCGGATTCTTCCACCGGGAGATTCTGGATGCGGCCGAGCGCTACCAGCGGGAAGTGGATGAGGGTCGGCGGATTGTGGTGGGGGTGAACGCCTTTCAGGTGGCGGAGGACCGGCTGGAGATCCCCATCCTGCGGGTGGACCGGGCCGGGGAAGCCCGGCACCTGGAGCGGCTGAACCGGGTCCGCCGGGAGCGGGACAACGAGGCCGTCTCCGTCAGGCTTAAGGCCCTGGAGTTGGCGGCCCGGGGCCGGGAAAACCTGATGCCGTATATCATTGAGGCGGTCCGGGCCTACGCAACCCTGGGGGAGATTTGCGGCGTATTGCGCCGGGTTTTCGGCGAATGGCAGCCGCCCTACGTCCTTTGACGGCAAAGGCAGGCGGATTGACAGCCGAATCTATCTCTGCTACTTTGTGAATTAGGGCACAAGACTTTGGGTTCAGGAGGGCGACCATGCGGGTCACTTTGAGCGTGGTAAAGGCCGATGTAGGGGGTTACGTAGGGCATTCGTCGATGCATGGGGGCTTGATCAGGCGGGCCGAGGAGGTCCTGGAGGGGGCCAGGGCGCAGGGTTTGATTTATGACTTTCGGGTCTTAAACGTGGGCGACGATTTGGAGCTAATCATGACCCACGGCCGGGGGACCGACAGCCCCGAGATTCACGCCCTGGCCTGGAAGGCCTTTGAGGCCGCCACCGAGGTGGCCAAAGGCTTAAAGCTTTACGGGGCCGGCCAGGACCTGCTTTCGGATGCGTTTTCGGGCAACGTCCGGGGCTTAGGCCCGGGCTGCGCCGAACTTAGCTTTGAAGAGCGCCGTTCCGAGCCTTTAATCGTCTTTATGGCCGATAAGACCTCGGCGGGCTCGGCCTTTAACCTGCCCCTTTACCGGGTCTTCGCCGACCCCTTTAATACGGCCGGCCTGGTCATCTCCGAGGCGTTAAATTCGGGCTTTGCCTTCGAAGTCCATGACGTTATCGAGCACAAAAAGGTCGTCTTTAACTGCCCCGAAGAGCTTTACGCCCTTTTGGCCTTCATCGGAAGCCCCCTAAGGTACGCCGTAAAGGCGGTTTATAGCCGGGCAACCGGGGAGGTTGCGGCCGTAAGCTCAACGGAAAGGTTAAGTCTGATTGCCGGCCGGTATGTGGGCAAGGACGACCCGGTGCTGATTGTGCGGGCCCAGGGGGAGTTTCCGGCCGTAGGTGAGATTTTAGAGGCTTTTAGCCACCCGCACCTGGTGGAGGGCTGGATGCGGGGCTCCCATTACGGGCCTTTGATGCCGGTCGGTTTTGCCGATGCCCGCTGCACCCGCTTTGATGGGCCGCCCAGGCTGGTGGCGGCCGGATTTCAGCTGGCCGAAGGCAAGCTCATCGGGCCCGTCGACCTTTTCGGGGACCCGGCCTTTGACAAGGCCCGGGAGACGGCCCTTTTTGTTGCCGATTACTTAAGGCGGCACGGGCCCTTCGAGCCCCACCGGCTTCCCATGGAGGAGATGGAGTACACCACCCTGCCCAAGCTTATGCAAAAGCTAAAGGACCGCTGGCTGCCCATCGAGGCCCCGGTCCCCACCGCCGATTAAGAGGCCAGCCAAGAGCCGGATTTTTTGATATTGCTAGCGAGTAATCGAGGGCCTTGTTGTAAGGGCACACCGCCGTGCGCCCCTGCCGGTTTGGGCGCCGAACAAGCCCCGGGGCCTGGGCCGCCGGAAGCCTTTAACTTATGTTAAAATTAAAATGGCCCGTAATGCCGTTTCCGGGGCCGGAGAAGGCCGGCGACCGCGGCCCCGGATACCCTCCTTTTTTCTCCCGAAGACCCCGGACCGGGAGGTAGGTTCGTCCGTGACTTTCAGACCAGCTCGCTATGTCATCATCGGCAACGGGATAGCCGGG
>DAOUCL010000192.1:0-2084 GCA_034432015.1 Dehalococcoidia bacterium
GCGGGTCATCATCCAGCAGTGGCTGGTCGACGTGCCCTGGGCCAGGGCCGGCCAGGTCGTCTTCGCCAACGGCGGCGACGTGGCCAAAGAGGCCGGCATCATCCCCCAGGCCGCAACCCAGCCCGAGGATGGCGGCCTGGCCGGACTGGATCTGTGGGGCTATTATGTGGCCTACGACCACCCCCGCTCTTACGAGAGCCTGAGCCGGGCCATTTCCCACCTGGACCACGTCGTCGCTTACTTTTACCAGGTTTCACCCGACGGGGAGATTATCGGGTCGGCCCGACCCGAAGTTAGCCGGCTCGCCGCCGCCTACGGCCGACCCCTCCACCTGATGGTCAAAAACCAGGGGGAGGCGGAGTTCGGCCGGGCCCTGGCCGATCCCGCCCGCCGGGGGAGGCTTGTGGAGGCGGTCCTGGGGCTCCTCCAGGCTCCCGGCGTCCAGGGCCTTCACCTGGACATCGAGGGGATCCCGGCCGAGAACCGGGACGACCTGACCCGTTTCGTCGCCGAAGTCGCCGCCGGCCTCCGTACCCGCTACCCCGGGCGGGTCCTCAGCCAGGCGGTGTCCGCCCGGACCCGGGACCTCACCTCGGGCTGGGCCGCCTCCTATGACTACGGCGGGCTGGCCGCCCAGGTGGATTACCTCGTGCTGATGGCCTACGGCTTCCGCACCGAGGCCAGTCCGACGCCCGGCCCAACGACGCCGACCGACTGGCTCGCCCAGGTTCTCGCCTACGCCGTAAGCCGGGTCCCCCAGGAAAAGCTGATAGTTGCCCTTCCCTGGTGGGCCACCGACTGGAACCTGGCCACCGGCCCCCCGGCCGCCAGCCGCCGCTACACCGACCTTCTACCCCTGCTGTCGGCCTGGGGGGCAACCTACGTTGCCGAGGTTGGGGCGAACCGTCTCCGCTACACCCAGGCCGGCCAGGCCCACGAGGTCTGGTTCGAGGACCGGCGGTCCTTCCTGGCTAAAGTGGAGCTGGTCCGGCGTTACGGCCTCGGGCGGGTCGCCGGGTGGCGTCTGGGCCACGAAGACCCGGCCGTCTGGCAACCGTAGGCCCGAAGGCTATGCCCCATTCGGGATGGGGATACCGTCCCCCTCCCGCTCAAAGATGGCGGCGATGCCTTCGCCCCCGCCGATACACATGGTCACCAGGGCGTATTGGCCCTTAATCCGGTGAAGTTCGTAAATGGCCTTCACCGTAAGGATCGCCCCGGTCGCCCCCACCGGGTGGCCCAGGGCCACCGCCCCGCCGTTAGGATTCGTTTTTTCAGGGTCGAGGCCCACCTCGTCCATCACCGCCAGGCACTGGGCCGCAAAGGCCTCGTTGAGCTCGATGACGTCCATGTCGTCCAGGTTAAGACCGGCTTTTTTGAGCACCCGGCGGATGGCCGGTGCCGGGCCGATACCCATAATCTCGGGCTCGACCCCCGCCGTCGCATACGCCACCAGCCGGGCGATGGGCTGGACCCCCAGCTCCTGGGCCTTCGCCCGCCGCATCACCACCACGGCCGCCGCCCCGTCGTTTATCCCCGAGGCGTTCCCGGCCGTCACCGTCCCGTCAGGCTTAAAGACCGGCTTAAGGCTCGAAAGCTTCTCCAGGCTGGTATCCCGGCGGGGGTGCTCGTCCACCTCAAACTTGACGGTTTCTCCCTTGCGGCCCGGAATCTCCACCGGCACGATCTGGGTCTTAAACCGGCCCTCATCGATGGCCCGGATGGCCCGCCGGTGGCTCTCCAGGGCGAAGACGTCCTGCCGTTCCCGGCTTATGCAGTAGCGCTGGGCGAGGTTCTCGGCCGTCACCCCCATGTGGATGTGGTAAAAGGGGTCGTTCAGACCCCCGACCAGCGCATCCACCAGGGTGTCATCCCCCAGCCGGATACCCCACCGGGCCTTGGTAAGCCAGTAAGGGGCCCGGCTCATCGACTCCACACCCCCAGCCACCGCCACGTCCACCTCCTCAAGGCGGATCATCCGGGCCGCCGTGCAGATGGCCTCCAGCCCCGACCCACACCGGCGGTTGAGGGTAAGTCCGGGCACCTCGATAGGCAATCCCGCCTTGATGCCCACCACCCGGGCG
>DAOUCL010000193.1:0-4182 GCA_034432015.1 Dehalococcoidia bacterium
TGGACTTCTGGGTTGAGCCGGTGGGCACCGGCTCCTGGAAGACCCTTTACGACTGGCTCTGGTACCGGACCCGGGCCGAGTACGGCCTTCTGCCGGATACGGCCCTGCGCCTTATCCGCTACGCCACAACCCTGCTGCTGGGACTTGCCCTGGTCCGGGCCGTCCGCCGGGGGCAGTGGGCCGTTCTGGGTCTGGGGGCGCTTCTGGTGGTGCCGCCGGCGCTGGTTTTCGGGGTTTCGCTAGTGGGTCGGCCGGTGTGGGACCCGCGCTTTATGGTCTTTACGGCCGTCCCCTTTGCCGCCCTCCTGGCCCTGGCGGTGGACGGCCTGGGCCGGCGGGGTGTAAAGCTTGTCTGGGGGCTGGGGCTGGTGCTGGCGATGGTTCCGCCCCTCGGGTCTTATTATTTAGACCCAGTTCTTGCCAACCCAGACGTGCGGGGGGCGTCGGCCTGGCTGGCCGCCCACCGGCGGCCCGAGGAGCCGGTCCTTCACCCCAACGAGCAGAGCTTTCTGCCGGCCCTCTGGTACAACCGTCGGCTGGCCGGGGTTTCGGGGCCGGCCTTTCGGGTCCTCTGCCCCTGGCCGACGCCCCCGCCCGGGTGGTGTGAGGGCAGTCCGACGGCCGATTACTGGGTCGGGGGTCTGGAACCGGGGCGGGTGCTCCCGGTAGAGGGCCTGCTGGCCGAGACGGGGGCGTCCCGGGCCTTCGTCGAAATCCTTTACAACCGGCACCGGGCCGGGGAGCGGGAGGAATTTGGCGCCCGCCTTAAGGCCGCCCTGTCCCCGGCCTACGAGGTCCGCCTGGTGGCCGCCTTCCTCGGGGTGGACCTTTATGAGGTCCGGCCCGGGGGCCCATAGGTTGGCCCCGTTAGAAAGGAGACTACCCGGGGGATGCCGGCCAGGTCCGGCCGAAAGCTTACGGTCGCGTTGGGAAAGCGGCGGAGGACCTCGGCCTTAACCGCCTCGGCCTGGCCGTAGCCTATCTCCATAAAAACCGGCACCCCTGGGGGCAGGAGGGCCGCCGCCTGGTCCAGGAACCGGCGGATGACCTCGAGGCCGTCAAGACCGCCGTCCAGGGCCACCGCCGGCTCCCAGGCCAGTTTGACCGCCTCGGCGGAGGGGACGTAGGGCAGGTTGGCGACGACGGCGCGGAGGGTGTCCTGTCGGATGCGGTCCTTGACGGGCAAAAGGAGGTCGCCCACGTAGAACTCCACCCGGTCCCCGAGGCCGTGGCGGGCCGCGTTCTCCCGGGCGACGGCAATGGCCGCCTCGGAGATGTCGGTGGCCAGGACGATTAGGTGGGGTCTGGCGCCGGCCAGGGCGATGGCCACCGCCCCCGACCCGGTCCCCACGTCGACGACCAGGCCCCGGGCGTCGGCCGGGATGGCCTCCAGGGCGGCGTCCACCAGGGTTTCGGTTTCAGGCCGGGGGATCAGGACGGCCGGGGTAACCTTGAGGCGGTAGCCGTAAAACTCCCACTCTCCCAGGACATAAGGGAGGGGTTTCCCCCGAAGACGGCAGGCGGCCAGCCGTTCGACCAGCTGAAGGCGGTCGGGTTCGACGGGGGCGTTCGGGTGGGCCAGGAGCTCGGCCCGGGTAATGCCCAGGGCCCGGGTGAGGATAAGGTCGGCTTCTAGCTCCGGGTCTTCGCTTAGGGCTCCCAGCCGGCGGCGGAGCTCCCGGCGGAGCTCACGCCGGCTGGCCATTCCGGAGCTCGGCCTCCAGCCGGGCCACCCGGTCGGCGGTGATGAGGGCGTCGATGATGGTATCAAGCTCTTCGCCCGAGAGGACGCCCTCTAGGTTGTAAAGGGTGAGGCCGATGCGGTGGTCGGTGACCCGGTTCTGGGGGAAGTTATATGTCCGGATCTTTTCGGCCCGCTCCCCGGTCCCCACCTGCTGGCGGCGGGCCTGGGCCACGGTCTCTTCCTGGCGCCGGCGCTCCAGGTCGTAGAGCCGGGCCCGCAGGACGGCCAGGGCCCGCATCTTGTTCTGGAACTGGGACCGCTGGTCCTGGCAGACCACCACCAGGCCCGTGGGCTTGTGAATCACCCGGACGGCGGTGGAGTTTTTCTGCACGTTCTGGCCGCCGGGGCCGCTGGACCGGAAAACCTCAATCTCGAGGTCGTCGGGGTCGAGGTGGACCTCCACCTCTTCGGCCTCGGGAAGTACGGCCACGGTGGCGGTGGAGGTGTGGATCCGGCCGGAGGCCTCGGTCACCGGGACCCGCTGGACCCGGTGTACGCCGCTCTCGTATTTAAGCCGGCTGTAGGCGCCGTGACCCTTAACCTCGAAGATGACCTCCTTGAAGCCGCCGACGTCGCTCTCGTGGGCGTCAACCACCTCCACCTTCCAGCCCTTGCGCTCGGCGTAACGGTGGTACATCCGGAAGAGGTCGGCGGCAAAGAGGGCCGCCTCCTCGCCCCCAGCGCCGGCCCGGATCTCCATAATCACATCCCGCTCGTCGTTGGGGTCTTTGGGCAGGAGGGCCAGCTTGATCTCCTGCTCCAGTCGCCCGATCCGGCCCTCCAGCTCCGAAAGCTCTTCCCGGGCCAGCTGACGGAGCTCTTCATCGTCCTCTTCTTCGAGGATTTGCTTCGCCTCCATATAGCGCTCGATTGCCTGCCT
The DNA here is from genome assembly GCA_034432015.1 of Dehalococcoidia bacterium. Lineage (GTDB taxonomy): Bacteria > Chloroflexota > Dehalococcoidia > JAUQQI01 > JAUQQI01 > JAUQQI01. The sequence goes on from DAOUCL010000193.1 coordinate 2,625, forward strand.
GTACTGACGATAATAATCCACCAGCGGGCCCAGCTCGCGCTGCTCCCGGGCCAGGGCCTGAATCCGGGCCGGGTCGGCCAGCACTGCCGGGTCCGTAAGCTGAAGGCTCAGCTGTTCGTAGCGCTCTTCGATCGTCCGGAGGCGTTCGGTCAGGTTTCGGTCCATAGGTCCTATCGGGTCCCTTGAATGGTCGGGTACGGGCGCAGCCTGTTCGGGCGCCCGTACCTGCTGGCAGGGTACGAAAATGCTGTCCATCGAAATTATACCACTAGGCGTGGTATAATCCTGCGGGTTCATGGTCCGGGTACTGGCCGGCATTGTATCGATTTTGTTTGCGGTTTCCCGCTACCGGCAGACGCTCAACCGGCCGGAGGTGAAGGCCGGGGTGCGGGCGGGGATGCGGGCGCTGGGTCCAGCCACCCGGGAGTTCCGGGTGGCCCTCGGGGCGCTCCTGAACCGCATCCTCGCCGCCGTCTTTTTGACCTTTGCAATCTTCCTGGCGGTCCGAACCCTTTACCTGAGCGGGCTGGTCGTCAGCGGTTCCGAGCTTCAGTACCCGCCCGCGCTGGTCTACGGGGCCCTGGGGGTGCTGGCCGCCCTGACCGGCTACCTGGCCTATCAGTTTGTTTACCATTACCGGAAGTCCTCGGGAAGGACTGACCGCCGCCGTTAACTTCGCGGTTTCGGGCTTGCTTGTCTTCCCGATTAGCTGTGCCAGCCGGCCAGGGTCGAGGTGAGTGCCGGCAGAGTCATCCGGGTCCTTCACATCGCCCGCTACCGCTCGGCGGCCGCCGAACGGAAGCTGGAACTGCTGGCGGCCGAGCGTGACCTTAAACTGTTTCTGGTCAGGCCGGCCGTCTGGGAGGATGAATACGGTCGGGTTCAGCTTCGTCCGCAGGTGGCCGGCTGTCAGGTCCTGACCGTCCCGATGGTCGGCCGGCCCACTGACCCCCACCGGGCCCTCTACCGGACCTTAACCTTCGGGATTCCGGCGGCAAAGCCGGATGTTATCCACGCCGAGGAGGAACCCGACAGTCTGGCCGCCCTGCAGGTCGCCCTGGCCCGGAATATTTTTGCCCCCCGGGCCCGGCTTGTCCTTCACACCTGGCAGAATGTCAACCGGCCGAAGCGGCCCCACGTCCGGGCGGTACTCCGGCTCGCCTTCGGGCAGGCCCAGGCGGTCCTCTGCGCCACGGACGAGGCCCTTCGGGTGCTCCGGGAGCTGGGCTACCGGGGACCGGCTGCCGTGATTCTCCCCACCGGGGTGGATACCCGGCTTTTCCGGCCAGCTTCCCGGCCGTTACCTGCGGGAAGTTTCACGGTGGGCTATGCCGGTCGGCTCGCCCCGGAGAAGGGCGTGGACAGCCTCCTTGAAGCCTTGAGCCGGCTGCCGGCCGGGGTCAGGCTCCGGGTGGTCGGGGACGGCCCGGCGCGGCCTAAACTTCAGGAGCTGGCCGGCCGGCTCGGAGTCGGGAGCCGGGTCGAATGGGGGCCGCCCCGGCCGGCTGACCGGATGGTTGAGGCCTTTGCCGGGTTTGATGTGCTTGTACTGCCGTCC
>DAOUCL010000194.1:0-2351 GCA_034432015.1 Dehalococcoidia bacterium
GCCTCCGCGCCCGGCTTAAGCTCATCCAGGTTTAAAGGCCCCACGCCCGGACGGAACCGCTCGGGGTCCACCCCGTTCGGCACGACGAAGACCCGGTCGGCCGGAACGCCCCCTTCGATAAAGCAGTCCCGGACGAAGGCCGAGGGGACCCAAAGCTGGGCCCCCGACCGGTTTATCCCCTCAACCCAGGGCCGGGGCACGGCCCCGTACTCCCACGGCTGGATGACGACGAGGCGGCCGCCGGCGGCCGGCGCAAAATCCGGGGGCCACCGGTGCCGGACCAGGAGAGGGGCAGACGGCGGCGGCTCGTTGCCGCCCACCCGAACAACCTTTACCCCCGCCCTCCCCAGGGCCCGGGTAAGCTCCCGGTTTACCCGGGCGAAGGAGTGGGCCGAAGTAAAATCCCCCTCCCAGGCCAGGACGCCGCCGGAGGCGGCCGGCCCCCGCCGGCCAGGACGGCGGCCGGCCTGCCATTCGGCGGATAGCTCCTCAAGCTCGGCGACGACTTTTGCGGCAACCGCCCGCCGGTCAAGCTCCTTGAGGACCTTAAGCCGGCCGAGCTCGGCTTTTATTCGGGCAGCCTCCGGCCGTTCGGCCGCCTCCCGCATGAGCGCCTTAAGGTGCTCCGCCGACGGCTCCGCCCAGCGGGCCCCAGTCGGCAGGGGGACTCCCATCTCCTGCCGGGCCCTTTCCGGCACCGGCGTAAGCTCATATTCAATTAAAACGGCCGTCTCGGGAGTGGCAAAGTCCCGGTGTCCGCCCCAGCCGGTGATGATGACGGGAAGTCCCGCCGCCGCAGCCTCCGCCGCCGGCCGGCAGAAGCCCTCGCCCCGGGTGGGGAGCACGAAGGCGTCCGCCGCCGCATAGAGGCCGGGCATCTCGTCGGCCCCCAGCTCCTTAAAGTACAGGATGATGTTAGGAGGAAGCTCCCGGCCCAGAAGCCTTGCCAGCTCCTGGCGGATCCGGGCCTGGGTAAGCCCCCGGTAGGAGAAAAGTTTCAGAATGAGGGCTACATCCTCATCGGGACGGAAGGCCTCCGCAAAGGCTTTTATAAGCACGTCCCAGCCCTTGCGGAGCTGAAAGTCCAGAACCGAGAGAAAGTTAAAAGACCGCCGGCCGGGAATATCCAGGGGCTCGACCGGCCGGGTGAACCGCCGGGTATCCAGCGGGCTGGGGATGAGGCGCAGTTTTGCGGGGTTGACCCCGCTTGCGGCAAAGGTTTTAAGGTTAAAGACCGAGGGCACCCAGACCCGGTCGAAGCGGTTTAAAATTTCGACCCAGTGCTCCGGGATCCGGTCCGTCTCGAACATCGTCCGGGCAGCTCTGGGACCTGCCCCCGGCACGGGCCGATACGCATCGGGTATGGCGTGGAACACGAGGGCCGCCGGGCGGCCGCCTTCGGCCGGCGGGTCGATTCGGGCCGAAAGATACGCCAGGGTAAGGGCCTCCTCCGGCGGAAGCTTTACCCGGCTGCGGCTCCAGTAGAGGGGCACGGCCTTTACAGGGATGCCGGCCTCGTAAAGCCCGAGCACGAACTGCCGGGCCTCGTCGGTGTAGCCGCTTAAGTCAAAAAGGGGGGCCTGCCAGACGACCGTCAAGCCGGCGCCCCCGACCCTCTGAAATTCGGGATTCAAAAGCAGGCTTCTTTTAGAGACGAGGTTCTCTGCCGGGACGGCGTCGGCCTGCAGCCGCCCGCCCCGGCCGAAGCAGGCCCGCCAGCGGGAAGAAAACTCGACAAAGTTTTCGGGGTCCCGCTCGAATCTGCCTTCGGTCTGCCCCTCCAGGTGGTAGACGACGGCCGAGGGCTGGTAGATCACCCGCCGTCCCAGGGCCCGGACCCGAAGGCACAGGTCGACGTCCTCATAACTGTTAAAAAAGGTCTCGTCGAAGCCACCGACCGCAAAGAAGAGGTCCTTCGGGATGAGCAGGCATGCTCCTGTTACCATATCCAGGTCCCGAAGGCGGCCTGCTTGGGGGGCGCCGGCCGGGGCGCCCCGGTGGATGTGCTCGGGCCGGCCCCGAAGAAAGACGATTCCGGCGTGCTGGACGGTGCCGTCCGGGTAAAGAAGCCTTCCCCCAACGACCCCGCCGCCTGCGGCGGCGGCCGCCGCCTCAAGCATCGCTTCCAGCCAGCCCGGCGTCGGGATTGTATCGTTGTTAAGAAAGAGCAGGTACTTTCCCCCGGCTTTTGCCGCCCCCAGGTTGCAGGCCCGGGCGAACCCCAGGTTGCGCCCGGCCCGGATAAAGGCTATTCGACCGGCCTGAGCCTCCCCGGAGAGAAACTCCGGCGTACCGTCGGTGGAGCCGTTGTCCACCACGACGATTTCGGCCAGACCCGGCGGCACGGTCCG
>DAOUCL010000195.1:0-16192 GCA_034432015.1 Dehalococcoidia bacterium
CTGAGCTAACCGCCCAGCAACCCGACCCAAATTTAGTATTTACGGATTGTGCCAAAATGTCAAGGCCAGCCAACGACCCTGACCCGGCCCCGGAGCCTCTGGAAAGATGCGCAGGGTCGCCGCCGGCCATCGGTCGGGGCCCACGGCCGTGGGCGCCGACAATAGAACAACTTTCCGGGCGCTGGGGGGTGTCAGCAGAGCTTTCGGTTAAAATGCGGGCGGAGCGCCGAAAAATAACCTTTAACGTTGGTGATTTTGAAGACCTCCGGGAGCACCCCGACTGGCGCCGGCGGCTGCTTGAAGTGCGGCTGGCTGAGGAGCTTTTAAAACTGCCGGCCGAATTTGCGGCCTTCCGGCCGGAGGCCCTGGGCTGGTTTGACCGGGGGAGGCTATCCTTCGCCGGCTGGCCGAAGCCCGGGCCCGGACCGGGCAGGCGGTAGGGCGGTTGACCATCAGCCTTAAGGAGATCGCCAGGATGCTGGAAAGGTTTAAAGCCACCCAGGACCGGTTCGGCCGGGTCGGGTCGTCGGGGCCACCGCCGAGGCCCGAATGCGGCCGGCCATCCGGGAGTGGCTGGCAGGTTATGGATTTAAGCTTATCGACCCGCTGGTCGCCTGGACCCTCGACGGCGTCGCCTGGGCCGGGGAGCCGGCGGGGCAGGTCTGGGTGGCGGTCTCCGCCAAGGCCCGGGCCAAACCTGCGGATATCAAGGCTTTTAGAAGGCTGCTGGAACGGCCGTCGGGGCGCGCTTCCGGGCCGAGGGTTTGGTTGGGCCCATCGAGCCGGTGGTGTTCAGCCTCACCGCCGACCGGTCCGTTATCAGGGCGGCGTCCGAGCTTAGCTTAAGGTCGGGCTCGTGCTGGAAGGCCACGGGCCGGCGGCCCTTCCCGAGCCGGGCCCCGCCTCTGCTAAAATTGGCCGTGAGCTACGAGCACCGCCGCTTCCTCCTGGGCCTGCTGCGGGCCTACCGACCCGCCCGGGTCCTCACCGCCTGCGCCGAGCTGGGCGTCTTTGACGCCCTCGGGTCCGAAGTCCGGGACGCCGCCGAGCTGGCCCGCCGGACCGGAGCCGACCCGGCCGGGCTCACGCGCCTGCTCAACGCCGCCGTCGCCCTGGGCCTTCTGGAAAAGCGGCCCGAAGGCTACGCCAACGGCCCGGCAGCCCTCGCCTGCCTGGCCCGGGAGACGAACCTTGACATAAACTATCTAGTTTATGTCAAGGTTGGGAAACCTGGTCCGGGGGGAGGGCACCTTTTACCGCCGGTGGGCCCGCCTCGACCAGGCGGTCCGGGTGGGGGGGACGGCCGCCGGGCAACACCCAGGACGAGCCCGAGCCGGACTGGATTCGGGGCTTTCAACTGGGCCTTTACGACCCGGCCCGAACGGCCGCCCCCGTGGTCGCCGAACTTTTGGGCCCCTTTATCCCCCGGGACCGGCCGGTCAGGGTCATAGACGTGGGCGGGGGCCACGGGGCTTACAGCATTGCCCTCGCCCGCCGCTACCCTGACCTGGAGGCGGTGGTCTTCGACCTGCCCCCAGTGGTGGGGGTCGCCGAAGGGCTTATCGGCCGGGCGGGGCTGGCCGGCCGGGTCCGAACCTGGGCCGGTGACTTCAAGGTCGATTCCCTGGGGGCGGTCGAGTTCGACCTGGCCTTGCTCTTCGGGGTGCTGGTGTCCGAAGACGAAGCCGAAATCCGCCGGCTTTTAGGCAAAACCTTTTCGGCCCTTAAGCCCGGGGGGACGGTCGCCGTTCGGGGGTTCTTCCTGGAAGAGGACCGGACGGGACCCCGCGATGGGGTGCTGTTCGACCTGCACATGCTGGTCTCCACCGACCGGGGCCGGGCCCACACCCTCGGGGAGGTCTTCGGCTGGCTTGGGGCGGCCGGGTTCAAAGAGCCAGGGGTCTTAGAGGCCGCCGAGCCCGAGCCGGTCCGGCTGGTGGTGGCCCGCCGGCCGGCCTGAAGGCTGTGGTATAATTCCGGACGGTGACTTGGGATGGCACAGTGCGATTTCTGCGGCAAGCACCGGTCTTTCGGCCGTAACGTAAGCCACTCGAAACATCGGACGCCCCGGGACTGGGAGCCCAACGTCCAGTACCGCCGCCTGGTGATTGCGGGCGTGCGGCGACGGGTCCACATCTGCACCCGCTGTTTGCGGACCCTCTCCCGCAAGGGCCAGACCTAGGCCTCTGCCCGCACCGCCGCCCTAAGCTGCTCGGCCGCGGCCCTGGGCGAGACCCGCGGGTTGAAGATGGCCGAGGCCGCCACCAGGATTTCGGCCCCGGCTTCGTAGACTGCCCGGGCGTTGGCCGGGCTTATCCCCCCGTCCACCTCGATTTCGACGGGCAGGCCCGCATTTTCGACGAGCCGCCGCAGCCGCCGGATCCGCCCCAGACTCCGGGGCAGAAAGGCCTGCCCGGCATACCCGGGGTCCACCGACATCACCAGCACCACGTCCACTTCCTCGAGCAGGTCGGTTAAAACCTCCACGGGCGTGCCCGGGTTTACGGCGATCCCGGCCCGCCGCCCCGCCTCCCGAATAAGCCGGGCCAGGCGGTGGGGGTGGGCCGTGGCCTCCCAGTGGAAGGTAATCAGGTCGGCCCCGGCCTCGATAAACTTCTCCACCTGATGCTCGGGCCGCCCCACCATCAGGTGGACGTCAAAAGGGGCGTCGAAGCGGGGCCTTAAGGTGGCCACAATGGGCACCCCAAGGCTTATCTGGGGGACGAAAAACCCATCCATCACGTCAAAGTGGACCCAGTCGCAGCCGCCGGCAAGGGCCTCCCGGATCTGCTCCTCAAGCCGGCCGAAATCCGCCGAAAGGATCGACGCCGCAAGCTTCATGACCGTTTTGTTAATAGTTTTTACCCTATTTTTCTGAAGGGAAGCCACCAGTTCCAGCGGCCGAGTAAAGCCATCGTGGCCGGCACCAGGAGGGCCCGGACGATGCTGGCGTCCAGGGCGATGGCCACAGCCAACCCGACCCCCATCTTCTTAATGGTGAGAAGCCCCCCGAGGCTGAAGGAGAGGGCTACGATAATTAAAATAAACGCGGCGCTGGTCACGATCCGGCCGGTCTTCTCCAGCCCGGCTGCCACCGCCCCGTTGTTGTCCCCGCCGGCCAAGTACTCCTCCCGAATCCGGCTCAAAAGAAAGACCTCGTAGTCCATGCTCAACCCGAAGAGGACGCAAAACATGAGCACCGGCACGATGGCGTCCACCCAGCCGGTGGGGGTGTAATTGAGCAGGCCGGCAAGCCGCCCATCTTGAAAAATCAAAACGAGCACCCCGTAGGCCCCCAGGATGGAGAGGCTGTTCATTATGACGGCCTTAAGGGGCAATATTGCCGACCGAAAGGTAACCAGCAGAACCAGGTACATAAGGGCCAGGACGAAGGCCACCGCCTTGGGAAAATCCCCGTACAGCCGCTCGATAAAATCCCGCTCCCCGGCGCTCTGCCCGCCCACCAGCAGCTCCCAGCCGTTGGGCACCGGCAGGGCCTGAAGGCGGTCGGCCAGCGCCCGGGCCGCCTGGGAGCCGGGCGGGTCCTTCGGAATGACCCGGAAAACGAAGACGTCGTCCCGGTAAAAGCGGCTTATAGCCGCCGAAAGCTGGGGGTCTGGTCGGATGGCCTGAAGGGCCAGAATCTGACCCAACCGGGCCGGGTCGGCCCCGGGCACCAGGGTGGTGAGCCCCTGGACCCGGTCGACGCCGGGGTCGGCCGCAACCTTTTGGGTGAGTTCAAAAAGGCCGTTGAGCTTTTCCTGGGTAAGCCAGGGCGAACCGGTCCGGACCACCACCAGCAGGGGGGAGGCCTCCTGCTCGGGGACCTCGGCTTGGAAGAGCTCCCAGCCCACCCGGGCCGGGACGTGGGCCGGCAGGTTCTCGACCCCCGGCACCCCCACCTCCATCCGCCGGACCGGGGAGGCCAGGCCCAGAAGCAGGGCCGTTACCGCCAGGAAAACCACCGCCGCCCGCCGAACCACCCACCGGGCCAGGGCTCCCCAGAACCGCTCGGCCGCCCGGGGCCGGGCCACCGTCAGCAGGTTGATCCTCGGGCCGAGGATCCCCAGCAAGGCCGGAAGCAGGGTAAGGGCCGCCCCGATGGAGACGGCTACGACGATGGCCCCGGCCAGGCCGATGGACTGGATAAACCTGAACCCCACCCAAAGCAGGCCGCTTAAGCCGATGACCACCGCCAGGCCCGAAAAGAGGACCGCCTCCCCGGCCGTCTCCACCGTCCGGGCCAGGGCTTCCGGGAGGGGGTTGGCGGCCAGCTCCTCCCGGAAGCGGCTTACGATCAGGAGGGAATAGTCGATGGCCACCCCCAGCCCCACCATGGAGGCGGTGTTGAGGGCAAAGACGGAGACGTCCGTAAGGTGGCCCAGGCCGAAAAGGGCGGCTAAGGTGATGGTAACGGCGGCCAGCCCCACCGCCAGAGGCATCACGGCGGCCACCACCGACCCGAAAACAAAAAGTAAAACCAACATGGCAACGGGGAAGGTGTAAAGCTCGGCCCGGCGCAGGTCCTCCTCCGTCACGTCCGTAAAGGCCCGGTAGACCGCCGGTCCCCCGGTCAGGTAGGCCCGAATCCGGCCCGCCGGCGGCAGGCTCTGCTCCAGGGCGGCGTTCACTTCCGGGACCAGGCCCATCGCCCGGTCCAGGGAGGCATCCAGATTCACCAGCAAATACAGCGACCGGCCGGCCCGCCCCGTCTGGGCCTCCGAAACGGCCTTAACGGTGGGCAGGGTTCGGAGCCTGTCGGCCAGCCGGGCGGCCGTTTCTTTAAGCTCGGGGTCGGCGGCCCCGCCCGGCCCGGTTAAGACGACGATAAGGACCTCCCGGGGGGCGTCGAATTTTTCGACCAGGATGTCCCGGGCCCGCAGGGCGGGGCTGTCGGCCACCTCGATCCCCCCGGGCTTCAAAATGGCCGGGGCCCGGGGGGCGAAGAGGGCCCCGACGGCCAGCAGGAGGACCCAGCCGGCCACCACCGGGTACCGGAACCGGTAGATGAGGTGGGCCAAAGGCCGAAGCATTTGGGCAGGTCCGTTGGAGGCCGGCCTCAGGCCCCGCGGGGGCGCCGGTCGGCGGCCAGCCGGGCCCGGGCCTCGGCCAGGGCGGCCCGAACCCGGCCCGGGGCCGTTCCCCCGGGCACGTCCCGGGCCGCAATCGCCCTTTCTACGGTTATGTCAAACACGTCGGCTTCGAACTTTTCGGAAAACGTCCGGTATTCTTCCAGCGTAAGCTCGGCGAAGGTCTTCTTCCGGGCGGCCGCATACTTTACCAGCCGGCCCACTGTCTGGTGGGCCTCCCGGAAGGGTACCCCTTTCCCCACCAGGTAATCGGCCAGGTCGGTGGCCAGGGCGTAGCTCTCCTCGGCCGCCCGGGCCAGGCGGGCCCGGTCGATTTTAAGGGTGGCCAGCATCCCGGCCATCAGGGGCAGGCAGGCCAGGACCGTATCCACCGTATCGAAGAGGGGCTCTTTATCCTCCTGGAGGTCCCGGTTGTAGGCCAGGGGGAGGCCCTTAAGGACCACCAGCAGGCCCTGGAGGTGGCCGTAGACCCGGCCGGTTTTGGCCCGGATAAGCTCGGCCACGTCGGGATTTTTCTTCTGGGGCATGATGCTACTGCCCGTGGCGTAGGCGTCGTCGATTTCGACGAACCCAAATTCGGCCGTGCTCCACAGCACCAGCTCCTCTGCCAGGCGGGAAAGGTGCATCATTAAGACGGCGGAGGCGCTCAGGTAATCCACAATAAAGTCCCGGTCGGAAACGGCGTCGATACTGTTGCGGCTTATCCGGCCGAAGCCCAGCTCCCGGGCGACGAACTCCCGGTCGATGGGATACGGAACCCCGGCCAGGGCCCCGCTCCCCAGGGGCATTACGTCCGTTCGCCGGTAGGCGTCGGCGTAGCGGTCCAGGTCCCGGTCCAGCATCTCGTAGTAGGCCAGGAAGTGGTGGGCCAGCAGGACCGGCTGGGCCCGCTGGAGGTGGGTATACCCCGGGGCCACCGTCTCCAGGTGGGCCTCGGCCAGGTCGAGGAGGACCCCCTGGAGGGCCCGGATCTGGTCGGCCGTCTGGCAGATCGCCTCTTTGAGATAGAGCCGCAGGTCCAGGGCGATCTGGTCGTTGCGGGAGCGGGCGGTGTGGAGGCGGCCGGCCGCCTCCCCGACCTTCTCCCGAAGCCGGGCCTCGATGTTGAGGTGGATGTCTTCCAGCTCGGGCCGGAAGGGGAATTCGCCCCGCTCGATTTCGGCCCGAATCTCCTCCAGGCCCCGGACGATGAGGTCGCAGTCCTCGGCCGGGATGATGCCCTGGCGGGCCAGCATCCGGGCGTGGGCGATACTGCCGGCGATGTCCTGCCGGTAGAGCCGCCGGTCGAAGTCCACCGAGGCCGTAAACTTTAAGACCTGCTCGGCCGGGGGCCGCTCAAACCGGCCGCCCCAGGCGGTGGCCATGGCCTACTCTTCGGCCTCGGCCCGGGGCGGCAAGAGGCTCTGGGCGGCCTCCGGCTGGGCCAGAAACTGGGTCTGGGCCTGGACCTGGGTCTGGAGGCCCCACAATTTAATAAAGCCCACCGCCGCCGAGTGGTCGAACTGGTCCGCCCGGTCGTAGGTGGCCAGGGCGAAGCTGTAGAGGGGGTTGGGCGACTTGCGGCCCACCACCCGGCAGGTCCCCTTGTGAAGCTTTACCCGGACGGTGCCGTTGACGAACCGCTGGGAGGACTGGATGTAGGCGGCTAGGTCCTGGTGGAAGGCGCTGTACCAGAGGCCGCTATAGACCATCTCGGCGTAAGCCTGGCTTACCAGGGCTTTAAAGCGCAGCTGGTCTTTGCTTAAGGTGATCTGCTCCAGGTCCTGGTGGGCGGTAATAAGCACCGTGGCCGCCGGGGCCTCATAAACCTCCCGGGACTTGATCCCCACCACCCGGTCCTCGATGTGGTCGATGCGGCCGACGCCGTGCTCCCCGGCGATGCGGTTGAGCCGGTCGATGAGGACCACCCCGTCCAGGGCTTCCCCGTTGAGGGCGACGGGGATGCCCCGTTCGAACTCAATCTCCAGGTAGGCCGGCTCGTCGGGGGCATCGGCGGGGTTGCGGGTCCAGGCGAAGACCTCTTCGGGTGGCTCGGCCCAGGGGTCCTCCAGGACGCCGGCCTCGATGCTGCGGCCCCAAAGGTTCTGGTCCACCGAATAGGGGCTCTCAACCGTGGCCGGGACGGGGATGCCGTGGCGGGCGGCGTACTCGATCTCCTCGTCCCGGGTCATCCGCCACTCCCGGACCGGGGCGATGACCTTTAAATCGGGGGCCAGGGTCATAATCCCCACGTCGAAGCGCACCTGGTCGTTGCCCTTGCCCGTGCAGCCGTGGGCCACCGCCACCGCCCCCTCCTCCCGGGCCACGTCCACCAGAAGCTTTACGATCAGGGGCCGGGCCAGGGCCGTGGCCAGGGGATACTTGCCCTGGTAAAGGGCGTTGGCCTGAAGGGCCGGAAAGACGAAATATTTAACAAACAGGTCCTTGGCGTCGACTACCAGGGCCTTAACCGCCCCGATGCGCAGGGCCTTTTCCTGGACGGCCTTAAGGTCCTTCTCGTTGCCCAAATCTATTGTTAGGGCGACGACGTCTAGGCCGTATTTTTCCTGAATCCAGCGGATGGCCACCGACGTGTCTAGTCCGCCGCTGTAGGCCAGAACAACCTTCCCCGCCATGGCTATTTTCCTCGCAAAAGTTTTTCGTCCGGGCCTAGCCTCCGGCCTCCCGGCCCACCCGGGCCAGGACCGAGTCGAGGATGGCGACGGCCTCGTCGGCCTCGGCCTCGGTGATGATAAGGGGGGGCATCAGCCGGATGGCCGAGGGGGTGACCCCGTTCACCAGCAGGCCGGCCTCGAGACAGCCCAGAACGACCCGCTCCGAGACCTCCCGGTCGAACTGCACCGCCAGGAGCAGCCCCCGGCCCCGCACCTCGGTTACCCACTCGTACCGGGAACGGAGGTCGTTAAGCCGGGCCTTCAGGTAGGCGCCGACCCGGGCGGCATTTTCGGGGATGTTATTTTCGATAACGTATTTTAAAGTGGCAAAGCCGGCGGCGCAGACGAGGGGGTTTCCCCCAAAGGTGGAGCCGTGGTCGCCGGGCTCCAGGACGGCCGCCTCTTCTTTTACCAGAAAGGCCCCGATGGGGACCCCGCCCCCCAGCCCCTTGGCCAGGGTCATCACGTCGGGCTCGACCCCGTACTGCTGGTAGGCGAAAAGGGTGCCCGTCCGGCCGATGCCGGTCTGAACCTCGTCGACGATGAAGAGCAGGCCGTTTTCCCGGCACCAGCGGCTCACCCCTTGAACGTATTCGGGGTCGGCCTCGTAGACACCCCCCTCCCCCTGGATTAGCTCCAGCATCACGGCGCAGGTCCGCTCGTTGGTGGCGGCCTGAATGGCCTCCAAGGAGTTGAAGGGTACGTTCACGAAGCCGGGAGGCAGGGGCTTGAAGGGCTCCTGGTAGTGGGGCTTGCCCGTGGCCGCCACCATGGCCAGGGTCCGGCCGTGGAAGGAATTTAGGGCGGTGACCACCTCGTAGGCGCCGTTGCGCCGGAGCCGCCCGTATTTGCGGGCGAGCTTGACCGCCCCCTCGTTGGCCTCAGCCCCGCTGTTGCAGAAAAAGACCCGGTCGAAAACCGAATTCTCCACCAGAAGCTGGGCCAGCTTTATCTGGGGTATGGTGTAGAACTGGTTTGAGGTGTGGATGAGGGTTCGGGCCTGCTCGGTGATGGCCTCGACCACGGCCGGATGGCAGTGGCCCAGATTATTGACGGCCCAGCCGGCGACGAAATCTAAATACTCTTTGCCCTTGTCGTCCCAGACCCGGGCCCCCTGGCCCCGAACCAGGGTGACCGGTAGGCGGCGGGCCACCTGAAGGTAATAGCGGCGCTCAAGCTCCTGCCAGTGGTTCACCTCGGACTCCTCGGCGCGGGTTAACCTCTAGGGATTATACGCCATTGGCCGCGGCCAATGGCGTATAATGCCTTAAGGCGGATGGGTTCCAAACGGCCGGATAAGGGAGGGAAAGATGAGCCTTCTCGGACAGATGATGACCATCATCCGGGCGAAGATAAGCGCCTTGCTCTCCGGGGCCGAAAACCCCGAAGAAACCCTCGAGTACGCCTACCAGCGGCAGCTGGAGCTTTTGCAGAAGGTCCGGATGAACATGGTGAACGTGGTGGCCGCCAAGCGCCGGCTGGAGGCCCAGCTGGCCAGCCTGGAAAACCAGCTCAACCGGCTGGACGAGCAGGCCCGCCAGGCCCTTCAGGCCGGCCGGGAAGACCTGGCCCGGCTGGCCCTGGAGCGAAAGGTTTTCGCCCAGCAGCAGATCGCCGCCCTGGAAGACCAGATTCGGGAGCTGGCCGAGCAGCAGAACCGGCTCATCGAGGCCGAACAGCGGCTGCGCCAGAAGGTGGAGGCCTTCCGGACCCGCAAGGAGATCATCAAGGCCCAGTACAGCGCCGCCGAGGCCCAGGCCCGGATCAACGAGGCCATCACGGGCCTTTCGGAGGAGCTGGCTGACGTGGGCCTGGCCATCGAGCGGGCCGAGGAGAAGACGGCCCGCCTTAAGGCCCGGGCCGAGGCCATCGACGAGCTGCTGGCGGTGGGGGCCCTGCCCGATTACCTGACGGGCCGGGACGCCCTGGAGCGGGAGCTGGGGCAGGCCCAGCTCCAGGCGGGGGTGGAGGCGGAGCTGGCCCGTCTTAAAGCCGAACTTCAATCCGGCCAGCGGCCGGCCCTTAAGGAGGGTGAAGGTTGATCGTCCGAATATCCGGGGAAGGTCAGTACCGGCTTAACGCCGACGCCGCCAGGTATCTTAACGGGTTAGACAACGACCTGGTCCGGCTGGTGGAGGCCGGGGACGAAGCCGCCTTTTACACCCGTTTCCGGGAGCTCATCGAGTGGGTCCGGAGCCGGGGTGAGCGGCTGCCGGCCGAGGAGCTCGCCCCCTCGGACGTCATCATCCCGCCGCCGGACCTCACCTTTGAGGAGGCCCGTAAAGTCTTCCGGGGGGAAGGGCTCGTTCCGGGATGATCCTGCGGCCGGCCCCGCTGGGGAAGCTGGCCGAGGTGTTGCGCCGCCGCCCCCCGGCCCGGTTTCTCGGCCCCGAAGCCGGCTACGCCCGGGCGGCCGTCTTGGTCCTCATCGTCCGGTACCCGGACGGGCCCAGGCTGGTTTACACCCGCCGCACCGACCAGGTCCTGCACCATAAGGGGGAGATTTCATTCCCGGGCGGGGCCTGCGAGGCGGGGGATTCCGACCCGATTTCGACCGCCCTGCGGGAGACCTGGGAAGAGGTCGGGGTGAACCCGGCCGACGTGGAGGTTTTAGGGCAGCTGGACGAGGTCATAACCCGGAGCAACTTCATCGTCACCCCGGTAGTGGGGGTGGTGGACGGCCCCTACCCCTTCCGGCCCAACCCGACGGAGGTGGCCGAAATTATCGAGGTCCCCCTGGGGGAGCTTCTCAAGCCCGAAAACGTGGTCTTAGAACCCCGCCAGGTCCGGGGCGAGTGGATTCTCGCCCCAACTTATTACTACCGGGGCCACCGCATCTTCGGGGCCACCGCCCTGATAACCCGCCAGCTCCTCGAGCTTCTAGAGGATGATTGATAGTCTTGGGCGGCGAGGCCGCCGTGAACACCGGTCGTAGCTTTGGGGTCCCGGCCCTGGCGGCCGTAGCTGGCCGTGAGGTCGGTCCCGAAGCCGAAAAGCTGTGCCGGAAAAGACTGGTCCTGCTCGTTATCGGCGACGCCGTTGTGGCCGGCTTTTAAACGTTGCCGTTGCCCGGCCTAGCCGGCGGCCGGCCTGCCCTTTCAGCAGTCTTCGAAGCTTTGTTTGAGCTTGGGGTCCCGGAGCTTGCGCAGGGCCCGGCTTTCGATCTGACGGGCCCGCTCCCGGGTGGTGTTAAGCACCCGGCTCACCTCTTCGAGGGTCATTCCGCCGCCCCCGTCTAGGCCGTAGCGCAGGCGCAGCACCAGCTGCTCCCTGGGCCCAAGCTGGGCCAGGATCGCCTCCAGTTGCTGGCGCAGAAAGGTGTTGGCCATGGCATCGGACGGCTCCACACCGTTCGGGTCCTGGATCAGGTCGGCCAGGGTAGCCCCTTCGTCGTCCCCGACCTGGGCCTCGAGGGATACCGGCTGGGTCATCGCCTGAACCAGCTCGTCCACCCGCTCGGTGGGCAGGTCAAGGGCCCGGGCCACCTCCTCATTGGTGGGCTCCCGGCCCAGGGCCTGGCAAAGCTCCAGCCGCTTGCGTCGGAGCCGGCTTACGTCCTCGACCACGTGGATGGGGAGGCGGATGGTGCGCCCCTGGTCGGCCAGGGCCCGGCTTATCGCCTGCCGGACCCACCAGGTGGCGTAGGTGCTGAACTTAAAGCCCCGCCGGTAGTCGAACTTTTCGGTGGCCCGGGTAAGGCCGATGGTACCCTCCTGAATCAGGTCGGGGAGGGGAAGGCCGTGGCCGACGTAGCGCTTGGCGATGCTTACCACCAGCCGCAGGTTCGCCTCAAGCAGTTGCCGGCGGGCCTCCGCCCCGCGGGCCACCGCCGCCTCCAGCCCGGCCCGCTCTTCGGGGTCGAACCGGCCCGAGGCCAGCTTCGGCTCGGCCTCCTGGGCCTCACTGATGAGGCGGCCGAGGGTCTGCTCCTCTTCGGGGGTAAGAAGCCTGAGCCGGGATATATCCCGCAGGTAAGCCCCAACGATATCCGCGGGCTCGTCTGATGCCGGCCCATCTTCGGGGTTCGGGGTCTCGGCCGGCCCGGCCTCAGACTCATCCCAGGCAAAGGCCGAAGGCCGGTCGGTTTTCCTCCCGGTCACCTCGCACCACCTCCCGCTTGACTTTGTAGGTTTCGGGTGTTTATCATCTTTTTGGGACGGGCGGCTAGCTCAGCCGGTTAGAGCGCAGCGTTGACATCGCTGAGGTCAGAGGTTCGAGTCCTCTGCCGCCCACCCTGCCATCCGGCAGGTCTTTTAATTATACACGACTGTCAAAGGCTGCGAAGAGGACGAGTAGCCGGCGGGACGGCCCCAGAGACGGGGCGTCTCGGGCTGAAAACGCCCCGGCCTCACCCCGGTGAAAACCGCCTCGGAGCCGCCGACCGAAACCGCCCCGGGAGTAGGCTCGGCCGGCGGGGGCCCCGTTAGCGGCCCCCAATGAGGGCTTCCGGCCGTGGGCCGGAAGAACTTGGGTGGAACCGCGGGCATCGCCTCTCGCCCCAAGGGCAGAGGCGAATTTTTTTACGGAGGTAAGGCGCCATGGGCGAAATGACGGGCGAAATCAAGGTCAAGTCGCCGCTGGACCCCTTGCGGCACTCGGCCGCCCACGTGATGGCCGATGCGGTCCTGGAGCTTTTCCCGGAGGCCAAACTGGCCATCGGCCCGCCCATCGAAGACGGCTTTTACTACGATTTCAAGCTGCCCCGACCCCTCACCCCCGAGGACCTGGAGCGGATCGAGGCCAAAATGCGGGAGATCATCGCCGCCGATTACCCCTTCGTCCGGGAAGAGATTACCAAAGAGGAGGCCCGGCGGCTCTTCGCCGACCAGCCGTTTAAGCTGGAGATTCTGGAGGAAATCCCGGACGAGAAGGTGAGCATCTACCGCCACGGCAAGTTCGTGGACCTCTGCCGGGGTCCCCACGTGGAATCTACCGGTAAGATTAGGGCTTTTAAGTTGCTGAGCGTGGCCGGGGCCTACTGGCGGGGGGACGAGCGTCGGCCGATGCTGCAGCGCATCTACGGCACGGCCTTTGAGACCGAAGGGGAGCTTGAGGCCTACCTGAAGCGGCTGGAGGAGGCGGCCCGCCGGGACCACCGGCGGCTCGGCCGGGAGCTGGACCTCTTCAGTATCCACCCCGAGGAGGTGGGGGCGGGCCTCATTCTCTGGCACCCCAAAGGGGGCCGAATCCGGCAGCTGGTCGAGGACCTCTGGCGGCGCCTCCACCGGGAGGCAGGCTATGAGCTGGTTTACACCCCCCACATCGGCCGGGCCCGGCTCTGGGAAATCAGCGGCCACCTGGAGACTTACCGGGAGAACATGTACGACCCCATCGAGGTGGAGGGTCAGAAATATTACCTAAAGCCGATGAACTGCCCCTTCCATATTTATATTTACAAGAGCCGGGTAAGGTCTTACCGGGAACTTCCCATCCGGCTGGGGGAGCTGGGCACGGTCTACCGTTACGAGCGGTCCGGGGTGCTCCACGGCCTCCTGCGGGTGCGGGGGTTCACCCAGGACGACGCCCACATCTTCTGCCGCCCCGACCAGACCGAGGCCGAGATTATCGGGGTCCTCGACCTTAACTTCCGCCTCTGGGAAGCCTTCGGGTTTAAGGAGTTCGAGGTCTACCTGGCGACCCGGCCGGAAAAGTTCGTCGGCAGGGCCGAGGACTGGGACCGGGCCACCGAGGCCCTCCGGCAGGCCCTCCGGGACCGGGGCCTCGCCTTCAAGGTCGACGAGGGGGGCGGGGCCTTCTACGGGCCGAAGGTGGACCTCTGGTTCCGGGACGCCATCGGCCGGGCCTGGCAGTGCACCACCGTCCAGCTCGACTTCAACCTGCCGGAGCGTTTCGACCTGAAGTACACCGGCCCCGACGGCCGGGAGCACCGGCCCATCATGGTTCACCGGGCCCTCCTGGGCTCAATGGAACGGTTCTTCGGAATCCTGGTCGAGCACTACGCCGGGGCATTTCCCGTCTGGCTGGCCCCCGTTCAGGCCGTCATCATCCCGATAACGGACCGCCACCTGGACTACGCCTACCAGGTCGAGGGGCGGCTTCGGGCGGCGGGGCTTCGGGTTGAGACGGACGACCGCCCCGACCGGATGAACCAGAAGATTCGGGACGCCCAGCTTCAGAAGATACCCTACATGCTGGTCGTCGGCGACCGGGAGGTGGAATCGCAGACGGTGGCCGTCCGCCTCCGGACCGGGGAGAACCTGGGCCCGATGCCCGTCGACGAGTTCATCGGGCGAGTTCGGGCCGAGGTGGAAAACTACGTGTAAGACCCTGGGGAACAAGGCTACGGCGGCGACCGGCCGCTACTTGCGGCCGCGCTGGGTAACTAAAATCCAGTTAGCCCCGTGCCGGCCCGAAGGGCACGGCGGAAACCGTTCGCCCTCGTCCAGGGTGATGGTTTGCTCGGGGTGTTCTTCGCAGCGGTACTCGCCGCTTTTGGGGGCAACCTGTCCGGTGTGGCCGCTGATTTGGGTTTCACGCTCCGGCATCCTCTTCCCCTCCCATTTAAGTATTACGGAACCGTGGCCGTAACCCCGTTCCCCAGGGCCAACCCCTTGAGGTTAACGGCCCTCCGGCCCAAAGGGGTAAAGATTCGGTAAAAATTTCGCCAGAATTTGGTAAAAGGCGGGAACCATTACCGGGTTCGGCCCCCGGTCGCCTTGCCATCCGCCCAAACCGGCCCGCCCGGTTTGGGGCCGGGGAGGCTACAAAACGGTGAAGCAAAGGCCGAATCGCCCCCGCCGGAATTTTTTCCCTGCCGGGCTAGAAAATGTGGGAAGTGGCCGCCGGTCCGTTCGCGCCGCCGGCCCAGGTTTCCGGGTGCGTCGGTGAAGTTTTCGGGAAATCGGCCGGGTCCTTGACCAAAACAACAAAGTGGGAAAGGCCGAACCGGTGGGCCGGGGTGCGCTCCAGGGCGTGAAGGAAAAGCCGAAGCAGGCCGGCCAGCAGCCGGCTTCGGCCGGCGAGCTTATCGAACCCGGGAAATACCCCCCGGTGGACGACGACCCGGCCGGGCAGGCCGGCCAGCAGCCGGCGGAGCCGCCCCCGGGTGTAGACCCGGACGTGGGGTGCCAGGCGGTTGCGGAGGGGGTCGGGCAGGTAGTTAACAAAAGGGTAGTTGCCGAAACGATATCTGCCCCCCCAGAAGATGCCGTGGGTTTCGAACGGCCAGAGCCGGTTCGGAACGAAAATCACCAGCCGGCCCCCCGGCCGGAGCACCCGCCAGGCCTCGGCCAGCACCTGCCGGTCGTCGTCCACGTGCTCTAACACCTCGTGGAGGAGGGCCAGGTCGAAAACCTCGGCCTTAAAGGGCAGGCACTCCCCCACCCCTTGGACCACGGCCGGCACCACCCGGCCGGCCAGAACTGCCCGCTCCCGGTCCACTTCCACCCCGAAGACAGCGGGTGTGACCTTTTGGAAGCGGCCGAGGAAGGCCCCGATGCCGCAGCCGATATCCAGGACCCGGGCCCCGGCCAGGGGCCCGGCGGCTTCGGCGAGGAGCTTAAAGCGCCGTTCTTGGCCGAAGCCCCAGACGTAGGACGGGTGGCCGAGTTTGATGGCCCGGTCGTTTTCGGTGGGCATGGCCGGCACCGGCTTTAATATTGGGCCAGCGGCCCCGCCGCCGTCAAGGTTTGGGGTAGGGCCGGCCGTTGCGGCGGGGGAGGACCGTAACGTAGACTGATCCAGAATGGCGGTCTACCCTTCCCTGCGGGGCCGAATCGCCCTGGTGACGGGGGCGGGGCGGGGCATCGGCCGGGCCGTTGCCCTGGCCCTGGCCGAACAGGGCGTCCGGGTCGGGGTGCATTATAACCGGTCGGAGGCGGGGGCCCGGGCGGTGGTCGGGGCCATCCGGGGACTCGGGGGCGAGGCCGAGCTCTTTCGGGCCGACCTGGCCGACCTTTCCCAGGTGGAGGCCCTCTTCGCCGGGGTCGCCGCCCGGTTTGGGGGCCTGGATATCCTGGTCAACAATGCCGCCGTCTTCACCCGAACCCCGGCCCTGGAGCTCTCGGCCGAGGAGTGGGGGCACGTCCTGGGGGTTAACCTTTCGGCGGTGTTTTTCTGCTGCCAGGCGGCCGCCCGGCTGATGCTGACCCGGCCGGCGGGCGGGGTGGTCGTCAACCTGGCTTCGGGGGGCGGCCTTCATCCCCGGCCCGGCTACGAGATTTCCGCCGCCTACGGGGCGGCAAAGGCCGGGGTGGTCATGCTCACCCGCCGGCTCGCCCTGGAGTGGGCCCCGAAGGTGCGGGTGAACGCGGTGGCCCCGGGTATAATCGATTCGAAGCCCACCCCCATGCCGGCCGAGGTCCGGGAGCGTTTCGCCCGCCTCATCCCCCTCGGCCGGGTGGGCACCCCGGAGGAGGTGGCGGCCGTGGTCCTTTTTCTGGCCAGCGACGAGGCCCGTTACATCACCGGGCAGACGGTGGTGGTGGA